>NZ_JBCGCS010000029.1:0-66039 GCF_038594925.1 Achromobacter sp. JD-1 | reverse complement strand
TACAACGAATCGCATCCACACAGTGCGTTGAAGTATCGTTCTCCCCGAGAGTTCCGGCGTCTCGCCGTTTTATCAACCTAACGGTGAAGTGGTGTCCGGCGATACAGGGTCAAATCCAGATGCGATGTAACGTGGGGAAGCGTAGCGTGAGGGCATAAAGTGCATGTTCAAAGATGTGCATCAGACTGCAGATTACCGGGCGAGATCGCAGTGTGACACTATTTTCCTGGAAGAAATACAACTCTACGAGAAGCAGAGTGCGCTGCGTTTATGGAGCAAACTAAATTCCGCTATTGGCCGATTCTGTTGAAAAACTCCTTCCAGTGATGCTCGACTACCTTCTTGAGAGTGCTTCACCCCTTGCTCGGGATGAGATCGTTGATCTGGCGCCGATCTGAAGGGTCAATTTTTCGATCCCGGTGCGATGGTGCGCGGAGATCGAGTTTTTCAACAGAATCGGCCGAAAGCGGTTGTCGAAGACTGGCAGTTTTCGACCCAAAGCAGCCTTGAGCCTAGAGGCCTGGCTCTGACACCACCCGCGGATGGGTCTCCTTCGGAACGCCTTGTCACTTCCGGCTATCCCCGGACGCCAGTTCCGCGCGCCGCGCGTGACGGCGACGGGAGGGAACGTCATGTTATAGAATGAGAGTGATTTGTATTTATAGGCATCCGTGCGCCGCGCCATGCTTCCGCATTCCATGCTTACCTCGGACCATCCTCTGCTGACCCGAATCTACACCGAAGACAGGCCATGGTTGCTGGGCCGCCTCTACTCTCGGCTGCGTAACCTGGAAGACGCCGAGGACGTCGTCGGCGACACGTTCGTGCAGCTCATCCAGACGCCGCGGCTCGCCTCCGTGCGCGAGCCGCGCGCACTCATCATCACCATCGCCAAACGCCTGGTCTGGAAACTGTGGCGCCGTCGCGAGCTGGAAGCCGCGTGGCTGGAAAGCCTGTTCCACCAGGGCGAGCAGTTCGCCCCGTCTCCGCAGGAACAGCTTGCGATCCTGCAGACGCTGCACCAGGTGGACCAGATGCTCGATGGGCTGTCAGCGAAGGCGCGCGCGGCGTTTCTGTACAGCCAGCTCGACGGCCTGACGCACAAGGAAATCGCCGCCGCGCTGGGCGTGTCGGTGAGCATGGTGCGCCAGTACAT
Source organism: Achromobacter sp. JD-1 (assembly GCF_038594925.1). Classification (NCBI taxonomy): domain Bacteria; kingdom Pseudomonadati; phylum Pseudomonadota; class Betaproteobacteria; order Burkholderiales; family Alcaligenaceae; genus Achromobacter; species Achromobacter sp. JD-1. The sequence goes on along the minus strand of NZ_JBCGCS010000029.1, from coordinate 64,883 downwards.
CGCGCAGGCGCTGCAGCGCTGCTACGCGCTGGCGGACGCGCCATGAGCCGCGAGCAATCTGTGGCCGAGGCCGGCGATCGCGCGATCGGTTTCTGGGTCAAGCTGACCTCGGGCGAGGCGACGGATGCCGATCACGCCGCCTGTGCTGCCTGGCGCGCGGCCGACCCAGCCCATGAATATGCCTGGACGCGGCTGCAGCAGGGCCTGAGCCAGTCGGTGGGGCGGTTGGAAACGGTGATGAAGAACGAGCACCACGCTTTGCGGCGCACGCTGGTGCGTCCAGCGCGCCGCCGTGTGCTGCTCAACGCGGCCGCCCTGGCCGGCGCCGCGGCGGCGGGCGGCTGGGCCGCCAACCGCATCACGCCGCTGGGCAATCTGACGGCCGACCTGGGCACGGCTACGGGCGAACGCCGGACCTTCACGCTGCCGGACGGTAGCCTGCTGACCCTGGATGCCCGCAGCCGCGTGGACCTGGATTTCACGGCAGACGCGCGCAGCGTGCGGTTGCTGGAGGGTGCGCTGGTGGTACAGCCGCGCACCGGCCTTTCCGCGCTGTTTGCGGTGCACACGGTGCACGGGCAGGTTCGCAGCGCGGGCGCGGGCTGCATGGTGCGGCTGGAAGAGGAGGCCAGCCTGGCCGTGGCGTTGCAGAACAGCGTCGATGTCGTTCCGCGCGACGCGTCGCCGCTGACGCTGGCGATGGGGCAGGGCGCGCGTTTTGGGGCTGCCTGGGCGGATCGCCCGCAAGCGATGGAAGACGCCGCGTCGTGGCGCGAGGGATGGCTGAAGGCGCGCGATCAGCCGCTGGGCGAGATTGCCGCGGCGCTGGCCAGCTACCGCACGGGCGTGCTGCGCGTCAGCCCGCAGGCTGCCCGCCTGGCGGTGTCCGGCGTCTATCCGCTGGACGACACCGACCGCGCGCTCAGCGCGCTGGAACACACGCTGCCGATCACGGTCAGCCGCTATACGCGCTGGCTCACTTTGATCGACGTCCGGTCGGCCTGACCGGTTTTCTCACTTTCTTTTGCACGAGCACTGTCACTTTTCCGATCTCGCGGCACATACCCAGATATCACTGTGCGCAACGTATCGGAGAGCTTCATGCGCGTTTTGCCCGTTCCCCATGTCCTGAGTATCGCCGTGGTCCTGGCGGCGTCCAGCCTTGGCCAGCCAGTCCACGCCCAGCCGCGGGCGCCCATCGCGTTCGACCTGCCCGCCGGCAGCCTGGACGCCACGCTGACCGAGATTGCGCGGTTGAGCCGGACTGTGGTGTCCTACGATCCGCAGCTCGTGCGCGGCCTGAATGCCCCGGCCGTGCGGGGCGTATACACCACGGACGCTGCGCTGCGCGTCGCCCTGGCAGGCAGCGGACTTGAATCCACGCAGGCCGCGGACGGCACGCTGACCCTGCGGCGTGCACCGCCCGAGACCACCACCCTCGCACCGGTCACGGTTTCCGGCAATTTGCCGCCCGTGGACACCAGTGACACCTACGTCGTGCAGGTGACGAACAGCGCCACGCGCCTGAACCTGTCGCAGCGCGAGACGCCGCAATCGGTAACGGTGGTGACGCGCCAGCGCATGGATGACCAGTCCATGCGGAACCTGGACGACGTGCTGCAGGCGACCACCGGAATTTCGGTGGTTCAGAGCGGTTCGGAGCGCTCGACCTACCAGGCGCGGGGCCAACAGATCGACAACCTGCAGATCGACGGTGTGCCGGTCAACATAACCAACCCGTATTCGTTCGACGCCATCAACAAGCCCACCACCGAGATCTATGACCGGGTCGAGGTCGTGCGCGGCGCCACGGGCTTGCTGGAAGGGGCCGGCAACCCGGCGGCCGCCATCAACCTCGTGCGCAAGCGACCCGGCTACGAGACGACGGGTGTCATGACGGTGTCGGCGGGATCGTGGGACGACTACCGCACCATGCTCGATGTGTCCTCGCCCCTGAACGACGCCAAGACGCTGCGCGGACGCGCCGTGACGGCCTACACCAATTCGGGCGACTTCTCGCAACAGGCAGGCAAGGAGAACTCGCTCTTCTACGGCATCCTGGAGGCCGACATCACGCCCGCCACCACGGTGACGGCGGGCCTGACCTATCAGAAGGACCGGAACCAGGGCTACGACTGGTCCGGACTGCCGACGCGAGCCGACGGTTCGTTCTACCCGATGTCGCGCAAGACGGCCCTGGTCGGCGACTGGAATTACGTGAACAAGCGCAACACCAATCTGTTCGCCGACATCAGGCACGAATTCGACAACGGCTGGAAGCTCACCGTCGCCGGAAGCTGGCTGTCCGCCAAGTCGGACTTCCTGGGCAATTACACCCAGCGCACGACCGGCGACCTCTTCACGCTGAACCCGCGCCTCTTCCATTTCAACGATACGCAGTGGGGCGTGGACGCCTACGCGTCCGGTCCGTTCCAATTGCTGGGCCGCCGGCATGAGCTGGTGATTGGCGCCTCCACGCGCAAGGACGATTTCGACTATCACGGCGGGCGCGACGCCAGCTATCGCTACGTGGTCGACATGAACGACCTGCGCGCGTTTAATCCGCCCGCGCCGACCGGGCTGGACGTGGACATGTGGCAGTACAACATCACGCAGAAGCAGCAGGGTATCTACACCGCCGGCCGCTTCAGCCTGACCGACAGCACGACCTTCCTCGTGGGCGCGCGCATGAGCTGGTTCGAATTCGACCGCTTTGCGCAGACCACCGTGCGCACGGGAAGCCGCTATGAGCAGCGCGGCAAGGTCACGCCGTACGCCGGCGTGGTGCAGGACCTGAATGAAAACCTGTCGGCCTATGCCAGCTATACCGAAATCTTCAAGCCGCAGGAGAACATTGGCGTCGACGGCGGCGTGCTGCCGCCGATGACGGGGCAGAACTACGAGATCGGCCTGAAGGGCGAGTTCATGGACCGCCGGGTGAATGCCGCGCTGGCGCTGTTCCAGACAGATCAGAAGGGCCGGGCCGACCGGATTTACGACATTGACCTGTGCCCGCCGGGCGTCCTTTCCTGCTTCCGTGCCGCCGAGAAGGTGCGCAATCGCGGCGTGGACTTCGAGATCAATGGAGCCATCACGCCGGCCTGGAACGTCAGCCTGGGCTACACGTACACGCAATCCAAATACGCGCAGGGTCCGCTGGCCGGCCAGACGTTTGCCAGCACCTTTCCGCGGCACCTGCTGAAGGTGTCCACCGATTACCGCCTGCCGGATCAATGGAACAAGCTGCGCGTGGGCGGCTCGGTCTATGCGCAGAGCGGCATCTTCAACACGGGCACGACGGGCGGACAGGATTACAAGATCTCGCAGGGCGCCTACACGCTGGTCGGCCTGCACGCGGTCTACGACGTCAACAAGAACCTGGCGGTGCAGTTCAATGTGGACAACCTCTTCGACCGGAATTACTACCAGTCGGTGGGCAACACGGACTACTTCAACTACTTCGGCCAGCCGCGCACGTTCCGCGTGGCGGTGCGCGCCATGTTCTGACCGGCGCCCGAACCCGGGGCGGCAGGCTCACCCCCGGGCGGTGCCCTATTTCCGCTTCTGGCCGTCCTCCGACGTGCGGCCGGCGACTTCCGACCCGGAGCGGGCTTCAGCATTTTCCGAAGGGTGCAGCGATGGTGTGGCAGGCGTAGGCAGGCGTACTTCACCTAAACTAAAATTTTTTGAAGGTTGCTATGTACACACTGCGCAGATCGCGTCCTGAAGATGGCCCCGCGCTCGTTGACCTTTGGCGGCGCTCCGTAGACGCCACCCATCACTTTCTCGATGCCGAAGATCGAAAGGCCATTGATGCCGAAGTGTGTGGTTTTCTGCCCCATGCACCGGTGATTGTTGCCGTCGATGAAAATGACCATCCCTATGGATTTATGCTGATCGATGGGACCCATATGGAGGCGCTATTCATCGATCCCGATGTACGTGGAAACGGTATCGGTCGTCAATTGTTGCAGCAAGGATTGGCGTTACATGGTTCATTAACGACGGACGTCAACATGCAGAATTCTCAAGCGGTCGGCTTCTATCAACGGATGGGATTCGTCGAAACTGGACGTTCGGAGAAGGATTCACAGGGACGGCCTTATCCCTTGATCCATTTGCGTTACCCCGGCTAGTTGAAAAGGTCCGCTTCTGGCCGAAAGCGGCCGGATGAGCGCGGTCATTTTCGAGCTGACTCGATCAATCAATGCCGCATGCAATGTTCGAAATGAGTTGCTCCATGCAGATTGAGCTGCTTGCCGCTTTTGTGCGCTTTGGCACGTCGCCCCCTGTTGTCGCCCGGTCCACCATCGGAACGCCCCGCGGACCAGGGCTTTGCCCTGGTTCAGCACGAAACACAAGCTGAGCGGCAGGCCCTCAGGCGCTGCGCGACTTCTTGGCGGCCGTCACTACCTTCCGTGCCGGCCGGGCGGTTGCCGGCTTTCCGAGGCCGGAATCCAGCATGGCCGTCAGGCCGATGATGAGGGCCTGCATGCCCTGATCGAGTTCGACTTCCATCTCGAATTCTTCCGCCGCGCGCGCGGCGTCGACGACCGGCTCCAGCCCCGCAACCGAATACACCGTATCCGCCACCGCCATACCGTGGAACGCCACGGTTGCCAGCAGGATGCGGGACTGCTCCTTTGAGATGCCATAGGCATCGGCGATATGGCGCTGATGGCCGTCGATCTTCGCCAGCATGGACGGCGTCGCGGCCAGCCGCCGGATCACGAAAGGCGTCACACCCGGGTGCGCCTTGACGAATTCGCGCACGGACGTCGAGAACACGGTGAGGTAATCCTTCAACTCGCCGCGATTGTTGCTACAGGCCTGCGGAATCTGCCACCGCTTGAAGATTTCCTCTGCAACGAGTCGCTTGAGTTCCTCGAGGCTGGGCACGTGCTTATAGAGCGCCATGTGGCTGACGCCCAGTGCCGCGGCGACGCCCACGAACGTGATGTTGGGCAAGCCCACGGCGATGCCGGCATCGGCGATCCGCTCGCGGGTGATGGTGGGAGGGCGTCCCCGCGTGGGGCGGCGCTCTGGCGGCTGCATGTCTGATCCCTGTTGGTGGCGTCGGCTATCCCGCACTTTAACCTGTCCCGTAATTATTTAGTTTATTGCTATGCAACTATTTCAAGATTTAGTTTATAGTGATGCAAATAATTATCAACTTCATCCTGGTACTTCATTCATGAGCACTTCCGGAGCCGCGCCGGCCCATCCTCGACAGCCCGGCCCGCTCAGCCTGGTGTTGACCCCGATCCGCGGGCAACTCATCGCCGCAGCCGCGCTTGCCGCGGTGGGCACCATACTCACGCTGGCGCCGCTGGCCGCCATCGCGCACATCGCCTACCTGGTCCTCGAAGGTCCCGCGTCGATGGGGCCCGGGCCCGGAATCTGGTGGACCGTCGCCGCCGCCGTCGCGTGCATGTTCGCGGGCATGGCGCTGGTGTCGGCCGCCGAACTGACTGCCCACCTGGCTGACAACCGGATCACGCATCACCTGCGTCTGGCCGGCGCGCGTCGTTTGGCTCAAGTGCCACTGGGCTGGTTTACGGACCGGGCGTCGGGCGAGGTCAAGCAGGCCTTGCAGGACGACATGGCGACCCTGCACAGCCTGACCGCGCATTTCTTCACGGCGACGGCACGCGCGGGCGGCGCCATCGTGGCGTCGGCGGCCTATCTGTTCGCACAGGACTGGCGCCTTGCCAGCGTGGCCCTGCTGCCGTTTCCGGGGTTCTTTCTCTTTCTGCGCCGGGCCATGAAGGCCAGTGGCGCGAACATGCCGGTGTTCGTCGAACGCCTGGGCCGCCTCAACGGGGCCACCGTCGAATTCGTCAATGGCATACCGGTGGTCAAGGCGTTTGGCGACGCCGGCAAGGCGCATCGCGGCTACCGGGATGCGGTGGACGGCTTTGCAGCGGCCTTTGCCGACTTCACCCGGCCATTGGTCGCCGCGATGGCGCGAGCCCACGCGCTGATCGCGCCGGTCACGGTCCTGGGCGTAGTGCTGGGCGTGGGCGCGCTGTTCGTGGCGCTGGATTGGATGGCGCCGGTCGACGTGCTGCCTTTCGCGTTGGTGGCGCCGGGCATCTGCGCGCCGATGCTCTTGCTGCATACGCTGCTGCATGATCTGGGCAGCGCCAAGGGCGCGGCGCAGCGGCTGCTGGCGCTCATGAACACCCCCGTTCTGGAGACGCCGCCGGCTGGGTGCGGACAACTCCCCGAAGGCCATGAAGTGCGGTTTGAAAACGTGGGCTACCGCTACGGCGACGGCCACGAGGCGGTGTCCGGCATTACTTTCACACTGGCGCCGGGCACGGTGACCGCCATCGTCGGCCCGTCCGGCGCTGGCAAGTCCACGCTCGCCCGCCTGATGGTGCGATTCTTCGATCCGGCGCAAGGGCGCATCACGCTAGGCGGTGTGGACCTGCGGCGAATCGAGAGCGCGCAGCTCTACCGGCGCATCGGCTTTGTGTTGCAGGAGGTGCGGCTGATTCACGCCAGCGTGCGCGACAACATTGCGCTTGGCCGGCCTGGCGCCAGCCAGCAGGAAATCGAAGCCGCCGCGCAGGCGGCCAACATTCACGAACGCATCCTGGCCTTGCCGCGCGGCTATGACGCCGTGATCGGCGAAGACGCGCAGCTCTCGGGCGGCGAACGCCAGCGCGTAAGCATCGCGCGTGCCGTCCTGCTTGATCCGCCCGTGCTGGTGCTGGACGAGGCCACGGCGGCGGCCGACGCCGGCAACGAGGCCGCCGTCCAGGACGCGCTGTCGCGCTTTGCCAAGGGACGCACGCTGCTGGTGAGCGCGCACCGGCTGGACACGGTGGTGCATGCCGATCGCATCTTGGTCCTGGAGGATGGAGTAATCACCGAACAGGGGCGGCACGACGCGCTGTTGGCGCAAGGCGGTTGCTACGCGCAGCTTTGGCAGCAGGGCGGTTATGCGGTGGCCACGGCGCAAGAGGAGCCGGCATGCTGAAGACCTTTGTCCGCCTGCTTGGCAATGAGGTTCACTGGCTGCGCCGTTACGGGTGGCTGGCCGCCGCCTATGGGCTGGCCTGCGGGCTGACCATTGCGGCCACGGCGCCGCTGCTCACGCATCTGCTGGTCGGCGACGTGCGGCGGGCCGCCCCGTGGCTGGCTGCGCTGCTCGCCGGCGTGGCGTGCTGCGGGGCGCTGCGCCTGCCGGTCGAGCGGGCAGGCGTGCGCGCGGGCGTCGCCATTCTGCAGGCCGGCCGCCATTGGCTGGGCGACCATGTGGCGCGACTGCCTGTCGGCTGGTTCACGCCGCAGAACACCGCGCATCTCAGCCATGTCGTCACGCAGGGGATGATGACCGTGGCCCAGTTGCCCGCGCACGTCTTCACGCCGCTCATCGTGGGCGTGGTGGCGCCCCTCGTGCTGGTCGCGGCCCTGCTCGCGCAGCATTGGCTGTTGGGGCTGATCGCACTGGCGGCGCTGCCGCTGCTGGCGGGCGTGCTGGCGCTTACCGCGCGGCTGGCGGGGCGAGCCGACGCAACGTTTCATCGGCGCTTTGCTGAAACCAGCCATCGCGTGGTCGAGTTCGCGCAGGCGCAGTCGGTGCTGCGCGCCTTCAGCGCGGAAGGCGGCGGCATGCGGCACTTCGAGCAATCCCTTGACGCGCAGCGCCAATCGGGCGCGCGCCTGATCTGGCTGTCGGCGGCCGCGGCTGTGCTCAATGTCTGGGCGGTCCAGGCCATCTTTGCCGCCTTGCTGATCGCGGCGGCCCTGTGGCTCAACGGACTGCTCGGCGCCGGCGCCGCGGCCGGCGAAGTGGTGGCGGCCGTTGTCGCGATGCTGCTGGCGGTGCGCTACATCGATGGGTTGCTCGAGGTTGCCGGCTATGGCGAGGTCCTGCGCGGCACGCGCGCCCAGCTTGACGCAATCGACGCACTCTTGGCCGCAGCGCCGCTGCCGGAGCCCGTCGCACCGCAGGTGCCGCGCGATGCGTCCATCGAATTGCGCGATGTGCGCTTTCGCTATGCGCACGACGAGCCGGACGTGCTGCACGGGTTGAACCTGCGCATCGAGTCGGGCAGCATGGTCGCCCTGATCGGCGCGTCGGGGTCCGGCAAGACGACGCTGGCCCGGTTGATTGCGCGCTTCTTCGACGTGACCGAGGGCAGCGTGCGGGTCGGCGGTGTCGACGTGCGGCAGATCGCCAGCGCGCAACTGGCCGGGCAGATCAGCCAGATCTTCCAGGACACCTATCTCTTCACCGGCACGATCGCCGACAACATCCGCGTCGGTCGGCCGGGCTGCAATGATGCCGATGTCCTGCAAGCCGCGCGCGAAGCGGGCGTGGACGAGATCGCTGGGCGCTTGCCGCAGGGCATGGACACGCCGGTGGGCGAGGGGGGCTCGCGGCTGTCGGGCGGCGAGCGCCAGCGCATCGCCATCGCCCGCGCGCTGATCAGCAACGCGCCCATCCTGCTGGTGGACGAGGCCACCGCAGCGCTGGACGCGGGCAATCAGGCCGTCATTGCCGACACGCTGGCGCGCCTGCGCGGCAAGCGGACGCTGGTGGTCATTGCGCATCAGTTGTCGACGGTGGCGATGGCCGATGAAATCGCCGTGGTGGAGGACGGCCGGATCGTCGAAGCGGGCGCGCCGGCGGCGCTGCGCGCGAGCGGCGGGCGGTATGCAAAATTCCTCGCGCAGCGCCAGGCCGCCAAGGGCTGGCGCATCGCGGGAGACCGCGTCTGATGCGTGCCGGGCTGTCGGTGCTGTTCGTTGCGCTGTGCGGCGCGTCCCTGCTGGTCGGGGCACGTCAGTTGGCGTGGACGCAGCTTTTCACGCTGTCGGGCGACGCGTGGCTGACGCTGACCGCCAGCCGCCTGCCGCGGCTGGCCGCGCTGGTGCTGACGGGCGTCGGCCTGTCGGTATGCGGCGTGATCCTGCAGCACATCGTGCGCAACAAGTTTGTGGAACCCGCCACCTGCGGCGGGCTTGACGCCGCCAAGCTGGGCATCCTGGTTGCGCTGACGCTGGCGCCGTCAATGGGGCCGGGCGGGCGGATGGCGTTTGCGCTTGCGTTCTGCTTTGCCGCCAGCCTGGCCTTCGTCATGATCGTGCGCCGCATCAGGTTCAAGAACACGGTGCTGGTGCCGGTGATGGGACTGATGTTCGGCGGCGTGCTGAGCGCGCTGGCCGAGTTCCATGCCTACCGCAACAACATCCTGCAAAGCATGCAGGGCTGGCTGCTGGGCGACTTTTCCAAGATCGTTCAGGGCAACTACGAGATCGTCTATCTCATCCTGCCGATCGTCGTTCTTACCTATCTGTACGCGCACCGCTTCACGGTGGCCGGCATGGGCGAGGACATGGCCGCAAGCCTGGGACTGAACTATCCGGCCACGGTTGCGCTGGGTCTGATGCTTGTGGCGGTCACGGTGTCGGCCACGGTCATCACGGTGGGCGCGATTCCGTTCGTGGGATTGGTGGTGCCCAATCTGGTCGCGCTTCACTACGGCGACAACCTGAGCCGTACGTTGCCCGTCGTCGCGCTGGGCGGCGCGTCGCTGCTGCTGTGCTGCGACATCCTGGGGCGCGTGCTGATTTATCCGTTCGAAGTGCCCATCGGCCTGACAGCGGGGGCCGTGGGCGGCGTCCTGTTCCTGGCGCTTATTTTCTGGAAGCACCGATGATGCGCGCGGTTTCCCGAAACACGGTGTGGATGGTGGTTATCGCGCTGGCCGCGACTTTCCTCTTCTTCCGGTCAGGCCTGGACTTCGACTACGTCATCCCCAAACGCCTGGCGCGGCTAGTGGCCATGGTGATCGGCGGCGTCTGCATCGCCTGGTCGTCAATCGTGTTCCAGACCTTGACCGGCAACCGGATCCTCACGCCCGCCATCATGGGTTACGAGGCTGTGTATCTGCTGTTGCAGTCGGTGATGATCCTGGCGCTGGGTACGCAAAGCCTGATGCTGTTGGGGCCGAATGGCAATTTCCTGCTCTCGGTGCTGGTGATGCTGGCGTATTCGTGGATCCTTCATCGCTGGCTGTTCCGGCAGGACAGGCAGAACGTGTATTTCCTGCTGCTGGTGGGGCTGGTGCTGACCATGGTGATCGGCACCTTCACGCAGTTCGTGCAACTGAAGACCAGTCCGGGGGAGTTCTCGATCCTGCTGGGCTTTACCCAGGCCTCGTTCGGCAAGGCCGAGCCGGCGCAGTTGCTGGCATCCGCCGCCGTTGTTGCCGTGGTATGCCTGGTCGGACGCAGGCAATTGCCGACGCTGGACGTCCTGTCGCTGGGGCGTGACCAGGCCATGTCGCTGGGCGTGGACCATCCGCGCGCAGTGCAACTGCATCTGGCGTTGATCGCGGTGCTGGTTGCCGTTTCCACCAGCCTGCTGGGACCCACGGCGTTCATGGGCATCTTCGTCGCCAACACCGCGTATGCGCTGGCGCGCACACGCCGGCACTGCATCACGTTGCCCACCGGCTGCGCGATCGCCGTCGGCATGTTCATCCTGGCCCAGCTCACGGTCGAGCACGTCTTCAACTACAAGACCACCGTCGGCATCCTGGTCAACCTGGTCTGCGGCGGCTGGTTTCTCGCGCTTATGGCGCGCACGCGGGGCTCCGCATGATCACGACCAGAAATCTATCAAAACGCCACGGCGCGAAAACGGTCCTTCGCGATGTGAGTCTTCAGTTCCCTGAAAAAAAACTGACTTCGCTCATTGGCCCGAACGGCGCGGGCAAGACCACGCTTCTGATGATGATGGCGCGCCTGCTGGAGCCGACGCAGGGCGGCATCTTCATCGGAGACCGCAGCGTGGCGGGCATGCCCCGTGCCCATTACGCGCGGCGCGTCGCCACCCTGCGCCAGTCTCCCGACTTCAACCTGCGGCTCACGGTGGAAGACTTGGTGGCCTTCGGGCGCTTTCCCTATAGCCGCGGCGCCTTGACGCCACAGGACCGGCAGGCGATCGACGAGGCCATCGCCTTCCTGTCGCTGGAGCCGCTGCGTTGCGCCTATCTGGATGAGCTGAGCGGCGGTCAGCGGCAGATGGCCTTCATGGCCATGACCATCGCGCAACAGACCGATTGCCTGCTGCTGGACGAGCCGCTGAATAACCTGGACATCCGGCATGCCGTGCAGATCATGCGCGCCCTGCGCCGTCTGTGCGACGACCATGGCCGCACCGTGATCCTGGTGGTGCACGACATCAACTTCGCGGCCAGCTATTCCGACCACGTCGTCGCATTGAAGGGCGGGGCGGTGCATTGCGCGGGCGCGGTGCATGAAGTCATGACCGAGGACCGGCTGCGCGAACTGTATGGACTGGATTTCGAGATCACGCAGGGCGATCGCGGTCGCCTGTGCAACTACTTCAATCCCCCTGGAGAACTGAAATGATCCTGTCGCACTGGCCGAGGGCGCTGCTGCTTGCCGCCGCGATGGCTGCGACGGCGGCGCTGCACGGCTGCGGCCAAGCCACGGATGCGCCCAACACCGCCGCGCCCGCTGAACAACCATCGCAAAATGCCTATGCCCCGGTCACCGTCAAGCACAAGCTGGGCGAGACCGTGATCGACCGGCTGCCGCAGCGCGTGGTGGCCTTGGACATGAACGAAGTGGATTTCCTGGACGAGCTGGGTGTCCCCGTTGTGGGAATGCCCAAGGACTTCGTGCCGCACTTCCTGGCCCGTTACCGCGATGCCCCCGAGGTGCAGGACATGGGCGCCATCGTCCAGCCGAATCTGGAGCGCGTGCACGCGGCCAAGCCGGACCTCATTCTGATCACGTCACTGCAGGCGAATCACTACAAGGAGCTGAGCCAGATCGCGCCCACGATCCATTTCGACGTGGACTATCGCGACAGTCAGGCCGATCACGTCGAGATCGTCAAGAACCATCTGCTGACCTTGGGACGAATCTTCGGCAAGGACGACCTTGCCCGCCGCAAGGCCGCCGATCTGGACGCCAAGGTCGACGAGGCGCGTGCGCTCATCCGCGATCGCCCGGAGACGGCGCTTGTCGTGCTGCACAACAACGGGGCTTTCAGCTCGTTCGGGGTGCAATCCCGCTACGGCTTCATCTTCAAGGCGCTGGGCGTGAAGCCGGCCAGTCCGTTGGCCGATGGCGGCCTGCATGGCCAGCCGATCTCCAGCGAATTCATCCAGCAGGCGAACCCGGACATTGTCTTCGTGGTCGACCGCACGGCCGTGATGGAACGCAGGCCGGCGCTGACCGCCGAGACGCTGGGCAACCCGCTGCTGCGCCAGACGTCCGCATGGCGCAACGGCCGCGTCGTCTTTACCGACGCCGAAGCCTGGTACGTCACCGCCGCCAGCGTGAAGTCGCTGCATCTCATGATCGACGAAGTCATGAGGCCCTACCGCAACTGATTTCTCCTGACGCGCCGCGCGTCATTGCCGATTCAAACGTAAATGATTCCCAGTCGCCCGAGTTGCCGGGCGATCCCCAGCTCAACTGAACGGAGCATTCCATGAGCAAACGTCGCCATAGCGGCCGCGTCGCACGTCCCTCGCCGCTGGCCGGGCAGGCGAAGCCCGCCTTTTCCTTGAATCCTCTCATCGCCGGCCTGTTTGGCCTCACGCTGGGCACCGTGGCCGCGGCGCCCGTCTGGGCGCAACAGGAGGCGGGCGTGAAGACGCTGCCCACGGTGACGGTCACGGGCCAAGCCGACGCGCAGGAGGCGCCATCAACGCCCTACGCCGGCGGCCAGGTCACGTACGGCGGCCGCGTGGGCTTCCTGGGCGACAAGGATTTCATGGACACGCCGTTCTCCGTCATCAACTACACGGACAAGTACATCGAGGATCTGCAGGCCAAGGACATCACTGACGTCATCGCCCGCACCGACCCGTCGGTGTTCAGCAACGGCGTGTCGGGCGCGTGGAGCGAGAACTACTCGATCCGCGGCTTCGCTTCCGCCACCACCGACATGACGTTCAATGGACTGGCCGGCATGGCGCCGTACTATCGGGCCTCGCCCGAGATGTTTGAGCGGATCGAGGTGCTGAAGGGCCCGTCCGCCTTGCTGAATGGCATGCCCCCCGGCGGTTCGGTCGGCGGCGCGGTCAACCTGGTGTCCAAGCGCGCCGGCGCCGATCCCCTGACCCGCCTGACCGCCACCTACATGTCGGATTCGCAATTCGGCGGACATCTGGACATGGGAAGGCGCTTCGGCGACAAACAGCAGTTCGGCATCCGGTTCAACGGCATGTACCGCAACGGCGACGGCCCGGTCGTCGACCAGAAGAAGCGGGCGCAGTTGGCGTCGCTGGGCCTGGACTGGCGCGGCGAGCGGGTCCGCATCTCCGCTGATCTATACGACACCGATGAGCGCATCGACGGCGTGACGCGCGGCATCAACCTGGCGCCCGGCATCGGCGTGCCCAAGCCGCCCAAGCCCGAAACCCTGTTGAATCCGGATTGGGCCTACGTGAAGAACCAGGATCGCGGCGCCATGATCCGCGGCGAATTCGACGTCACCGACAACCTGATGGCCTACGCGGCCATCGGCACCAGCCGTTCCGAATACACCTACAGCGGCGCCATGTCGGCGCAGGTGTTCAACGATGCCGGCGACTTCCGCACGTCGATGGGGCAACTCAAAATGGAGGTGGAAAAGACCTCCGGCGACGCGGGCCTGCGCGGCAAGCTGCAGACCGGCGCGATCAAGCACCAGTGGGTGCTGAATGCCACCTACTACTCCGACGACCAGCACGACTACGGCCGCCGCTCGGTGCCCGGCGCGGACTGGGTCACCAACATCTACAACCCGGTCTGGGGGCCGGCGCCAACTGGCGTCTTTCCGCCGATCATGCACAGCAAGACGCGCATGAACAGCTACGGCCTGGCCGACACCTTGTCCTTTGCCGAGGACCGTGTGCAGCTGACGCTGGGCGCGCGCCGCCAGGAGGTTCGCACCGACAGCTTCAGCGTTACCACAGGGGCGCGGACCAGCCGCTACGACGCCAGCGCCACGTCGCCCGCCGCCGCGTTGCTCGTCAAGGCCACGGACAATATCTCGGTGTACGCCAACTACATCGAAGGCCTGTCCAAGGGACAGGCGGCGCCTGCCACCGCGGCCAACGCAGGAGAGCTCTTTGCGCCCTACAAGACCAAGCAGAAGGAGATCGGCCTGAAGGTCGACCTGGGCGACTTCACCCATACGCTGGCGCTGTTTGAAATCAACCGTCCCAGCAGCTACACCGACCCGGTCACCAACGTGTTCTCGTTCGGCGGCGAGCAGCGCAACCAAGGTGTCGAGTGGGGCTTCTTTGGCGAACCGATGCGCGGCGTGCGCCTGATCGGCGGCGTCGCCTACATCGATCCCAAGGTAACGAAAGCCGCCGTCGCGGCCAATGAGGGCAAGCAGGCCACCGGCATCCCGAGGCTGCAGGGCAAGCTCGGCGTGGAATGGGACTTGCCGGCGGTGCAGGGGTTGACGTTGACCGCCAACGCGACCTCGGTCTCAAAGCAATACATCAGCGCGGACAACTCGCTTTCGGTGGGCGGACGCACGACGTTCGACGTGGGCGCGCGCTATGCCACGCGGGTGGGCGACCGCCAGGTGGTGCTGCGCGCCGCCATCAACAACCTGACGAACAAGGCCTACTGGGGCATGCCGCAGCTTTCGAGTCTGGCGCTGGGCGCGCCCCGCACGTTCATGTTGTCGGCGTCGATGGACTTCTGAGCAGTGGCAGCGCCAGGAACACTTCTGCCGCCATGATGAGTGCCATGTCCGCCAGCGCCAGCGCCAGCGCCAGTGCGTCTGGCGGAAGCTGGATCCAGAACGCTCTGCGGGTGAGGCAAGCCAAGCCAAGCCCGCAGACCCATGGCGTCGTCGAAATCTGCGCCTGTCGAGATCACGGCGCTGATAGCGCCGTGCCCTGAATCTGCGGGCTTAGACTGTTGCGCAAAGTAAATCGCGTTTATTGCGCAGTACGCCTTTTCGACGGCGCCGTCCGATCCATGCAGCATGTCGGTCGGCGACTTGCTTGGCCTAGGCTATGTCCGTTCTCGGCCAAAAACGGTCATTGGAGCTCGGATTGAAGAATGTCCGACGTCAAGTTCCAATCCGGAAGTGATGTAGGATTTTTCATCAGTCGTTGCCGTAGTCGGGTTCGTACTCAATCTCGACCTCTTTGGTTTCAATGAATTCCTCATTGATCCCGGCAGCATTCACCGCAGCATCCCCGACGAGTGACAGGCCGCAGGTAGGGCAAAAGAATTCAGATGGTGAAAAGCCTCTTTCTATAATTTCATAACCATAATCGGCTTCGTCCTGGTCTTCGGCTTTGTCTTCCCATGTCATGTCGCCTGCCGCCGCTCCCCAAGTCTTGCAGGAGGGGCACTCGTGACGCCAGATTTGTGAGTACAGGTAGTGAAAATCTTTGTGATCGACTGGTCGTTGCAGTGTCTGTGCCTTAAAGAGCTTGAATTTGTCGCGGCCCAGCTTCCCGCTCTCGGTCTTCTTGAACTCGGAGGAGTGATGGATCACCCGTTGTTTCGCCGCGTTGATTTCAGCCTGGCGGTGAGCCTTCAAGAGAGCTTTGGGGGCTTTGGAATCGGCCCCCAGCCACTCTTGCAGGTCCATGTCCATGCTTTTGAGGATGAGGTCTGCGGCGTTCCAAAAGTCGCCCTCCCACGCCTCAAACGGCATGGCAGCACAGGCGGCCTCTCCTGAATGCAGCTCCGCATTCCTGCGGTCAGCCAGCTTCTTGCATCCCTCCATCACGGGCGTCGAAAAGTGCGGCACAGTATGGTTGAGTCTCGCGTAGGCCACCGAAGCATTGATGGTGCGCACCCTCGTGCTGGTGTGTATGCCGCAGGCCTCTAGAAGACTATTGGTGTTTTCGGCTTCCACCACGAGCGAGGGGTGAATGCCCGAGAGCTGCGCCTTAGCCAGAAGCTCCAATGCGCCCGCTGCCCAAAGCTGGCACTCGGTGTCCATGCCAGATTGCTTGGCGTCCACACTGCGCTTGGCCATGAGCCTGGACTTGGCGAGCAGCGTTTCGTGAGCGACCGCAACGGGCGGCGGAAGCCTCTTGCCCTTCTTCGAGATTTTGAAGAAATCCATCTTGGTATTGCTGCTCATGTAGCGCCTCCCATGACGCTGACCCGATACAGGGTGCGATTGATATATGCGGTGGCGTCTGCTCTCCGGTGGAGCATCTTCCAGTTGTCGATCACCAGCACGGCCCCCGGTGTCCATTGATGAACGTGGGTGGGCGCCAGGGTGCGGTTCAAGAGTTGCTGCATCAGGGCCTTGGCACGCGCTGTTGTGCCATGCATGCAGCCTGGGTCAAAGCGCACAAAGGGAGCTCCCTTGACTTTGATCGTTGCGTAGAACGACTGGGCTCCTGTGCGGAACAAGAAGGGCTCTGCAAGCGCTTCCTCGTAAAGGTCTGTGGGGACCAAGGTGGAGGCGTCCAAGAGCTCAGTGTCTGCAGTTCTCGCGGGACACTCGTGCATCCCCATCACTAGGTAGCGCGCGGGCTCAACGCGATGGCTCATGTCCATGTGCCACGGCTGCTGACCAGTTCCCGACATCCGGCTCAAAGAGTGTGGGTGCGCCATGTCAGCTAGCTTTGGCGTTAGCCTATCCACGAGACGTCGGGTGCGGGTTGTAATTGGAGTCCCGAGAAATTGTCCGAGGGACAGCACAGCCTGCTCAAAGACGTCTGCATCATCCGCCATGTGTTGGGTGGCAACCCAGCCGCACTCTTTCAGCATCCTGCATTCATTCGGGTTGAGTGGCTGATTTGTCGGTGCCATTGGATCGGATTAGCTGCGCTTCTGTCGAGTTAAGCTGTGTTTTACCGCACTTTGACTGACGCAGATTCGCTCTGCTTTCGCTTCATACAGCGGGTTTTTGATTTGGTAGGGGGTCTTTTGGAAACAAAACCATCGTCGGTCTTGCACACGATTGCAGAGCATTTTCATAGAGATGCAAATGATTTTGCGGCTCGATTTGATGCACTTTGGGAACATGGTCACTTATACACAAGATGGGGCGGGTGCCCGGCAGAATGCCAGCCAAGAACAGCCAGAGCTGTACCAAGCGGAATAGAGTTCAGGGCAGTTCTTTTGTTTGCTCGCGTTGAGCGACGCTAGCGAGACACTGCTCGATGAACTCAAGCTCCTGCCCAAGCTCGGCGGCGCGCTTTTCCAGCGCTTTCAACGCGGCTTGGTGCTCCTCCTGCACGTCTGCTGGCGCTTTAGCGAGCCCTGCCAACTTCCTCTGGCTTCTCTCAATTTTCTCGTTAAGTTCGGCAAGGTATTTTTGCCCGGACTCCTTCTTCCTCATCGGAAAGAGCTGGCACTCCAGAAAGCGGATGGCATCGTAGATTCTCAACACCTCACCGCTGGTTTTCGAGTGCACGAAGTTCAGGCTGCCCTCGTCGAAGGCGTGATGCTCCTGGTTCTGACCACCCCAGTTGACCAAGTCATTTTTGATGAAATTGAAGTACGACAGGTCGTAGTTAATGAAAGGCTCCACCAACGAGAAAGTATGCTCCAGGCTGACCTGCAAGTACATGCTCTTCTTAAGCTGCGACTTGTTGAAGTTGGCCGTGACTCTAACGCGGTTTTCGATGCAAAACTCAAGCACTATGGATTCGAACCAGATGCGGCAATAAAGCAACGCCTGGCGGACGTCGAAGACCGACAACGCCAGATAGACTTTCTTCTGGAAGCCACCCGCATAATCAATCACCACAATGCCCTTATTCGTGTAGCTGAGCACATGACTGGCGTGCTGATCGCACTGAGGGTGACGGTCCGCGATGTTGCAAAATCGCTCCCAGAAGAGGCGGTCATGGGTGGTTACTACCATTTGGATGCGGCGTAAGTAGGCATCGCTGAAGAAGAGATCGATGATGTTTGATCGATGATCTGTATCGATGGCGTTGACCACGTCATCGAACACGATGAGCGGGAAATTGTTTTTCTCAGCCATCGCCAGGAGGATCGACAAACCCAACGTTCTCAGATGCCCTTCACTGAGCACAGCAAACGCATCGAGCGATGATCCGTCTAGGTTGGTGATCTTGATCCGGTAGCTTTCAGCCTGACGTTCGAAGCGCAACGACGTGATTTGCTCATGGTCATCGTCGTGGTTGTTGATAGCTCGATAGTACTCGGCAGCTTTGGCTTCGATCCCGATGATTCGCGCTTTTTCCAGCTCCAGCTTGTAATCGAGCAAATTGCGATAGAGTGTTCGATACTCTGTCTCCAGATCCTCGAGCAGCTGGTTGAAGCGGCTGTTATCCACTGCATCGTTCAGCAATGCCACTTTCTGCTTTACCAGGTCTGCCATCTGATCGTTGGCGACTTTGAACTCGCGTTCCGCTATTTTTTTGCCGTCGAACTGCAGCTTCAGAGATTCATCTATTTCTTTCAACTGCGTCACCCGCGCGTCGAGTCGGGCTGCCTGGGCCGCTGCATGACCGACCTCCCGACGCTTGCGCTCGCAGGCAATTAAGTAGACCTCCATCTGATCTGCACTTCGGGCGCAAAGATCCAGAAACGAGTCGAGGACGGCGGGTGCCACTTCCGAACGATCGGTAGCGGCATGGAACTTTGCAAGCACCTCATCCAACGCGCACATATTCAACGTGCAGGGAACGTCGGCATGCTCGTTGTTCTTCACCCCGCTGATTCCCGTGGCGACTTTCGAAGCCCAGAGCACAATCCGGGCGTCGTTTCGCAGCTTAGATTGTTTGAGGGACTCCAATGCACACAGTGCTTTGATCTGCAGTCGCGCCCTCTCGAACGGTCTAACTACCACTTGATCGAGGGGAGTCAGGCATGCAGGACAGGTTTCACCGACCTGTAAATGCTCGATTGCTTCTAATGCCTCAAAGAAGGCGCGATAATCGACGTCGCTGGCCCTCTGCAAAAATGCCGCTTCGATATTGGCTCTTCGGTGAAGCAAACGCTGAGCGACGGCACAGATGCGCTTCACCTGCTTCAGCGGGATAGCGAGCGGGGCCCTGGAGGCGCGCAGGCGCTCGGCACCACGAATGTGCATTTCTATTGTGTCTCGCAGCCGCAAGACCTTTCGTCGAACATCGAAGTCCTGGTTGGGCCTCAGCCCCAGCAGCCTACAACTCTCGGATATCGATTTTTGGAGGTCTGCCCTATGCTTACGTCGCAGTTGGCTCAGGGTGACGCGGGTGCGTTCCAATAGGTCCAGTGCGCCGGCTCGATCCGCACGCACAAAGGCCTTAAGCGAGAAGCTTTCAGGCCGAACGAATCTAGAAATGACCTCCTGGAGTTCTTCCAAGCCGAACAAGGTGGCTAGGACATCCCTCTCTGCACTGCCAGTATCCTTGGAGCCCAATAGCGAAAATTCTTGAAGGCGATTGCGGTCGATGAAGCAGCCCGACCAGCTGATGCTCCGTTTAACTTGTAGCCGGTCTGTTCCCATGAGCATTAGCTTGGGCTTGGTCTCTCCTCGTGCGATGTACTGAGTGACCTTGGTCTTGCGCCTGGCCGCTTCTTTGATATCGCCGGTGGTACCAATTTCCAACGCCTCGCACAGCGATGATTTGCCGCCGCCATTGGGTGCGTAGAAGATGTTTTTGAGCTTGCTGAAGCGAATGAAGGTGCCAGTGTCGTCAGGGCCAATTTCTCCGAAGCCTCGGAAACTTTTCACGCGAAGGTAGTCCAAAGTACCGAGGCCGGACGGCGGTATACGATCCAGTTCCGGCCTACTGTCGAGCACCTTTTTGAAGCGTGCGGCCATCCGTTGGTAGTTGCGACCCAGTAACTGGTCAGCTGCCACGGTGATATGTGCTTTGATATGGTCGGAGTAGCGGCCCTTGTCCTGGTTGGCCTGGTACATACACCAGAGCAACGCAAGGTATGCGTCAGTGCGCCCTTCAAGATTCTGCCTTGCAAAACTCAAAAGGTACTGGCTCATTACAACTCCTCCGTGATGCGCATGATCGTATTCAGACTGAGAGCAGAAAACTTTTACCCCAATTCAAGTGTCGAGGCCTTCGCAATTGTTGCAATCTGCCGATCTGAATCTGGTGCGTAATCTGGTTCAGCTCGGCTTATGCACATCAAAAATCTACCGACCACGCCCCATCTCATCATAATCAAGGACACGAACACCGTAGATGCAGCCTGCAAGAGCGAAAGGGGCATACTCTGTGATTCGCGCCGGAGCGCAACGGAGGGCACCAACAGCGAAACTGTTGGCGTCAGCTTAACCAACCGGTTAGGCTGGTGACAGATGCTTGAGCGATTGCGTTACTCACGGCGTTGCGTTTGCTGTATGAATTTAAGCCTCACCGCGGGTGAATGCTTTCGACAACTTCAATGCCCAGCATATTCTTGAGTGGCTTCAGTCTTGCGGGGAGCGCGCACCCCAAAACGAGGACAGCACGAACATCGCGCTCTGCACCAGCCGCCTGGGCCTGAGCCTCCATCACGGCCCGGTACTTGACGCACTGAAACAGTCCTCGCTGAATGTCCAGCTCCGAAGAGATATGTGACTTAACTTCAGCACCCAACCAAAGCCGGCGATGCTGAAAGGAAACGTCCAATGCGTCTCCCGATAAGAGGCACTCCTCCATTGTTCCGTGCGGAGCCATTTCTGGTAAGCCAACGATTGCTGGATTAGCCGCCACATATGCTTTAAGCCGCTTGTGCTCCGGTCCTTCACCGCCACCGCCGAAATTCGGAAGCGCCTGCACTGCAATGCCAGCATGACGTCGCAAACCCACTTCTTCGAGAACTTCAGTCCAGTAGGGGTAGCCGAAGACTCCGGCCAATTCCGCCTTTACCACTGCGCGCTTTTTATCCGCAGGGAGAGACGTATAGTTGTTCTTCTTCACCAAGAACCATCCAATGCCCTCGCCGGGTAGGCCGGTGTTTCCATTCACCACTACGCACTGAATCGGAGGCACCTTCTCCTTCCACTTCCGAGAAAGACCCTCCATCGTCCGGCCCACACTGCCGAGCACGTAATTCAAGTTCCTTGGGTTCGGCATCCCAAGTTCGAAAGCAAGGTCCGAGTACGTGATGGTGTTCCTGGCCTCAGCCTGCCGAACCAGTAGAGGCAGAGCTTCACGAGCACGAACCTGATAAAGCTTGTCGCCAGCTATTGGGGCCGATACGAGCGCAGTTGCCATTCTTGTTCTCTTGTCGATGAGGACTAACGATTGAATTCAGCGGCTGCCGTAGGCTGTCCGCTGTGGTAGCAAAGGTGTCAGACTGCATTTCTCCGAGATCGCGGCCGCGACAGCAGCGAGGGCTAGGCTCTCTCTTCCGCGTTGAACTACAAATCGGCGAACGGCATGCAATCCAGCAGGGTACGTAGCTGAACCTCCCACTCTTCGGCGTCCTTGATGTCGGTAGTCGGATCCTCACCGAGATCCTGCCAAGCCTTGCTTAGCTCAAGACCACCAAAAGTCCCGCAGCCGCCATACCGGAAGAAGTCCACGTGACGCAAGAACGCTCGTCGAGGGGTTGTACGAGATGATGTTAACAGTTGTATCACGTTTTCTTAGGACTGCAGCAGGTATGCGCTGACGGTGCTCAGCTTAGAAATGGCTGGTCTATCTGACGGGAAAGCCCGTTGAATAGCTTCGCTGATTGCAGTCGCGTTTGGCCTAGTGGAATCTTGGCCGCCACTTGGCTATCAGGCCCCTCATGCCGCAGCGCTTTGTAACCTGTGGGAGGGGAATATGAAGGGAACGCCGCTTAGCAGACATTCCTAAACGGACGTGGAGTGACCGCAACGGGTCGTCATCGGCCGGTCAGCAAGGACGACTCTCGGCCAGAAGCGGTCGTATAACTTGCCCTTTTGAATGTCCGCTTTAACTCGCCATTGAGAGCTCGACCGGGTCCGCGCCCCTACCCGCCTAGGCGCTGATCATCACTTCCACGCCCTGGGCGCGGATCGCGGCCACGACCTCCAGGTCGGCCGCCGGATCGGTAATCAGGCGCTGCCCCTGCTGCCAGGCGGCCACGCGGAAACTGGCATGCGCGTTGAGCTTGGTGTGGTCGGCCATCACGGTGGTACGGCTCGCCGCCGCGATGAAGGCGCGGTTCATGGCGCCATCCTCGCTGTCGCGCATGAATATGTCGGCGGCGGACACCGCGTGCACCCCGAGAAACGCCTCCCGGATCTGGATGCCCGACAGCGTGTCGTTGTCGGCGCGCTCGATAGTGGCCTGTTTGCGCGTGTCGAGCCGGCCAGCCAGCACATACACATACGCCATTCGGCTCTGCCCGGCCGCCGCGGCCACGGAAAGCCCGTTGGTGATGACGTGTAGATCCTGGTGGCCGCGCAGAGCCTGAGCCAGCGCGTGCGCAGTGGTGCCGGCGTTGATCAGGATGCTGTCGCCATCGGAGATGTACTGCGCCGCGCACTCCGCGATCGCGGCCTTCTCGGCCGACTGCTGATTATGCCGCTCGGCATAGCTGTACATCTCATAGCGCGCATTGCCCTCGGCCAGCACCTCGTGCAAGGCCACCGCGCCGCCATGGGTCCGTGCCAGCATGCCTTTGTCGCCCAGTTCGAGCAGATCGCGGCGGATGGTGATGGGCGAGGTCGAAAAGGCCTGCGCCAGATCGCGCACGGTCACGGCGTTGGTTTCCTGCATACGCGCGAGGATGCGCTGCTGACGTTCGGCTTTGAGCATATTTGATCGTTATCGGGCCGGGGCCGCCACCCTATCACACAGAGATGTCTGGAGCCTTAAACGATGGAATGATCGATATTGATCTTTTATAAACGAATTTGTTCATATCTGCGTCACATTCGATCAATAAAGTAGCGGACATGACAACTTTCACCCCCTATCCAGCGATCGTTTTTGATCTCGACGGCACACTGCTCGATACTTGGCCCAGCCTGCTGGCGGCCGTGCGCGCCGTGGCCCCGGCCTCGGCCCCCAGTCTCGATCCGACTGCGCTGCGTCTGGCGTTGAGCCAGGGCGTCGGCCCAATGTTCAAACGCGCCGCCACGCAACTAGCCGGCCCTGAAGACGGGGTGCGTCCCGCGCTGTTCGCGGCAATGTCGCGCCACTATCTCGATCACACGCTGGTGACGGCCACGCCCTACGCCGGCACCGGCGCACTGCTGGCCGGCCTGCGGGCGGCCGGCCATACGCTGGCCGTGTGCACCAACCGCGACCGCGCCTCCACCCTGACCCTGCTGGCGCACCACGAATGGCGCGCGCACTTCAGCCACGTCCATTGTCTCGACGACGGTCTGCCGCCCAAGCCCGATGGCGCGCCGCTGCTGGCCACACTCGAACGTGTCGGCCATCCCTCCGGACGGGCCCTGTTCGTGGGGGACTCGCAGGTCGACGCGCGCTGCGCACAGGCCGCCCGCGTGGATTTCGCCGCCCATCGCGGTGGCTACCATGCCCGGCCCGGTGACCTTACCCCCGCCGTATTCACCTATGACCATGCCGGCGACCTGACGCACTGGATCGCGTCGCACCCCACCCGCGTCCTGGAGACAGAAGATGACTGACCTCGTCCTTGACCAGATCAGCAAGTCCTATGGCAGCACGACAGTGCTCGACCGTCTCTCGCTCACCATCCACGATGGCGAGTTCCTGACCCTGCTGGGCGCCTCGGGCTGTGGCAAGTCCACGCTGCTCAAGCTGCTGGCCGGACTGGAGATGCCCGACAGCGGCACCCTGCGCAAGGGCGACACCGACATCCTGGCGCAGTCGCCCAGCGAACGCGACTGCGCCATGGTGTTCCAGTCGTACGCGCTCTATCCACACATGAGCGTGGGCGACAACATCTGCACCCCGCTCTATATGCGCTCACTCAACTTCGCCCAGCGCCTGCCCGGTGCGCGCTGGCTCATCCCCGGTACGCGCCGCCGTGTGCGCGACGCGCAGGACCAGGGCCGCCAGGTGGCCGGTATCCTGGGCATCGACCATCTATGGACACGTAAGCCAGCCCAGCTCTCTGGCGGCCAGCGCCAGCGCGTGGCGTTGGCACGCGCGATGGTGCGCCGACCCTCGCTATTCCTGTTCGACGAACCACTCTCCAATCTCGATGCGAACCTGCGCCAGTCGCTACGCAGCGAAATCCGCCAGTTGCACGACCAGCTCGGCGTGACCTTCGTCTATGTCACGCACGATCAGCACGAGGCCATGTCCATGTCGGATCGCGTGGCGGTGATGAAGGGTGGCCACATTCTGCAGTTGGGCACGCCGCAGGAGATCTACCACGCGCCTCAACACGCAGACGTCGCCGCATTCGTGGGCGCGCCGCGCATCAACTTCCTGACCGTGGGCCACGACAGCGCCGGCCGCGCTGCGCTGCAGGAACAGGCCATCGAGCCACACTTCCCCACGCGCAGCACCCGAATGGCATTCCGTCCACACGCCGCCACGCTCGCGCCCATGCGCGATGCCCTGGTGGTAAGCGGCACGGTGCAGTTGGTGGAGTTCACCGGGGCCGACTGCATGGTTACGCTGCAGACTGCAGGGGCGGAGAAGGTCGTCGTGGTGCTGCCCGCCAGCAACCGCATCCACACCGGCGAGGTGCTGCGCGTGTACGTGCCACTGACGGCCTGGCATGCGTTCGATGCCGACGGCCACAGTCTCGCTGACGGCCAGCGCGCGCTGTCGCTGGCCGCCTAGGAGCCGGGATGCGCATCAAGCCTTTGCAACTAACGCTGCTACTCGGGCCAAGCCTGGTGTTGACCCTGCTGCTGCTGGTGCTGCCGCTGGTGGTGGTAGCGCTCATGTCGCTCACCGACTGGCAGTTCGGCGCGGCCAGCTGGAACTGGATCGGCCTGGGCAATTACGCCGATCTGTGGAACGACACCACGTTCCGCAAGAGCTTCGCCAACACCGTGTACTACCTCATGGTGGTGTCGCTTGGCTCGATCGCAATCGGCCTGGCCGTGGCGCTCCTAATCGAGTCGCATGATTCCTGGCGCGGCTTCTACCGCACCGCGTTCTTCATGCCGGTGGCCTCGACACTGATCGCGATGGCGGTGGTGTGGCAGTTCCTGATGCACCCCTCGGTGGGCTTTCTCAACCACGTGCTGGGCTGGTTCGGCGCCGAGCCGCGCAACTGGCTCAAAGACTACGACCTGGCCCTGCCGGCGCTGGCGGCCATCGGCATCTGGCAGATGTCGGGCCTGGCACTGGTGATGTTCCTGGCCGGTCTGAAAAGCATCCCGGCCGAACTGCGCCACGCCAGCCTGCTCGACGGCATGCGCCATCCGCTCGACCGCCTGCTGCGGCTCACTCTGCCGATGCTCGGCCCAACCATGCTGTTCGTTGTCACGGTGTGCGGTATCCGTTCGCTGCAGGTGTTCGATACGGTACACGCGCTGACCCAGGGTGGCCCCAACAAATCCACGGAGGTGCTGCTGCACACCATCTACGCCGAGGGCTTCGGTTTCTTCCGCATGGGCTATGCGGCGGCCATGGTGGTGGTGTTCGTCGGCTGCATCTTCGTGCTCACGCTGGTGCAGCAGGCCAGCATGGAAAAACGGACACTCCACTGATGAAAAATCCCATGCAACCCGGGCTGCCCTGGCGCGTGCTGCGTCACACACTGCTACTGGCCGGCGCCGCAGTCTATCTGCTGCCCTTCGTCTGGATGCTGTCGACATCGCTGAAACCGGCCGACGAGATCTTCCGCGACGGCTTCCACCTGTTGCCGCGGCAGTGGGCCGCGGTCGACAACTACACCCGCGCGCTGACCCAGGTGCCACTGCTGCGCTATCTGTGGAACGGCATCGTGGTGTGCGGCGGGATCCTGATCCTGCAGATCATCGTGTCGCTGCCGGCCGCCTATTGCTTTGCCAAGCTCAAATTCCGTGGAAAGCGCCTGGCCTGGGGTCTGGTGCTGCTATCGCTGATGATTCCATTCCAGGCCACCGCGATCCCGCTCTACATCCTGCTTTATCACGCCGGCCTGCTCGACACCACCGCAGCGTTAATTCTGCCGTTCATCGCCTCAGCCTTCGGCATCTTCCTGATGCGCCAGTTCTTTATAGGCGTACCCGACGACCTGATCCATGCTGCGCGGCTGGACGGCATGGGCGAGTTCGAATTGGTGTGGCGCGTGATGATGCCTGCGGCTATGCCCGCGCTCATCGCCTTCTCGATTTTCTCCGTGGTGTGGCATTGGAACGACTACTTCTGGCCGCTGCTGGTAATCAACACCACCGATCTGGCCACCCCGCCGCTGGGCACCATGTTCTTCAAGAACGAGGAAGCCGGCACGGATTTCGGCCCCCTAATGGCAGGCACGGTGATCATCACCCTGCCCTTGCTCTTGTTCTTTCTGTCGGCGCAGAAGCGCTTCATCGAGGGCGTTACCCTCACCGGTGTCAAAGGTTAAAGGAACCTCCATGCAATTCAAACTGCTGTTCGGCCTGCTGGCCGGCGTCGCCCTGATCGGCAATGCCGCCCAGGCCGCCAAGATAGAACTGATCGTCGACTACCCCTATCCCGACATGTTCAACACGGTGCACGAGGAAATCGCCAAGCGCTTCACGGAGAAGTTTCCCGACTACACCGTGAAGTTCCGCGCGCCCACGCCCGAATACGAGGCCGCCGCGCAACAGGCGCTGCGGCATGCCGTCACGCGCCAACTGGCCGACGTGTCGTACCAGGGCCTGAACCGCCAACGCGTGTTCGTCGACCGCAATATCGCGGTCGATCTCACGCCCTTCATCCAGGCCGAGAAGGATTGGGATAAGAGCGGGTATAGCCCTGCGCTGATGTCGCTCGGCCAAGTCAATGGCAAGCAGGTGGGTATCGGCTTCTCGCTCTCGACCCCGATCGTCTACTACAACATGGACCTGCTGGAGCGCGCCGGCGTGAAGGCCGACGCGCTGCCCAAAACCTGGGACGACATCCTCGCCGCCGCCGACAAGTCGCGCGCCGCCAACGCCGGCACCAATGGCCTGCACTACGACTGGGAAATCACCGGCAACTGGCTCTGGCAGGCCATGGTGTTCTCGAAGGGCGGCAGCATGCTCGACGCGAGCGAAGCCAAGGTGGCCTTCGATGACCAGACCGGCCGCGAGTCGATCGAGCAGATGGGCCGCATGGTCGAGCACGGCACCATGCAGAACTTAAAATACAAGGACGCCGCCCAGCTGTTTGTGACCGGCAAGCTCGCTGTGCTGTCATCGTCCACGTCACGCTTGTCGACCATCGAGAAGCAGATCGGCGGCAAGTTCAAGATGGTGACGGGCTTCTTCCCGACCTATGGGGATAACGCTCGCGTGCCGGCCGGTGGCAACGTGGCCATGATGTTTGCTAAAGACCCGGCGCGCCAGAAGGCTGCCTGGGAATACATCAAGTTCGCCACCGGCCCCGAAGGGGCCACCATCATGACCAAGGGCACCGGCTATTTCCCCGCCAACACCCTGCCGATTGACGACCCCGCCAAGCTCAAGGGCTACTACGACGCCAACCCGAACCAGTACACCGCCGTGCGCCAGTTGCCGTGGCTGACCGGCTGGTACGCGTTCCCTGGCGAAAACGGCCTGAAGATCACTGACGTGATCAATGATCACCTGCAGACCGTGTTCGACAAGTCCACCAAGCCCGACGCCGCGCTGGACGCCATGACGCGCGATGTGCAGAAGCTGCTGAAGTGAGCGCCGCGATGAAATTCATCCATCTCACCGACACCCACCTGGTCGCCGACGCTAGCGATCTGTATGGCACCAATCCCAAGCAGCGGCTGCAGCAGGCGGTAGCTCACATTCTGGCGCACCAGCCCGACGCCCAAGCCGTGACCATCACCGGTGACCTGACCCATTACGGCCACCCCGGCGCATACGAACACCTGCGCGAGTGTCTGGCACCACTTACCATGCCGGTGTTCCCGATCCTTGGCAACCACGATCACCGCGAGATCTTCCGGGAATACTTCCCGCACGTCGGGCGCGACCCCGAGGGTTTTGTGCAATATGGGGTGGACTTCGGCGATCACTTGGCGCTGTTCCTCGATACCAACGAGCCCGGCGTGCACTGGGGCGTTTTCTGCGAGCGCCGCGCGGCCTGGTTGCGCGAACAACTGGAGGCGTCGGCCAAGCCCGTGCTGCTGTTCATGCACCACCCGTTCTTCCCGATCGGCATCCGCAGCATGGACCTCATCTCGCTACGCGACACCGGGCCATTCATGGCCGCCATCGCCGGCTTCGAAGCACGCATTCGGCAGGTGTTTTTCGGCCACATCCACCGCCCGATCTGCGGCGTCTATCACGGCATCGGCTACTCGACGCTGCGCGGTACCAACCATCAGGTCGCGCTCGATCTGCACGGCGACGAGAGCCAAATCATAGGCGTGCATGAGCAGCCGCAATACGGCGTGGTGCTTCTGGCGTCCGATCAAGTGCTGATCCACACCGAAGACTATCTCGACTGCGAAATGCGCTACAGGCTGCACGAGATGCGCGACGAGGAGCAGAGCTGACTGCAGCCCCGACCGCGGCGGCCGGCCCCGGGCGAGCCGCCGCTTCAGCGCTGCAGAGGCCGGCCTTTCTGCAGGTCAATACCCAGGAGCGCCGTCCGCTTTTTGGGTGGAGCCTGGTCCCACAGGGACCACATACCCGAACATCGGAGACACAATGCGAACGTTACCCCGTTTGACCGTGCGCCTCGGCTCCCTGCCGAGCACCTCCTCCGACATGAGGGCGCACCTGCTCAGTGTCGCACCGTCCTCACCCTAACGCGGCCTGAGGAAGCGAGCCGGACGTCGCCTTCCGACCGTCGCTGTGCCGCTTCGCCTCGTTTTCAGTCTGCACTTGTTCTCCAAGATCATTCGCCTTTCGAAGGGATGCGCAATGGCATGTCCAAGCAGCCACTCCGCTGGGACTGACCACTAACCCCTTGAAAGCTGCCGTTAGACGGCGCCGACCCAAAGGGCTGCAACGGGTCGTCCTCGGCCCTTCGACAAGGACGGCTCGCAGCCGAAAGCGGGCACTTGCCACAGGGGCCATTCCACACAAAGCACTGCGCTGCCTACTCTGACATTTCCCAATAGCCGAGTGCCCTGAGACGTCCATGTCTCCTCCCCAATTCCCGCACGGGCATATCCCAAATCTGCCGCCTTGGGCTGTCACGCTAATGTAATTGCGTCTATCGCAAAGTTCGCCTTTCTTCAATCTGCACGCCGCCCATCTGCACAGAAGAAGAGAAGATGCCCGCGCAATAGCAGGAGTTCCCCATCAAAGCCAAAAGGCGAATTTCAACGAAAAAGGCGAACTCTATCCCCGCCGCTCAGGGTATCCCCCAATCACATTCCCCTTGCGGAAACTCAATCCCCTATAGGACACTTTGTGTCATTAAAGCCGACACGGCGCAATCAAGGGGAATGGCATGAAAGTTTTTCGCAGGATAGCCGCGCTGACCATAGCGCTGGGTTTGACGAGCGGCGCGCAGGCCGCGTATCCGGAACGCACCATCCGGTTGATCGTGCCTTTCGGCGCGGGTGGCATCACCGATATCGTTGCGCGGCAGGTGGGCAAGGGCATGGGTGATGTCCTGGGGCAAACGCTCGTCATTGAAAACCGCCCCGGCGCGGGTGGTGTAATCGCTGCACAGGTAGCAGCCACGGCGCCGCCCGATGGCTACACGATCTTCATGGGAACGGTGGGCACGCAGGTGGTGAACCCGTTGATCTACAGCAAGCTCAGCTATGACGCGAATGCGTTCGCGCCGGTAGGCATGGTGTCCGGGTCGCCGTTTGTGCTGGCGGTGCGGGCGGGGGTGCCCGCTTCCACGTTCGACGCCTTCGTGACCTATGCAAAGGCCAATCCCGGGCGCTTGAACTTTGGGTCGGCGGGTAACGCCAGTTCGCCCCATCTGGGCCTCGAACTGCTGAAGCTGACGGCTGGCGTGGATATTGTGCATGTGCCGTTCAAGAGCGGCAGCGAAGCCGTCAATGCCGCGGTGGGTCAGCAGGTGGATGTGGTGATGGACGCCAGTTCCGTCATCATGCCGCATGTGGCTTCGGGCAAGCTGCATGCCCTGGCGGTGGCGTCGGGCGAGCGTTTGGCGGCGGCGCCGGCTGTGCCCTCCAGCGCCGAAGTGGGCGACGCGGCTTTGCAGATCAGTTCCTGGAATGCGTTCTTTGCACCGGCCGGCACGCCGCCCGAGGTGTTGGCTGCCTTGAACGCCGCCCTGCAAAAGACGCTGGCGTCCCCGCAACTGAAAGACCGTTTGGCTTCCCAGGGCACGCAGTTGTATACCGGGTCGGCAGACGAATACCAGCGCTTCATCAAGGCCGAAAAATCAAAATGGGCCGACATCGTGAAGCGCGCCGATATCAAGATGGATTGATGGCAGGCATCCCGGACTGCAATCCGGGATGCCATTGCGTGGGCAATTCAGCAAGCAATCCAGCAAGAAATTCAGGACTTACGCCGTGGTTGAACACGGCATGACGGAGACATGATGAGCGATACGATGCACCTGGGAAAAGACGAGCTGATTGCGCGGGCGCAAGCCGAAATGCAGCGCCAGTTCGACGCGCCGCAATGGAGCCTGCGCGAACGGCTGGCGCTGACCTGCCGCATTCTGTTCGACGGTGGACACGACTCCGGTCTGGCCGGGCAGATCACGGCGCGCGCGCCGGAGCCGGGCCGTTATTACACGCAACGCCTGGGCCTGGGCTTTGACGAGATCACGGCCAGCAATCTGTTGGTGGTGGACGAGGATCTGCGCGTGCAAGAGGGCGGCGGCATGCCCAACCCGGCCAACCGTTTTCATTCGTGGATTTACCGCGCGCGGCCCGATGTGAACTGCATCATCCATACGCACCCGCTGCATGTGGCGTCGCTGTCCATGCTGGAGGTGCCGCTGGAGGTGTCGCACATGGACAACTGCACGCTGTACGACGATGTGGCGTTTTTGAAGGACTGGCCGGGCGTGCCGGTGGGCAATGAAGAAGGCGAGCTCATCTCGGCCGCGCTGGGCGACAAGCGCGCCATTCTGCTGTCGCATCACGGCATGCTGATCGCGGCGGGTTCGGTGGAAGAGGCTTGCGTGCTGGCGCTGCAATTCGAACGCGCGGCGCGCATGCAATTGCTGGCGATGTCTGCTGGCAAGATTCAACCCATTCCGCCCGCGCTGGGCCGCGAGGCGCACGACTGGATCTTGACGCCCAAGCGCTCGCAAGTCGGCTTTTCTTATTACGCGCGCCGCGCGCTGCGCTCGCACCCGGACGTGCTGGCGTAAGCCACAGGGGCAGGGGGGAGAAAGGCCGATCAGGTGTAGAGCGTCCTGGCGTAGAGCGGGAAGCCAAGCGCCTTGAAGGCGCAGAGCGCTCGACGGCGGCGCCGGTTTCGGGCATGCTTACCGGTCGGATTTTTGCCCTCCCGCCCATGATCGATCTTCCCCACCGCCTACGCACCCTGCGCCGTCAGCAAGCCCTGTCCCTGGAACAGCTGGCGCAGCGCACCGGGCTGACCAAAAGCTATTTGTCCAAACTTGAGCGCGGCTTGAGCGAACCGTCGATTTCGACGGTGCTGCGCCTGGCCGAAGCCTATGGCGTAGGCGTGTCGCAACTGGTGGGCGCGGATGACGCCGCGCAGGACGAAGTGGTCAGCCTGGTGCGCGTGGCCGACCGCGAGGCCCTGCAACGTGGGGGGCTGGGCTCGCAATACCATTACGAGTCGCTCGCCGGACGCCGCAAGGTCAAGGCGATGGAGCCCTTCGTGGTGCATCCGCCGCGCGACTTTCCCGACGCGACCGCGGTGTTTCCGCACCCGGGCGAAGAGTTTCTGCTGGTGCTCAAGGGCGCCATCGAGGTCCACGTGGGCGAACGCCAGTTGCGCCTTGAAACCGGCGATTCCCTCTACTTTGATTCCGAATTGCCGCACCGCATGCGCACGGTCAGCCGCGCCATGGCTGAAGTGCTGGTGGTGGCGGCGCATTGAACCCAAGGCAAGCCATGACACACGACCCCTCGCGGCTAGTCCGCATTGACGCCGGCCCTCTGAAAAACCCGGTGCCGGGCAAGCCTCGCCGCCCGATCTCGGGCGATGCGGCTTTTATGTCTGAGACCTTCTTCGAGGGCAACGCCGGCAAGGCCGAAGCCGGCGTATGGGAAAGCACAGCGGGCGTGTTCCAGGCCAACACCACCGGCTATATCGAATTCGGCACCATCATCGAAGGCGCGGCGCGTCTGGTCGACCCGGACGGCACGGTGCATGAACTGACGGTGGGCCAGGCCTTCGTCATGCCCGAAGGCTATACGGGCCGTTGGGAAGTGGACCAGTTCGTGAAGAAGATCTACTTCATCAGCCGCACGGCGTGAAGGCAAGCCGCGATGGCGACTATCGCGGTGGCCGTTGCGGGTACGCCGACGTGCCGAACGTATTGCCCATGCGGTTGCCGATGGTGGCGGGCGTGGGCAGGCCCATCTGGTTGGGCGGGCGTTGCGTGATGGCTTCGGATTCCAATTGCGGCGCGGGCCTGGCCGTGGCGGCCGGCGCCATCTTCTGGTTCAGGCAGTCGTAGGACAAGGCCCGATAGCCGTTGACCTCGGTGTCGATGCAGGCGCCGTCGGCGGTGCCTGCTGGCTTGGCGGATGGTTTGGCGGCGGGCGCCACTTGGGTGTCGTTGGCCGACACGGGCGCATGCATCAACATCGCGGCCAACAATAATAAAAACAGCTGGCCAAGGGCCAGGGGCACCGTGCGCATGCGCGCTCCTTGAAGACGCCCCGCCGGCCGGAGCAACCCAGGAAGTATAGGGACGGCAACAGGCGCGCAGGTGACCGTTGCGTGGCGGCGGCGCGGCTGACGCGCATGTTGTGTCACGAATGCGTCATTCAGCGCCTCTAGCATGGCGGCTTTTGTCAGGGCGGACATTCCGGTGTCCTCTGTTGCGGCCATGTCAGGCACCTTCCCTTTGCGGTCACGTTTATGAGCGGCGCCTTCAAGGGGCGCGGCGGAGTGCTGCGCGCCTGTCTGGCCTGCGGCCTGTTGGCGCTGGCGCAGGCAGGCCATGCCGCGCCGCCCACCTCATCCATTCGATTCGAGATTGCGGCGCAGCCGCTTGCGCAGGCGCTTGTTGAATACAGCCTGGCAAGCGGCCTGACGGTGTTGGTGGACAGCACGTTGACCGCCGGCCGGCAGGCCCCGGCGGTGGTGGGCGTCTACACACCCAGCGAGGCGTTGCGCAAGCTGCTGGCCGGTTCGCCCTTGTCCATTCGCTATGCCAGCGCGCGGTCGTTCACGCTGGTCTCCAAGGCGGATGAGGCCGCGTCCAGCACGGGCCGGCGCTTGCGCGACACGCCCTACGCCGCCGTGGTGCAAACCGCGCTGAAACGCGCCTTGTGCAAGGCAGCCGGCACGCAGCCGGGCAGCTATCGCGCGTTGGCGCAATTGTGGTTCGACAAAGCCTGGCGCATCAGCCGCGTGGCGTGGGTGTCAAGCACCGGTCAGGCCGGCCTGGATGGTCGGCTGGAAGCGGCGCTGCGTGGCGCGGTGATCGGCCCTTTGCCGGCGGGCACGCCGCAACCCCTGACGGTGTTGTTGCTGCCGCGCAGCGCGGCGGAATGCGACACGGAGCGGGGGGGCGGCAGTGCGGGATAACAAGCCGGAAAACTCTTTGCGGGCCTTGTTTCTGGAGCGCTACAACGACTTTCGCAATCAGCTCAAGCGCCGCTTGGGTTCGGATGACCTGGCGCATGACGCGATGCAGGAAGCGTTCTTGAAGGTCAATGACCTGCCAGCCAGTTCGTCTATCCAGCAGCCTGCCGCCTACCTGTTTCGCGTGGCGCTGAATATCGCGGAAGATCAGCGGCGGCGCGACTCCCGGCTGCTGACCGGGGTTGAGATCAGCGAACTGATCCACCTGGCGGACGAGGCCGCGGACCCGGCGCGCATTGCGCAGGGCCGCGATCAGATCGACGCATTCCAGCGCGCGCTGCGCCAGTTGCCCGAGCGCACGCAGCAGATGGTGCTGGCCGCGCGCGTGCACGAGTTGCCGCATGCCGAGATTGCCCGGCGCTACGGCGTGTCGGAACGCATCGTATCCAAAGAACTCAAACGCGCGCTGGAACATTGCGCGCGCGAACTGCTCGTGGCGGGGAGCGGAAAGGGCGGGTCGGCCCCGGTCCCCCGTGCCGCGTGCCGGGACGAAGAACCATGGCGCTGACGATGAGCATGCCCGGAAGAAACAAGAACAAAGAAGACGCCGCCACCCGCGAGGCGCGGGACTGGTTGTTGGCGCTGACCTCGGGCCGCGCCACCGAGCACGACGCGCAGGCGTTTCGCGAGTGGCTACGCGCCGACCGCCGGCACCAAGCGGCCTTTGCCCATCAGAAGCAGTTGTGGGAAAGCCTGGGGCCGGCCATCCAGGAAGTGGTGGCGCAGGGGGCGCGCAGCCGTACGCGCAAGCCGGTCTTTACGGGCCGTCGTGCATTCCTGGGCGGCGCGCTGGCCGCGTCGGCGGCCTATCTGGCATTCAAGCCGCCGCTGGGCCTGTGGCCTGGCGTGGATACCTTGGGGGCGGACTACCGCACGGCGGCGGGCGAACAACGCCGGGTGTCACTAGGCAATGCGCTGGACGTGGATATGAACACGTTGACGCGCATCAATGTTGATCACGATGCCGGTGGCCCGGTGATTGAATTGGCCGATGGCGAAGCGGAAATCCGCAGCGGTGCAACGGCCGCCGTCGTGGTGGCTGGCAAGGGCCGGATCACCGCGCGGGACGCCAGCTTCAACCTGCGCTACATCGACGGTCAGGCGCGTCTTTGCTGCCTGTCGGGATCGCTGCGCCTGGTGCACGCGCAAGGCGTGTTCGACGTGGTGGCCAATCGTGAGTTGCGCTATGACGATACGCGGGTGATGCCCCCCGTGCAGGTGGACCCCGCCGTGGTGACCGCGTGGCGTCAGGGATGGCTGGTGTTCAACCAGCAGCCGCTGGCGCAGGTGGTCGAAGAATTGAACCGCTACCGGCGCGGCCGCCTGGTGCTGATGAATGAGCAACTGGGCCAGCGTCTGGTTCAAGCCCGCTTCTCGTTGGCGCAGGTGGCCGATGCCGAACGCCTGATCCGCGATGCCTATGGCGCGCGTGTGACACACCTACCCGCCGGCGTCGTCCTGTTGTCATAAGCACGAGGCGGCCTGCCGCTCGATGAAATATTTATGACAGGGTTCTGGTCTGCATTTTTCAATCCGTCTGTCTTGTTCTAGGTGACGAACACGCGCGATTGAAACAAGGGATGGCGATCATGCAGGCACGGATGTCGGGGTTGGGTGGCAAGCGAAACATGGGGACCGTGCCGGCGCGCGTGCGCCCGAACTGGCGTCCGACGCCACTGTCGCAGGCCGTGACGGCGCTGTTGATCGCGGGCAGTGCCAGCGGGGCGGCGCAGGCGCAGCAACGGGCGTTCAGCCCGGGCTGGTTCTCCGACAAGAACGCGGTGCAATCGACGGCGCAGCGTACGGGCCGCATGCCCGACGGCAGCTTGGCCGGCATCGGCAGCAGCGCGCGCCAACAGGCGCAATCGCGCCAGCAGTTGCAGCGGTCGCTGGAAAACCTGAACCGAACGGCTGCCGCCGTCGCGGCGCAGCAGGCCGCGCAGGCGGCGGCGCGCGCGGCCGCGGCAGCCGCCAACGGTGGCGGCGTGCCCGACGGGCTGGTCGAAGGCGGGCTGTGGGCGGCCACGGGCGCAAAGGCCCAATGGGAAGGCGCCAAGGCTGCCAAGCCCAGTGTCGAGAACGGCCGCCAGACCGTCACCATTGAACAGACGCAGTCGCGGGCGATCCTGAACTGGGACACCTTCAACGTGGGGCGCAACACCACGGTGCAGTTCAAGCAGGGCGCGGACGGCGCGGTGCTGAACCGGGTGGTGGGCGCAGCGGCCAAGCCCAGCCAGATCCAGGGCGCGATCAAGGCCGACGGCACCGTGATGGTGGTGAACCAGAACGGCGTCATCTTCACCGGCACCAGCCAGGTGAATGCGCGCAATCTGGTGGTCGCCGCCGCCACGATCACCGACGCGCAATTCCGCGACAAGGGTTTGTATGCGGACAACGGCACGCAGCCGACGTTCCAGGATGCGCTGGGCAAGGTCGACGTACAAGCGGGCGCAATGATCCGGACCGCCGCGCCCTCCACGTCCACCACCAGCGGCGGCTATGTGCTGCTGCTGGGCAAGGAAACCGCCAACGCGGGCGCCATCGACACGCCCTCGGGCCAGGCTGTGCTGGCCGCCGGTGACAATTTCGTGATCAAGCGTGGACAGGGCACGTCGGGCAATCTCGCGTCCACCACCAAGGGCAATGAAGTCAGCGTTACCGGCACGCCCGGCCGCGTGGTGAATACGGGTTTGATCCAGGCCTCGCTGGGTGATGTGACCTTGACGGGGGGCGACGTGGTGCAGGGCGGTGTGGCGCTGTCCAGCACCTCGGTCGATACGCGCGGCACGGTGCACCTGAACGCGACGGGCGAGGGCGGCAAGATCACCCTGGCGGAAGCGGGCACAACGGCCATTCTGCTGGACCGCAGCGGCGCGCTGGCGCTGGACAGCCAGCGCGACGGCCTGCGGGCGCCGGTCATCGCCGCGTCGGATTCGGCCTGGGCGCCCGGCGGTAGCGACCGGCGCGAGCTGTCGCGCGTGGAGATCAACAGTTCGGGCACGGTGGATTTTGCGTCGGGCTCCATCACCTTGGCGACGGGTGGCCAGATTGCCGTGCAGGCCGCGCAGCGCAGCCTGCTGCGTGACGGTGCGGTGCTGGACGTGGCGGGCGCGGTGGGGGTGCCCGTGGCCATGGAGAACAACAGCGTCAAGATCAACGTACAGGGCAATGAGCAGCGCGATGCGGCGGTCAACCGCGACAGCGGCAAGCTGAACAACAGCGACATCTGGGTGGATGCGCGCGAACTTGTCTTTGTACCGGCAGGCACCAACGGTTACGCCACCGACCGCTGGTACACGGCAGGGGGCCTGCTGGAAGTCAGCGGCTATCTGGGCACCCAGGGCCACGCCGTCAACGAATGGATGGCGCAGGGCGGCAACGTCGAGTTCACGGGCGGCGAAGTGGTTACGCGCGCCGGGTCGCAGATCAACGTGTCGGGCGGCACGCTGGACGTGCAGGACGGCATGGTCCGCCAGACCTGGCTGCGCGGTGCGGACGGGCGGCTGTATGAGGTGTCGCGCGCGCCCGGCGATCTGGCGTACACGGGCTTGTACAAGGGCTACGAGGCGAAGTCCGAACGCTGGGGCCAGACCCGCTATTTCTACAACCCCCTGCTTGCGCCGAAGGAACGTTTTGAAACCGGCTACACGGTGGGGCGTGACGCGGGCCGACTGCTTGTCGGCACGAAGAGCGCGGTGCTGGAAGGCGATCTGATCGGCCAGACCTATCAGGGCGAGCGCCAGAACGCGGCGCCGCAGCCGGCGCTGGACGGCTATCAGCAATCGCAACGCGCGGCGGCGCGCGGTGCGCAGTTGGTGGTGGGCACGTACACGCCGTACTACAACAAGGCCACCGGCTCGATGTCGTACGCGCTGGGGCATTCTGAAAACACCGTTCAACAGGTGCTGTTGTCTGACCGGGTGGACGCCATTGCGGATGGGCTGGACCTGGACGCCGCGTTGCCTGAAGCGCGGGCGGGCATCCTGCATCTGGACACCACGCGCCTGAATGCGTTCAACCTGGGCGCGATCAAGATCGCCGCCAACGACATCGCCGTGCAATCCGATCTGGGCGTGGCGGCGGGAGGCGACATCACCTTGTTCGCGAACAAGGTATCCGTGGATGCCACGCTGACCGCGCGCGCGGGCAGCATCCGCCTGGGCAATGTGCTGAACCAGGCTACGCCCACGGGCATGGCCGATACCGCCACCGGGGCTGACGGCGCCCAACCCACGCTGGCGCTGAGCGCGCGGGCGCGGCTGGATACCCGGGGGCAATTCAGCAACCTGGCGATGTCGCCCGAGCAGATTGGCGCCATGCCTTACTTGAACGGCGGCACGGTCGCGCTGCGTAGCAGCGGCGACATCCTGCTGGACGCCGGCAGCGTCATCGACGTGAGTTCGGGCGCGGTGCTGCGCAACAACGGCCGGGTTACGGGCGGCAAGGGCGGCAACACCACCGTGGAGCTGGTGGCCGGCGGCACGCAGGCCGGCCGACTCAGCCTGGGCGCCGAGCTGCGCGGCTATGGCGTGGAAGGCGGCGGCACCCTGGCGGTGACGGGAGACAAGATCGTGCTGGGGCGCGCGCCTGGCGACGCCGACGAGCGCGTGCTGACGCTGGACGCGCCGTTCTTCCAGCAAGGCTATTCGCGCTACGAGCTCACGGGCGCCAACGGCCTGACGGTGGCCGACGGCGCGCGTATCGATGTGTTGATGCCTGTGTACCGCCCTATTGATGGCGCGGCCGGTTTGCCGACGGGCGCGGACCCCGCATCGGTGCTGCAAACGTGGCTGCCGCCGGTCTATCAGCATGACGTGGTCGCGGCAACGGTAACGCAGCGCCAGGGCGCCAGCCTGTCGCTGCAAAGCGGGCGCAACCTTGCCGCGACCGGCGCGAATGTGGACGCCGCGCTGATCGTTGGGCAAGGCGCGCAATTGAACGTGGACCCGGGGCAATCGATTCAGATGCGCGGGGCGGGGCAGATTACCGTGCTGGGCGCGTTGACGGCGGCGGGCGGCAAGATCGATATCCGCCAACTGCGCGTGGGTGACGTGGATGTGGCCGAGTCCCTGGAAGTCGTGCAAGGCGAGGCTCACGACCGCTCCATCTGGATCGGCGAGCAGGCCGTGCTGAACGTGGCCGGCCGCTCGGAAACGGGCGTGGATGCGCAGGGCCGCCGCTACGGCGTGGCGGACGCGGGCGGCGTCATCGTGCTGGGCGGCGAGATCAACCATGATCGCGCGACGGCAACGGCATCCGACCTGTATGTCATCGTGCGTCCCGGCGCGGTGTTGGACGCCTCCGGCGCCAGCACGACCGTGGATGTGAATGGTGTAGGCCCGGTGCGGCTGGACCGCGACGGCGGGCGAATCTCGCTCAGTTCCTACAACGGGCTGCATCTGGACGGCACATTCATCGCACGCGCGGGTGGCGCGAGCGCGGCGGGCGGCACGCTGGATATCGCGCTTGAGACGCCGCTGTACCGCACCTGGGGCGAGGGCGTGGCGGGCGAAGCCGTGCAGGTGCCGCGCGAAATGGTGCTGGCTTCGGGGGCGGGCACCCCCCTTGCCACAGGCCTGACGCCGGGCGAAGCCGACGACGGCTTGCGCTACGGCCAGGCGCGTC
Source organism: Achromobacter sp. JD-1 (assembly GCF_038594925.1). NCBI lineage: Bacteria > Pseudomonadati > Pseudomonadota > Betaproteobacteria > Burkholderiales > Alcaligenaceae > Achromobacter > Achromobacter sp. JD-1. Next base: position 25,618 of record NZ_JBCGCS010000029.1, on the reverse strand, counting down.
TGGATCCGTCGCGGCTGTTGGCCGGCGGGGGCTTCGATCACCTGGGGCTGTTGTCCAACGGCCTGATGTCTTTCGACGGTGATGTCAACGTGGCGGTGGGGCAAAGCCTGCGCTTGTACGCCGGCGCATTTTCGCTGGCGCCGCAGGGGGATGCGCTGGCCGGCATGCAAACCCACGCACCGGCCCAGGTCAACCTGGCCGCGTCCTATGTACGGCTGTCGGGTCCGGGAGAATACGCGGCCTCCAACGGCATGATCCGGCCGCGCGTGCTGTTCGGCGACGCGCAGGACGTGGGCGAGGGCACGTTCACGGTGCGCGCGGGCCGTTTGCTGGAAGTGGGCAACAGCCTGTCGTTCGGCACGCAAGGCACGATCAACCGCAGCGTGGGCGGCGTGCTGTCCGTGGCGCGTACCGGCTTTGACCGGGTGACGCTGGACAGCGCGGGCGACCTGCGCTTTCTGGCCCACAACGACAACGAGCCGCGCACGCGCCTGTGGACGCGCGGCGATCTGGACCTGATCGCCGCGCAGATCTACCCGGGCACCGGCGTTGAGGCCGAGGTGCTGGTGGGCTTCACGCGTCGGCCGAACGGCACGCAGGTGTTCGACCCGGACCGCACCCTGCGGATCGCGCGGCATGAAGGCACGACGAGCGCCTTGCCCGCGATGCCCTATTCGGCATTTGGCTCCTTGCGTTTGGCGGCGGCAACCGTGGAGCAGGGCGGTGTGTTGCGCGCGCCGCTGGGCGCGATCACGCTGGGCGACTTGAGCGAGCAGATAGGCACGCAGCGCCTGAGCTTGTTGCCGGGCAGCGTTACGTCGGTCAGCGGCGCCGGTCTGGTCATGCCGTATGGCGGCACGACCGACGGCGTGTCGTACAAGTTCAACGGCGCGGACGTGTCCTTGGTGGGCGTGGGCGGCGCGCTCGGCCTGGACGGGGCCGCTACCCTGCGCACCGGTATCACCTTGGGGTTTCGCGACGTGGACGCGCAGCCGGGGTCCGTATTGGATCTGTCCGGGGGCGGCGAACTCACGGGCGCGGGCTTTGTGTCGGGCCGAGGCGGATCCACCGATGCGCGCTATGCGCCGTTGGTCCGCATGAATCCCGAAGGCGGCTTCACCCTGCCGGGGCTGGCAGGCAATCCGGTCTACGCCATCGTGCCCGGCGCGCAGCCGGTGGTGGCGCCGGTGGGTGGCGAGGCGGGAGCCTCCACACCCGGCGTTGGCCAGCAGATCACGCTGGGCGCGGGCGTGCCGGGCTTGCCGGCCGGCACCTACACCTTGATGCCGTCCACCTATGCCTTGCTGCCCGGCGCGTTCCGGGTCGAGATCAACGGCGGCGCTTCAGCGGGCGCGGCGCTTGCGCCGATGCAGATGCGCAATCAATCCTGGGCGGCCAGCGGCGCCTTGTCGACCGCGGGTACGAACGTGGTGAACAGCCTGGCCAGCGCGGTGATCCTGACGCCGGGCAAGGTGCTGCGCACGCTGTCGCAGTACAACGAAATGAGCTACGCCAGCTTTGTCGCGGCCGATGCCGTGACGCGCGGTGTGCCGCGTGCGATGCTGCCGGCCGACGCCCGCACCTTGCGGCTGGCGATCCATCCGGGGTCCACGGACGGGCAGGCGCTGAGTGTTGAAGGGCTGGCGAATTTCACGGCCGCGAAGGGCGGCTTCGGCGGCGCCGTGGCGCTCAATGGCGGCAGCTCGACGGTAGAGATCCTGGCGGCGGGCCAGACCCCCACGGCGGGGTTCGCGGGCACGTCGGTGCAGGCGGATGCCTTGAACGCGCTGGGCGCCAGCCGTTTGGTCGTCGGCGCGCTGCCGGTAGTGTGGTACGGGTCGGGCGGCCGCTTCTATACCTTCCAGGCGTCCGCCAACCAGGTGGTGCTGCGCGCGGGCGCGCAATTGACGGGGCCGGAAGTGCTGATCTCGTCGCGCACGATCGAACTTGAAGCCGGCGCGGGCATATCCACGCTGGGCGCTGGCGCGCCGTCGGTGGACTCCACCAGCGGCTATGCCTTCCAGCCCGGGGCCAGCAGTTTGCTGGCGGTGTCCAATGGCCGTCTGGATGTGCTGGCGCCGGACGCACTGGGCGCGGGCGCCATCCGCATCGGCACCTGCGCGGCGCAGCCCTGCCAGGGCGTGACCCGTCTGTATTCCGAGGGCACCATCGCCGCCGCCACCAATGGCGTATTCGATCTGGGCGAACAGGTGCGCTACGGCACCCGCAACCTGGCCTTGGCAGTGGGCGCGGTGAATGTCGGCACGACCGAGGCGCTGACCCAAGCCGCCGCGCGCGGTGTCTTGCCCAACGGCCTGACGCTGAACCAGGACATCCTGGGCCGCCTGCTGCGCGGTGATACCAGCATGGGGGCCCCCGCGCTGGAAACCCTGACGCTGACCGCGCGTGACGCGCTTAACTTCTATGGCACGGTGGCGCTGGACACGCGCGACCCGCTGACCGGCAAATACAGCCTGGCCACGCTGGCGCTGGGCACGCCGGCCATTTATGGCTACGGCGACGCGGGCGACGAGGCCAGCATCCGCACGCAGAATCTGGTGTGGAATGGGGCTACCCAAGCGCCGGGCGCGGTGGCGGCGGGTGGGGCCGGCACGGGCCACGGTACGCTGCGCATCGACGCCGAACGGATCGAGTTCGGTTATGGGCAGGGCGCGCAACCCACCGGGCTGGACGACAACGCCAGGCTGGCGCTGGGCTTTTCCAGCGTCAACCTGAATGCCAGCGACCGCATCACGGCAAACCACCGCGGCAGCTTGTCGGTCTACGAATCGCAGGGCGCGTTCGACAGCGCCACGGGCCGCTATGCCTACGTTGGCGGCAACCTCAACCTGAACACGCCCTTGCTGACCGGCGGGGCGGGTTCCGTCAACCGCATGACGGCGGGTGGCAATGTGCGGGTGATGGGTGCGCCGGGGGGGCCGGCTTTGCAAGCGGCGGCGGTGCAGGACCTGGGCGCGGAAATCAGCCTGGCCGGGGCGAACGTGCGGGTCGATGGCAGCATCGTGCTGCCCAGCGGCAAGCTGACATTGGAAGGCCGCGACAGCGTGTTGCTGACGTCGGCCTCGCAGTTGGACGTGTCGGGCCGTGCCATCGCCTTCAACGACGTGCTGCGTTATAGCTGGGGCGGCGACGTCGTTCTGGCAAGCAGCCAGGGCAGCATCCGGCAGGAAGGCGGAGCGCTGATCGATCTGTCTGCGCAGCAGAACAATGCGGGCAGCCTGCGGGCCGACGCGATCGCGGCCTCGGCCGGCGTGGTGGACCTGCAAGGCCGCATCCTGGGCACGAGTTCGGGCGTCTACGATGCGGGCGGCACGGCCGTGCCCTACCGCGCGGGCAGCATCGACATCAGCGCGCAACATCTGGGCGCGCCGAGCGCCTTGAACGCGAATTTCAACACGCTGAATCAGCGCCTGAACGACGGCGGCGTGACCGGCGCGCGCAGTTTTCAGATCAAGCAAGGCAGCCTGACGCTGGGCGATACGCTGCGCGCCAACGACATCAACCTGTCGATCGACGGCGGCAGCCTGACCGTGGCCGGCCTGGTGGACGCCAGCGGCGAGCGCGTGGGCCGGATCCGCTTGGCCGCGCGCGATGGCCTGACCCTGGCGTCGAACGCGGTGCTGGATGCGCACGGAACCGTGCTGCGCGTGGACAGCTACGGCAAGATCATCGACGCGCCCAACCGCGCCGTGGTGCAACTGAATTCGGGTCGCGGCGTGCTGACGCTTGCCAGTGGCGCGCGCATTGACGTGCGCCACGGCACGGCGGCCACGCGTGGAACGGGCACGGGGCAGCACGACGGTGTGGCGCGCGGCACCCTGGACCTGTTTGCGCCGCGCATAGACGCCGCCGGCAACGCGGCCAACAACGGTAGCGGGGTGGCGGGTTCCGCCGCCACCTATGGCGACATCGCCATCGAGGCGCGCGGCCCGGTCACGATAGACGGCGCCAAGGCCATCTCGCTGATCGCCACCCAACGCTATGACGACGCCCGGGAAGGCGTTGCGGCGGATCGCACGAGCGGCCGCGAATATCAAATCATTGATCAGGCGTATCTGGACACGCTGCACGGCGACAGCACAACGTTCATCGGCCGCGCGCGGGCCAATGGCTATCTCTTGAACACCAAGCTTGCGGGCTTGAATAACGCCACCTACCGCGATGTGTTCCATCTGCGCCCGGGCGTGGAAATCGTCAGCAAGACGGGCGATGGCGATCTGGTCGTGCAAGGTGACCTGGACCTTTCGCGCTATCGCTACGCCAGCCTGAACCCGCACTCGGCGATGACTTCCGTCTATGGCTCGGGCGAAGCGGGCGCGCTGACGCTGCGCGCCAAGGGCAACCTGGATGTGTACGGCAGTATCAACGACGGCTTCGCGCCGCCCTCGGCCACGCCGGATGACGAGAACGGCTGGATCCTGACGCCGGGCGCACAAGCGTTCGGCGGTGATGTGGTGTTGCCGCGTGGCGGCGTGGAGTTGGCCGAGGGCACGGAGTTCCCGGGCGGCAAGACGCTGAACTACGCCTTGCCCCTGCAAGCCACCACGCTGGCCGCGGGCACGCGCCTGCCGGTCGAGGCTGCGCTGAACCAGGAACTGTCCTTGGCCGCCGGCGTGGTGCTGTCGGGCGACGTGCGCGATGCCTCCGGGCAGTTGTTGTACGCCGCCGGCAGCATTCTTGAGCAAGCGGTGAGCTTGCCCGTCGGCACGCGCTTGGGCGCGGGCACGATGCTCACGGCCGGCACGGCGCTTCAGTCGTTCACGTGGCCGGCCAACGTGGCCCTGCCCAATCTCTACACGACACAAGGCTATGAGCGCAACGTGTTGTTGATGGCGGGCACCATCACGCTCAAGCAGGGCGCGCTGATCCCGTCGCAGACCAAGCTGGTGTTCCCCGAAGGGGTCGACTATGTTGAGCTGCGCCCGGGCACGGCGGCGGATCAGCGGCGCAACTGGGCGGTGGCCCAGATGCTGCCGGCCGGCAGCCAGTCGTGGTCGATGCAGTTGGTGGCGGGCGCGGACCTGGATGCGGCGGATCCGCTGCGCGTTGTGCGCGGACCGGATGCGGGCAAGCTGACGCTGGCCGATACCCACTACAACGCCAGCCTGGTCAAGGGCGCAAGCCTGGTCTGGGGGCCCGACGCCGGCCCGTCCGGTTTTGAACCCGGCACCCCGGTGCCAGAAGACCTGCTCTGGCTGTGCGACGCGATCGAAGGGCTGTGCATGCCGCCGCCGCGTTTTGTCTGGGGGCCGGACAACTGGTTCGGGTACCCGGCCGGGACGCCGGTGTCCGAGGCTGAAATCGATCTCTGCTCGCTGTCGGCGGAGCAGTGCATCGAGAATAAATCGTCGACGTCGGTGGTGACGCATACGCAGAATTTCAGCGTGTTGCGCACGGGTACGGGCGACCTGGACCTGGCGGCGGGCGGCGACTTCAGCCTGATGTCGGCGTATGGCGTCTACACGGCCGGCACGCAAGCGGCCAACGTGGACGCTGCCTACCAATTGCCGCGTGGCCGCTACGAGACCACGGTGCTGGGCGACGCTCACTCGACCACGTATGAACCCTTCGTGTCGGCCGGCGCCGGCTATCAGGCCTGGTACCCGGAAGCGGGCGGCAACCTCAGCCTGTACACGGGCGGCGCCTTGCGCGGCGATGTATGGGGCAAGACCACGGGCGGCAATTTCGACTCGCGTGTGATTGATCCCAGCGTGGGCATCGGCAACTGGTTGTGGCGCCAAGGCACCGGCAGCGCCAATGGCGGCGATACGCCTACCGCCTGGTGGATCAACTTCGGCAGCTACACGCGTGCGCCCTCGGCGTTCAAGGACAACACGCCGCTGTTGGTGGGCTTCACCGGCTTCGGGGCATTGGGCGGCGGCAACGTCAGCCTGCGCGTGGACGGCGACGCGGGCAACATCGAGTCGCGCGGGTCCATCAACAATCCGCGCAGCCAGGGCCTGATCGTGGCCGTGGGCAGCACCGGCCGCGTTGCGGCCGACGGCGGCATGACGTTGACGGGGGGCGGCGATATCGACATCCGTGTCGGAGGCGGTTTGAACCCGACGCAAAGCGCGCGCGGTCTGGTGTCTTCGACCGTGGGGCCAACCCCCTATTACGGCGAACCCGCGCTGGACTTGCAGGGCGCGCTGATCAACCTGCGCGGCCATGCCCAATTGGCCGGTGGCGCGGTGGGCGGGCTGGATCTGCAATACGGCAACGAAGCGCGCGAGCAAGACGTGAAGGAAAGCCGTGGCTACGACCCCTACGTGTCCACGATGGCCAGCGCCACGGGCGGCCTGGTGCTGATTCCCGGCGACGCGGTGATCCGCCTGGATACGCGTGGCGACCTGGTCGTCGGCGGCGCCAGCGATCCGGGCCGTGTCGCCTTGCCCAACAGCACGCCCTACCGCATGCCAGATGGCACCATGCGCACGGGCGGCGGCTATAGCTGGTTCTCGATGTGGACGGAGAACACGGCCATTGAGCTGTCCAGCGCGGGCGGCAACCTGACGCCCAGCCGGCAGACCTCGCATAGCGCGCAGGGCCTGGCGGTGCAGCCGGGCCGCAATACCTCGCCGTCCGACGGGCGCTATCTGTATCCGTCGATTCTGCGGGCCACGGCGTATGACGGCAGTATTTATGCGGGCGTGTCGGCGGGCTACCTGAACAACGAAGCAAGCGGCCTGCCGTATTCGCTAACGCTGGCGCCGGGTGCGCGCGGGCAACTGGAAATGCTGGCGGGGGATTCCATCTACGCGGGTGGCTACGCCATCAACCGCTCGGGGGCGGACCCGGCCAGCGTCGCCAACGTGTTGGCGCCAGCTTTTGCGGGCTACTTGTCCGAGGCCAATTCGAATGTGGCCTTGAGCAACCAGGGTGCCAACGGCCTGGCTGGCGACCGGTACACCCATTTCCCCTTGTTCTACTTCAACGCGCTGACGGCCAGCACGGCGGGCTCCAATACGGTGACGCGCTTTTACGCCCGTGATGGCGACATCGTCGGGCTGCGCACGGGCGAGGCGCTGTCCATTGTGCAGGGCCCCAACCTGGGCCAAACCTGGTACGAGGCATCGGGCCCCGTCTGGATGCTGGCGGGCCGCGACATCGTGGCCTCGGGCACGAACACGGGGACGTCGACCGACGTGCCCTCCACCAATGGCATGAACTTTGGCGCAAGCGGGACGTCGGTGACCTCGACCGGCAACCTGTTCCTGCATCGCGACGCGCTGGATGTGTCGCGGGTGTCGGCGGGTCGCGACATTCTGTACAGCTCGTTCCAGGTAGCGGGCCCCGGCGCACTGGAAGTGTCGGCCGGCCGTCACGTGCTGATGGCGGACAAGGCTTCCATCACGAGCCTGGGCGCGGTGATGCCGGGCGACCACCGCCCTGGCGCGTCGATTGCCGTGCAGGCGGGCGTGGGCGCCAAGGGGCCGGACTACGCGGCGTTCCTGGCGCGGTATCTGGACCCGGCCCAGGCGGCCGACCCCAGCCGTCCGCTGGTGGACCAGGGCCTGGCCTTCAAGACCTACGAAGCTGAATTGCTGTTGTGGATGACGCAACGCTATGGCTTTGCCGGCAGCACGGACGACGCGCGCGCGGCCTTTGCCGCCTTGCCCGCCGAGCAGCAACGGATCTTTGCGCGGCAGGTTTATTTTGCCGAGCTGCGTTCCGGCGGACGCGAATACAACGACCTGGCCAGCCCGCGCAACGGCAGCTATCTGCGTGGCCGCCAGGCGATCGCCGCGTTGTTCCCGGAAACCGCGCCGGGCGCCTACGAGGGTGACATCACGCTGTATGGCGCGGCGGGCATCCGCAGCACCTTCGGCGGCGACATCCAGTTGATGACGCCGGGCGGGCAGCAGGTGTTCGGCGTGGAAGGCGTGGCGCCGCCCGCCACCGCCGGCATCATCACGCAGGGCGAAGGCAACATCCAGTTGTACGCGCAGGGCAGCATCCTGCTGGGCCAAAGCCGGGTGATGACGACCTTCGGCGGGGGGATTACCGCGTGGTCGGCGCAAGGCGATATCAACGCGGGCCGGGGCTCGAAGACGACCGTGCTGTACACGCCGCCCAAGCGCGTCTACGACGCCGTCGGCAACGTGACCTTGTCGCCCAACGCGCCCAGCACCGGCGCGGGCATCGCCACGCTGGCGCCGCTGCCGGAAGTACCGGCGGGCGATGTGGACCTGTACGCGCCGCTGGGCACGATTGACGCGGGCGAGGCCGGCATCCGCGTATCGGGCAACGTGAACATCGCGGCCTTGCAAGTGGTGAACGCGGCCAACATCCAGGCGCAGGGCGATAGCGCGGGCGTGCCGGTAACGGCAGGGGTCAACACCGGTGCGTTGTCGTCGGCCAGCGCGGCGGCAAGCTCGGCAGTCAATGCGGCGCAGGATTCCGCCCAGCGCGCGCAGGCCGAGGCGCGTCAGAACCAGCCGTCGGTGATCAATGTGCAGATTCTGGGGTATGGCGATGAGCCGGTGGCGGGCGCCGCGCCGGTTGTGCCGTCAGCGGGTGCGGCTGCGGGTACGCCGAAGTACGACGCGGCCAGCGCGGTGCAGGTGCTGGGGGCGGGGGCGTTGGACGTGGGCGAGACGGCATCTTTGACGGCGGAGGAGCGGCGCAAGTTGATGCTGTGAAGTTGGGGGGCGGGGGGCGAACCGGGGCGTGAGGAACGCGATGGGTTTGACCCGGGGTGGAGTCATGCCGACGGCGGTTGATGGGTTGCGCGCGTTCGGGGCCGGGGTTCTTGCCGTGGGGTTTGCGCGCTTCACCCATCCTACGTATGGGCGGCCAGTTTGCTACTGGCCGCTTTTTTTTTGTTGCGCTGCTGGCGCCGTCATGTGGCGTCGCCAGAATCCCCGCGAGATCGTTCGGATCGGTCGACGCCTTGATTTTTTTCGTGAAGTTTTTCTTACAACGCGCGGTCTTGGGCCTGCCAGTACGTCTAGTAACAAGCAGAAGTTGTAGACGCGGGGTTGTGGGCGAAAACCGTAACGGGATTGTCGCGATGCGCGCTGCACGGTAGCGGCCGGTACCAGACCGGCTTTCACACAAGGAACTGAGTGCATCGCTATGCATGATTTCGAAAGTAGGGGCCGCGCACTGCGCGCCATCGTGCGCCGCGCGCCGCAGGCGTTCGTGCTGATCGTCGCGATGAACGCGGCTTGGGCGCAAGGCGCGGCCGGGGCTGACGCCACCTCGGTGCGCCGCGTCAACATCAACGAATACATCGTGCGCGGCAACACCGTGCTTGAAGCCCGTGACATCGAGCGCGCCGTCTATCCCTATCTGGGACCCGACCGCACCCTGGCCGACATTGAGTCAGCGCGCGAGGCCTTGCAGACGATCTATCAGGAAAAGGGCTACCAGTCGGTCTACGTGGACCTGCCCGAACAGCAGGTGGCCGACGGCATCGTCTTTTTGCAGGTGTCGGAAACCAAGGTCGGCCGCGTGCGGGTGGTGGGCGCGCAGCACTATTCGCCCCTGGCGATCCGCGACGACGTGCCCGCCTTGCAGGAAGGGCAGGTGCCCAACTTCAATCGCGCGCAGGCCGAGCTGACGCAACTGAACAAGGGCGCCAGCCGCCAGGTGGTGCCGCTGGTGAAGGAAGGGCGCCTCCCGGGCACGATGGATGTGGACCTGAAGGTTGAAGACAAGAGCCCCTGGCACGCCAGCCTGGGCCTGAACAACGACTACAGCGCCGACACCTCGCGCCTGCGCAGCACGGCGTCGCTGGGCTACGACAACCTGTGGCAGCTGGGCCACTCCGTCAGCCTGACCTTCTTCACCGCGCCGCAGGAAACCGACAACGCCAAGGTGTGGTCGGGCTCGTACTCCATGCCGCTGACGCCGCGCTGGGGCCTGCAATTCTCGGGCTACAAGAGCGACAGCAACGTCGCCACCATCGGCGGCACCAACGTGCTGGGCAAGGGCTATTCCTTCGGGCTGTCCGCCATCTACACGATGGACCCGCAAGGCGATTGGAGCAATTCGCTGTCCATCGGCCTGGACTACAAGAAGTTCGATGAGTCCACCCGCTTCGGCGACAACGAAGACCAGATCCCCATCAAGTACCTGCCGTTCACGCTGGCCTACAACGGCTACCGCTATTCCGAGTCATCGCAAAGCAGCCTGGGATTGTCGGTGGTGGGCGCCAGCGGTTCCTTCTTCAACCAAGGCAGCGACTGGAAGCAATTCGACGACAAGCGCTATCGGGCCAGCCCCAGCTTCGCCTTGCTGCGCGGCGACGGCACGCACACGCACAACCTGTTTGGCGACTGGCAATTGGGCCTGCGCGGCTCGTTCCAGTTGGCCTCGGGCGCGCTGGTGTCCAACGAGCAGTTCTCTGCCGGCGGCGCGACCAGTGTGCGCGGCTACCTGGCCGCGGAACGCACGGGTGACGACGGCGTGCTGGCGTCGGTGGAATGGCGCACGCCTTCCCTGGCACGCTGGCTGGGCGCCAACGTCAACGAATGGCGCTTCTACGCCTTTGCCGACGCCGCCAGCTTGCGCCTGCGTGATCCGCTGCCCGAACAGGACGCCAGCTATTCACTGGCCAGTCTGGGCCTGGGTACCCGCCTGCAAGTGCTGGATTGGTTGTCCGGCTCGCTGGACTGGGGCTACCCGCTCAAGGACGGCCCCAATACCCGCAAACATGATCCCCGTCTGAACTTCAGCGTCCGCGCCAACTTCTGAGCGCACGCGTTTACCCCATTCACCCCGGAGTCTTACTCATGCAACGCCTATTGATGCTCCTGCTAACCGTGCTGGCCGGCGTACTGCCGTCCGCCGCCAACGCCTGGTGGCAACCAGACTGGCAGTACCGCAAGCAAATCACCGTCGACAGCACCGCGCAAGGCATGCCGCTGGGCGGCCCCGCCGGCCGCACGCCGCTGTTGGTGCGCCTGCATACGGGCAACTTCACCTTCGATGGCATCAACGAGAAGGGCGCCGACATCCGCTTTGTGGCGGCCGACGACCAGACCGTGCTGAACCACCAGTTGGAATCGTTCGATCCCTTGCTGGGGATGGCCCTGGTGTGGGTGGACGTGCCGGACGTGGCCGATGGCCAGCGGCAGGACATCTGGATGTACTACGGCAACCAGAAGGCGCCCGCCTCGGCCAACGGCCAACTGAGCTTCGACCTCAACTACACGCTGGTCTATCACTTTGACGGCGCCGCCGGTGCGCCGCCCCGCGACACCACGGGCTACAGCAACCACGGCCAGACGCCGACCGCTGCGATGGTGGACGGCGTGATCGGCCGCGCCGCGCAATTCACGGGCGCCGCGCCGCTGATGCTGCCGGCCAGCCCGTCATTGGCCATGCCTGCCGCGGGCGCGTTCACGTTCAGCGCCTGGGTGCGTGCCGACCAGCCGGCTGGTGAACAACTGATCTACGCGCGTCGCGACGCCGGCAACGCCTTGCTGATCGGCATCAACCAGGGCGTGCCCTTTGTGGAAGTGAACGGCCAGCGCAGCCAACCCGGCCAACCGCTGACGCCCGCCGCCTGGCAACACCTTGCCGTGACGGCCGATGGCAGCCAGGTCCACTTGTATGTGAATGGTCGTGCCACCGCATCGCTGGCCGCGAGCCTGCCGCCGCTTGGCACCACTGCCGCGCTGGGTGGCGATGTGCCGATGCCGGCCGCGCCCATCGCCATCCCCGCCACCCCCGCCGCGGACGGCACGACGCCTGCCGAAGTCGTCCCGGCGCCGCAGCCGACGTACGCGCCGTTCGTGGGCGCGATCGACGAAGTGCGCCTGTCCAAGGTCGCGCGCCCCGCTGCGCTGATCTACGCCGACGCGGCCTCGCAAGGCGCGGAGTCGCGCCTGGTGGTTTACGGCGCCGATGAAGAGCAATCCGGCTTTGGCTTTGGCGGACTGGGTTTTCTGCTTAACGCCGTGCCGATCGACGCCTGGATCATCATCGGCGTGCTGGTGCTGATGATGGTGCAGTCCTGGATCATCATGTTCAAGAAGAGCCGCAACGTGGCTCGCGTGGCGCGCGCCAACGAATCCTTCCGCGACGCCTTCGCCACGGTTGGCCAGCGTCTGGAATTGCTGGCGGACGACAAGGCGCTGGCCACGCGCGTTGAGCACGCCTCGCTGTGGCGCCTGTACCGCGTCGCCATCAACGAGATCCGGACGCGCCGCGCGCAAGGAGCCGACACCACGTCCATTTCCACGGCCACCATCGAAGCCATCCGCGCGTCGATGGACGCGGTGCGCACCAAGGAAAACCTGGCGCTGGGCTCGAAGCTGGGTTCGCTGTCCAACGCCATTGCCGGCGGCCCCTACATCGGCCTGCTGGGCACGGTGCTGGGCATCATGGTCGTGTTCCTGGGCACGGCCATGGCGGGTGACGTCAACATCAACGCCATCGCGCCCGGCATGGCCGCCGCCTTGCTGGCGACCGCGATGGGTCTGTTTGTCGCGATCCCCGCGCTGTTTGGCTACAACCGCCTGGTGTCGCGCAACAAGGAAGTCAGCGCCGACATGCGCGTGTTTGTCGACGAGTTCGTCACGCGCCTGGCTGAAGTGCACGGCGAAACGCAAGCGCAGGAAGCCGCCCATCAGCAGGCAGTGCGCGCCCCGGCGGCCAGCCGCCCGGCCGTGCGCGACGTGCAACCCGCGTCCGCTGAAGCGTAAGGAGCAGCCATGGCTTCCGTATCCACTTCCCAGGACGATGACGACGACGCGCCCGTGGACGGCATCAACATCACGCCGCTGGTCGACGTGCTGATGGTCGTGCTGGTCATGTTCATTCTGACGGCCACCGCGCAGATCGCCGGCATCAAGGTCAACCTGCCCAAGGCCAGCTCCACCGTGGCCTTGTCGCAGCCGAAAACCAAGGCGATCTCCGTCAACGACGCCGGCCAGGTTTTCCTGGACGCTTACCCGGTTACCTTGCCCGAGCTGGAAGACCGGCTGCGCACGGAGAAAGCACTGAACCCCGACTTCCCGGTCATTGTGCGCGGCGACGCCGCCGTGCAATACCAGAAAGTGGTGGAAGTGCTGGACCTGTTGCGCCGCCTGGAACTTGCACAGGTCGGCCTGGTCACCGGCAAGCCGCAATAGAGGCCGGAACCGACGTCATGCCGCAACATGCATCCGATTCCTCGCGCGATCCGCATCCGGCGCGCCGCTGGCTGAAGCTGGCGGCCGTGGTGGTGGCGGCGATCGTGGCGGCCTATGCGCTTTGGCGCTGGGCCAACGATATGTCCGGCGTTCGGCGCGATGCGCCCAAGGTCACGGCCATCATCCCGCTGCCGCCACCCCCGCCGCCGCCACCCGAACCCGAAAAGCCGCCGGAACCCGAGCAGCCCAAGGAAGAGCCCGTGGCCACGCCCGAGCCCGAACCGCAGCCCACGCCCGAACCGCCCAAGCCGCAGGACGAGGCGCCCCCGCGCCCGGCCGACGACCTGGCCAACCCGATGCAGATCGACGGCGACGCGCAAGCCGGCAGCGACGCCTTCAACATCGGTGCGGGGCAGGGCAAGGGCATGTCGGGCGGGGGCGGTGGCCGCGCGGGCAACGCCACCTATAGCCAATACCTGGCCTATGCGCTGCAGAAGATCCTGCGCGAAGACGAACGTACCCGCAATCTGACTTTCCGCCTGCAAGCCAACATCTGGCTCACGGCGTCGGGCCAGGTGACCCGCGTTGAACTGACCCGTGGCAGCGGTGACGCCGACGTCGACGCCCGTGTGATCGCCGCGCTGCGCGCCGTGCCGGGCCTGGACGAACGACCGCCGGCCTCGGCCAGCATGCCCATCCGTGCCTCGCTGACAGGCCGCCGCCCGTCTTGATGTCTCACATTGAATTGATCCTGGAGTGACAAGAGCATGAAGTTCCCATTGAACCGGTTGGCGGCATCGCTGGCGTTGGCCGTGGCGGGCGCCGCCTCGCTGCCGGCGCACAGCGCGCCCGCGCCGTCCGAGAACGCCACCATCAACCTGATCCGCCTGCTGGTGCAGCAAGGCGTGCTCAAGCCCGAACAGGCCAACGCGCTGGTGGCGCAGGCCGAGGCCGAAGCCCAGGCCGCGCGCAACGCTCCGCCCGCCGACCGCGGCGCCGCCGTGGCGCAAGCGGGCGACGTGCGTGTGCCCTACATTCCGCAGACCGTGCGCGACCAGATCCGCGACGAGGTCAAGGCCGAAGTCATGGTGCAGGCCAAGGAAGAGAACTGGGCACAACCCAATACCTTCCCGGAATGGGTGTCGCGCATCACCGTGGAAGGCGACGTCCGCGTGCGTGACGAATCGCGCTTCTACAACGGCAGCAACAGCAACGAGATTGTCAATTTCGCCAAGCTCAACGCCAACGGCCCGTACGACGTCAACCAGAACAGCAACGGCGGTTATCCGCCCATGCTGAACACGCGCGAAGACCGCCGCAACCAGTTGCGCATTCGCGCCCGTCTTGGGGTGCGCGCCGAAATTTCCGAAGCCTGGACGGCGGGCATCCGCTTGGCCACCGGCAGCGACGACAGCCCGGTATCCACGTCCCAGACCTTGGGCGGCGGCATGGGCAAGAAGGAAATCTGGCTTGACCAGGCTTACCTGACCTATCGTCCCGCCACCTGGGCCACGGTAACCGGCGGCCGCATCGCCAACCCGTTCGAATCCACCGATACGCTGTTCTCCAATGATCTGAATTTCGACGGTATCGCGGCCATCTTCAAGCATCCGCTGCAAGGCCGCGATGTGACCTTGTTCGGCACGCTGGGCGCGTTTGCGACCGAGTACGCGAACAACGGCTGGAACGCGTCGTCCATGTCGGAAGGCGCAAGCGAAAACAAATGGCTGTTGGGCGCGCAGGTGGGCGCCGACTGGAAGGTCAATAACCAGAACAGCCTGCGCGGGGCGCTGGCGTACTACCACTTCGACAACATCGCCGGCAAGCGCTCAAGCGCGTGCTCGCCGTGGGCGGGCGACGAAAACTGCGATACCGACTGGTCGCGGCCCGCCTTCATGCAAAAGGGCAACACGTTGTTCCTCTTGCGCAATATCGCCCCCAACCCGCTCGACCCGGCCAACACGCCGCAGCCGCAATACGTGGGCCTGGCCTCGAAGTTCGACCTGCTGGATCTGAACCTGCGTTGGGATACCCGCGTGTTCGATGGCCTGGGCCTGCGCGTGAACGGCAACTTCATCCACAACCTGGCCTACAGCAAGGGCAAGATGGCCAGCCGCTCGCAGGGCTACATCGTCAACAACTTCGACGACAACGGCAACGTCGAAAGCGGCCCCAACGCCTGGATGCTGCAAGCCACGTTGGGCCGTTCGTATGACCTGAAAGACAAGGGCGACTGGCTGGCCTTCGTTGGCTACAAGTACATTCAGCCGGACGCACTGCCCGATGCTTTCAACGATTCGTCGTTCCATCAGGGCGGCACCAACGCGCGCGGCTACTACATCGGCGCGGGCTATGCCTTCGAGAAGAACGTGTATGGCGTGTTCCGCTGGATGAGCACCAAGGAGATCTATGGTGAGCCGCTGGCCATCGACACCATGCAGTTCGAAATCAACGCCAGGTTCTAAGGCCATGGACATGCACCTCGTATGGAATGAATCCCGTCATTCCCCCACGGCCGGGCGCGGCCGGCGTCTGGCCGCCGCCGTGGCGCTGTGCGCGGCGGGCCTTTCCCTGTCTGGCGGCGTTCAGGCCGAAACCATGGAAGAGCGCCTGCGCACCCAGTTGCGCAGCACCACGCAGCAGCTACAGCAATTGCAAAGCGAGCAAGCCCAGATCAACGCGGCCAAGGCGGCCACCCAAGCGCAGCTGGACGCCGCGCAGAAAGAGCTGGAGTCGCTGCGCGCGCAGTTGGCCAAGAGCCGTGGGCAGGCCGAGAAGCTGGCGGCGCAACAAGACGCCTTGACGGAAAGCGCCCAGGCCCAAGTGGCCGCCAGCCATGCGCAGCTGGGCAAGTTCAAGGGCGCCTACGACGAACTGTTGACGCTGGCGCGCGCCAAGGAAACGGAGCGCGTGGCGCTGGCGCGCAACCTGGCGCAGCGCGATGAAGAGGTCAAGGTGTGCCTGGCGAAAAACCGCGAGATGTACCAGGCCGGCAAAGACATTCTGAATGCCTATGAACGGATCAGCACGGGCGACATTCTGGCGCTCAAGCAACCCTTTGCGGGCAAGGCCCGCGTGCAGTTCGAAGAGCAGGCGCAGGCGTACGGCGACAAGCTCTACGACGCGCAAGCGCCCCAAAGTCAAGCTGCTGCAACGTCCACGCCGTAGCCTTTCCCGATTGCCCATTCTTTATTCCTGGAAACCTGAAATGACCGAATCGAACCTGATTCTTGATGTGAACGCCGAACGCCTGCAAGCCCTGCTGCAATCCGTTGGCTACCGCGTAACGCTGTCCGAGCAGAACGGCATGGTGCAACTGCTGAGTGCCAGCCAGGGCGTGGGCTTTGCCGCCCGCATGGGCAACCCGGCCCAGCAGGATGGCCATTATCTGGACTACACGCTGAGCTGCGCGTTGCGCGTGCAAGGCGAGCTGCCGGCCGGTCTGGCCGAGCGATGGAACGTGGAAAAGCGCTTTGCCCGCCTGTCGGTGCAAGGCGTGTTCCTGGTGTTGGAACTGGACGTGATCGTGGCCGGCGGCGTGTCGGAATCGTATCTACGCGCCACGACCGAACTTTGGGACCGCTTGCTGCAAGAGTTTCTGTTGTTCTTGCGCGCTAACGCCTCGGCGGAGCAAGGCGAGGCGGGGCAGGCAGTGCAAGCCGAGCCGCAAGCCGAGCAGCAGGCCGAGCCGCAAACCGAACCGGAAGCCGACGCGGCCGAGACAACGGCGCTAGCCTAACGCGGCTTGCCTGGCAAAGGGTGCAATCCATGACCAAGACTCTGACTTCCAACAAGCAATTGCGCGTGACGGCAGCCGTGCTGCTAATCGCGGTGCTGGCGGGCGCCGTCGCGTTGATGCGCGGCAACGATGCCCAAAGCAGCGAGCCCGCTCCGGCGCCGGCCAAAGCCGTGGCGTCCGCCGCGCCCGCGGCCTCGCCGCCGGGCGCCACGGCGACCAAGGTCGCGACGGCCGCGCCGGTTCCCCAAGCCCCGGCCATTGCCACCTTGGGCACCGTGCGTGTTGAACGCGACGAATTGATGCGTCAATTGCAGGCCTTGCCGCCGCAGGCGCGTCAGCAATTGCAGGACAACCGCGCGGGCCTGGACCAGTGGCTGCGCGGGCGTCTGGCCGAGAAGGCGCTGATCGAGCAGGCACGCGCGCAGGGCTGGCAGGACAAGCCCGATATCAAACAGGCGGTGCAGGCTGCGCAGGAACGCATCGTGGTGCAGAGCTATCTGGAATCCGTCAGCCGCGCGCCGGACGATTATCCCGGCGAGGCTGAGCTGCAAGCGGCTTACGAACGCGCCAAGCCGCAACTGACCGAGCCGGCGCAATATCGCGTCAGCCAGATCTTCCTGCCCGCGCCGTTGGCGGATGCCGACGCGGTGGCGGCGGCGCGCAAGCAGGCGCTGGACCTGGCCAAGCGGGCGCAGGCGCCCAAGGCCGACTTCGCGGCGCTGGCGCAGGCCAATTCGCGTGACGAGACCACGCGCGCGCAAGGCGGCGACATCGGCTATGTGCCGTTGACGCAGTTGACGCCGGAGATGCGTCCGGTGGTGCAGCAGATGAAGGCCGGCGATGTGTCGGCCCCGGTGCAGTCGGCCGCCGGTTTTCACATCCTGAAGCTGGCGGCGTTGCAGCCGGCCAGCGTGACGCCGTTCGACCAAGTCAGGCCGGCGCTGCGCGCCGCGCTGCGTAACCAACGTCAGGAACTGGCCGCGCGGGCCTATATGGAGGGTTTGCTGAATGCCGGAACCGTCAGCATCGATGGCGCTGCCCTCAATGCCGCGTTCGAACAGAACGCGGCCGCCCAGGCAGGCGCGCCGTCCGTTGCCCGCGCCCCGTGACGCGGCAAGCGCCGTCACGGTGGCGTTGGACGCGCGCCTGACGCGGGTGCTGGGCCACGCCCAGCCGCCCGCCAGCTTGCGAAGCGCGGCGGCGTTACTGCAAGCGCTGCGCCAGGCGTTCCCGAATGATCTTGCGCGTTGGTTTCCGTTGATGCCCATGGGCGTGCCCCTGGGAATGCCCTCGGGAATCTCCGAACCCACAGCCGCGCAGGCACCGCGTGCGCTGGGCCTGGACCTGGCTGACCTGCGCGTGCTGCATCGCGCTATCCGGGTGGTGTGGTTGGCTGAACTGGTTTTCGGCGACCGCGATCACGCGTATCGCTGGCTCAGCGCGCCCAAGCGGCGGCTGCTTGGACGGGTGCCGTTGCGGGTGTGCCAGCACGGGCGCTACGCCGCCCAGATCGAACAATGGCTGGTGGATATCGACGAAGGAAACGGCCCATGATTGCCCTGTGGCGCTTGAGCAATGCCCAGGACGTGCAGCCGCGCGCGCTGCCGGCGGGCCGGTGGCACGAGGCGGGCGCCCCGGTGATCGTGCTGGATGCAAGCCCGGCCGCCGCGGTGCTCGCGCGACTGGCGTTGGCCGAGGTGCCGCATCCTGACGCCTTGCCGCGCGATTACCTGCTGCTGGAGGTGGGGGCGCCCGCTCGCGCGGTGGGCGTGGCCGAGCCTCCGCCGCATTGGCAGACCGATCTGCGCGCCACGCGGGCGGTGGGCGACGCCTGGCTGGCGGGGGGTGACACCCTGTTGCTGCGCGTGCCGACCGCCACGGGCGGCGTCCAGTACTTGATGAACACCGCGCATCCGCAAATGGGGCAATGCCGGGTCGTGTCGTCGGTGGCCTATCCCTACGCGCCCCACCTAGGCGGCGTTGTTCGCGCGGTGCGGGACGGCGCCGCCTGGCTGGCCGCGGCATGCCAGGGCGCCGCAGCGGACTAGAATGTTGCGCAGCCGGTCGCTTGCCGGCATGCAACCTTAAGTTCCTGTCAGGAGCCCGCCGTATGACCGCCATTTCCGCTGCCCCCACGCCCGGCGCAGCGTTGCCCGCCTTCACCGCGCAGGTGGACGTCATTTCGATCCAGTCCCAAGTTGTCTACGGCTATGTCGGCAACAACGCCGCCATGCCGATCTTCCGCCGCGCGGGCCTGCGCGCCATCGCCGTGCCCACGGTGGTGCTGAGCAATACGCCGCACTATCCCACGCTGCATGGCGGGGCCGTTTCGTTGGACTGGTTCGCCGGTTTGTTGAAGGGCCTGGACGAGCGCGGCGTGACCCGCGTGGCGCGCGCTGTGGTCTGCGGGTATCTGGGGCAGCCGGGGCAGGCGGACCTGCTGGCAAGCTGGTTGCCGGCCTTGCGCGCCGCGCGGCCGGACCTGCGCGTGCATATCGACCCGGTCATGGGCGACCGCAATGACGGCTTGTATGTGGACGCGGGTCTGGTCGCGCAGTACCGTGACTTGTTGGTGCCGCTGGCCGACGGCATGACGCCGAATCACTTTGAACTTGAAATGCTGGTGGGCCGACCCTTGGCGACGATGGACGAGGTGGCGGCGGCGGCGCGTGAACTGATCGCGTTGGGGCCGCAATGGATTGTGGTGACCAGCGCCGCGCCGATGGCGGCGGAACCGGGCGCCTTGCAGTTGGCGGTGGTCACGCGCGACACGCTCAACGTCGTGACGCATCCGGAAATCGCCATCCCGCCGTCGGTGCATGGCACCGGCGACGTGTTCATGGCCAGCCTGACGGCCAAGCTGTTGACCGGACAGGACCTGCCTGAAGCGGCGCGCGAGGCGGCGGCGCAAGTCACGGCCACCTTGCAGCGCACGCGCGAGCTGGGCTGGGAAGAGTTGGCGGTGGAAGGCTAGGCCAACACAGCAGCCAACACAGCAACCCAAACGCGCCCCGGTCTTGACGC
The DNA here is from genome assembly GCF_038594925.1 of Achromobacter sp. JD-1. Classification (NCBI taxonomy): domain Bacteria; kingdom Pseudomonadati; phylum Pseudomonadota; class Betaproteobacteria; order Burkholderiales; family Alcaligenaceae; genus Achromobacter; species Achromobacter sp. JD-1. The sequence goes on along the minus strand of NZ_JBCGCS010000029.1, from coordinate 5,749 downwards.
GGGGCGCGCAGCCCAAGCCATCAATACATCTTGTACGGCAGGAACTTGCCGCTCATCACGATCTGCACGCGGTCGCCCTTGGGGTCGGCTTCGCGCTGCAAGTCCATCTTGAAATCGATGGCGCTCATGATGCCGTCGCCAAACTCTTCATGGATCAGCGCCTTGAAGGTGGTGCCGTAGACGTTGATCAGCTCATAGAAGCGGTAGATCAGCGGGTCGGTAGGCACCGTGGTGGGCAGCGAGCCCTTGTAAGGCACCACTTGCAGTTGCAGCACGGCGTCATCCGGCAGGTCCAGGATGCGGGCGGCGGCAAGCGCCTGTTCTTCGGTCAGCGTCATCTGGCCCAGCAGCGCGGCGGTGGTCCATTCCTTGCTTTGGCCGACGGCTTCGGCAATGGCGCTCCAGGACAGCTTTTTTTCCAGTTTGCGGGTAACGACCAGTTCGGTCACTTCAGCGCGGGACATCATGATGGGGTTCCCTCCTTGTGGGATGCCTTGTCGACCAGGAAGTCGACGAGATGGTTGCGAATGTCGTAGTAGCGGGGTTCGTGATGCAGGCTGGCGCGGGTTCGGTCGCGCGGCAGGTCCACGCTGACGGACTCGGCAATGCGGGCGTAGGGGCCCGCGCTCATGAGCAGGATGCGGTCCGACAGCAGAATGGCTTCGTCCACGTCGTGCGTGATCATGAATACGGTCTGGCGCGTTTGCTGCACGATGCCGCGCAGCTCGTCCTGGATGGTGCCGCGCGTTAACGCGTCCAGCGCGCCAAAGGGTTCGTCCAGCAACAGCATCTTGGGCTGAATGGCAAAGGCGCGCGCAATACCCACGCGCTGCTTCATGCCGCCCGACAGTTCGCTGGGCTTCTTGCCGGCCGCCTGCGCCAAGCCCACCATGTCCAGGTAGCGCAGGCTGTGTTCGCGCACTTGCTCGCGGCTATAGGCGGGCCAGCGCGAACGCACGCCGAATTCCACGTTTTGCAGCGCGGTCAGCCAGGGCAGCAACGCATGCGCCTGGAACACCACGCCGCGTTCCAGCGACGGGCCCGAGATCTGGCGGCCGTCCATGATGACGACGCCTTCGTTGGTGTCGTCGATGCCGGCCAGCACGTTCAGGATGGTGGTCTTGCCGCAACCGGAATGGCCGATCACGCAAACGAACTGGCCTTGCTCGATGTCGAAATCCACGTTCTCGAACACGGGCGGCTGGGGCTGGCCGTTGCGCCCGGGGTAGCGTTTGCCCAGGCCCTGGACTTGCAGGAATGCATGGCTCATGGCGTTACTCCCGATAGCTGACCAGCCGCGCGGCGCGTGCCAGCACGGTGTCCAGCAGCATGCCGATCAGGCCGATGAAGAAGATGGCGCAGATGATGTTGGCTATCGACAGGTTGTTCCATTCATTCCACACGAAGTAGCCGATGCCGGTCCCGCCGATCAGCATTTCCGCTGCCACGATCACCAGCCAGGCGATGCCTACCGAAATGCGCATGCCGGTCATGATGGTGGGCGCGGCGGCGGGCAGGATCACCTGCAAGGCGGTGCGCAGGCGTGACACTTCCAGCGTGCGCGCCACGTTCAGCCAGTCTTGCCGCACGGCGCCCACGCCAAACGCGGTGTTCACCAGCATCGGCCATAGCGAGCAAATGAAGATGACGAAGATGGCGGAGGTGTCGGCGTCCTGGATGGTGTAGAGCGCCAGCGGCATCCAGGCCAGGGGTGAAATGGGCTTGAGCACCTGGATGAAGGGGTCGAAGGCGCGGTAGACGGTCTTGGACATGCCGATCAGAAAGCCCAGCGGTATCGCCACCAGCGCGGCCAGGCTGAAGCCGGCCAGCACGCGCGCTACCGAATACGCCAGTTGCACGCCGATGCCCTTGTCGTTGGGGCCACGGTCATAGAACGGGTCCTTGATGTGTTGCCACAGCTTTTCACCCACGTCGGCCGGGCCGGGAAACGGCGTCTTGGAACCGCTGGCCGCGGCATTGCCGACCAGCGCGGCGTAGGCCGGGTCCACCGTTACGTCGCCCGTGTCGGGGCGCGTGGCGGCGTGCCACAGCAGCAAAAACGCCAGGAACAGCGCGACGGACAGAAACGTGGCCCGCCAATATTGCACCGACCGCATCAGGTTCTCCGGATCTTGAAGCTGGCCAGATAGGCCTCGGGCTGGGCCGGGTCAAACGGCTTGCCCATGACGCTGAAGCTCTTGGCCGATTCGGCGGGCGGGGTCAGGCCGGCCTCGCGCATGAGGCGCACGGCGTCGGTCGCCAGGAAGACCTCGCTGGCCACCTTCTGGTAGTCGATGTCGCCCTTGACCTGGCCCCAGCGCTTCATCTGCGTCAGGATCCACACAGCGAAGGACTGCCACGGCATGGGATCGAAGTCGATGCGGTTGGGGTCGGTCAGCACTTTGCCCAGGCCGTCGGCGTAGGTGCCGGTCAGCACCTGTTCGACCACGGTGACGGGCTGGTTCAGGTAGTTGGGCGCGGCGATGGCGGCGGCGATTTCCTTGCGATGCGCGGGGTTGCGGGCGTAGGCGGTGGCTTCGATGATGGACTTCAACAAGGCCTGGTAGGTGTTGGGCATGGTCTTCACGAATTCCTGGCTGGCGGCGAAGGCGCAGCAGGGGTGACCATCCCAGATGGTTTTGGACAGCGTGTGGATGAAGCCCACGCCGTCGTAGACCGCGCGCTGGTTGACGGGGTCGGGCGCCAGGAAGCCGTCGATGTTGTCGGCGCGCAGGTTGGCCACCATTTCAGGGGGCGGCACGGAACGGATCTGCACGTCGGTGTCGGGGTCCAGGCCGTGTTCGGCCAGGTAGTAGCGCAACAGGTAGTTGTGCATGGAATAGTCGAACGGCACGGCGAACTTGAAGCCCTTCCAGTCCTTGGGATCGCGGCGGTCCTTGTGTTTCATGGACAGCGTGATGGCCTGGCCGTTGATGTTCTCCACGGCGGGCATGGTCCACGGCACGGCGCGGCTGGCGCCCACGCCCAGCGAGATGGCCAGCGGCATGGGCGACAGCATGTGGGCGGCGTCGTATTCGCCGGACATGGCCTTGTCGCGCACCAGCGCCCAGCCGGCGGTCTTGACCACTTCCACGTCCAGCCCTTGCTTGGCATAGAAGCCCATGGGGTGCGCCATGATGATGGGCGTGGCGCAGGTGATGGGAATGAAGCCGACCTTCAGCTTTTGCTTTTCCAGCGGGCCGGTGGATTGCGCGAAGGCTTCGCGGGCGGCGGCCAGCGGGAAGATCGACGCAATGGCGGCCATGGCGGTGCCGCCGCCCACCGCGCGCAGGAAGCGGCGGCGCAGTCCGTCTTCCGGAAACAGGGCGCGCATCACCGCCTGGTCGACTGCATTGTCCGTGACGGACTGCACGGCGCGGTCATGTTCGGCTTGCGAGGCGTGGCGGCCGCAGCCGCAGGCAAGACGGCTGTTGGCGTCGAACGGATTGCTGAATAGGGACATGGGATGGCTCCGGCCAGGGGGGGATTGGAGCCATCATGGGGCCGGGCGCGCGGGGCCGGTATCCCCGGTTCGACGATATGCGTGTAGGGGGTCTACTACGCGGTGCGACGCTGCGCCGTGCTGGTGCGCAAGGCGGCTAGAGCGCACCCAGGTGGTGCGTGTTGGCGTAGGCCACCAGTTCGACGAGCGTGCGCACGCCGAGCTTTTCGAAGATGCGGCTGCGGTAGGTGGAGATGGTGTTGACCGACAGGGCCAGTTGTTCGCCGATGGCGGATACCGAACGGCCGGCCACCAGCAACTGCAGGACCTGGAATTCGCGGTTGGAGAGTTGTTCGTGCGGGGGGCGGGTGCTGTCCTGGCGCACGGTGTGGGCCAGCAGTTCGGCCACGGTGGGAGTGACGTAGAGCTTGCCGGCGGCGGCGTTGATCAGGGCGGACAGCAGTTCGTCGGGGTCGCAGCCTTTATTCAGGTAGGCGTGGGCGCCGGTGCGCAGGGCGCGCACCGCGAACTGGGTTTCGGGGTAGACGGAGAGCATGACGACGCCCAGGGCGGGGTAGTCGGCGCGCACGGTTTTCAGGACGTCGAGGCCGTCGCGTTCGCCCAGGGCCACGTCCAGCACCATGGCGTTGTAGCGGGTCTGGCGCAGCGCGCGCAGGGCGGAGGGGGCGTCGGCGGCTTCGTGTACGAGGGCCACGCGCGGGTCTTCTTCCAGGATGCGGGCCAGGCCTCGGCGGATGATGAGGTGGTCGTCGACGATGAGCAGGTTCAGGGCCATGGAGCGGGGCAAGTAGGGTTCAGGCGCGGGTGGGGTTCAGGCGCAGGCGGGCGCGCATGCCGGCGCCGGGGGCGCTGTCCAGGGCAAGGTCGCCGCCGATGCCGCGCGCGCGTTCACGCATGCCAAGTATGCCGAAGGTGTGGCGGGCTTCTGGCAGTTGCATGCCGATGCCGTCGTCTTCCACGGTCAGCAGCAGGCCGTCGTCGCTCCAGACGGCGCTGACGCTGACGCTGCGGGCGCAGGCGTGGCGCTGCACGTTGGTCAGCAGTTCCTGGACGATGCGGTAGACGGCGATTTCGGCGTTGCGGTCGAGGCGGCGGCGTTCGGTGTCGGGTGGGCACAGGTAGCGGCATTGCAGGCCGGTGCGGGTTTGCAGGTCTTGCAGCAGGGTTTCCAGGGCGGCCCACAGGCCCAGGTGGTCAAGGACGACGGGGCGCAGGTCGCTGAGGATGCGGCGGGTGGCGCCCATGGCGGTCTGGGTGACTTCCAGCATGCGGTCAACGTGGGTTTGCAGTTCGGGCTTGGCGCCGAGTTGGCGGCGTAGCCAGTTCAGGTCCAGTTGCAGGGCGGTGAAGGATGCGCCGAGGTCGTCATGGATGTTGCGGGCGATGTGGGCGCGCTCTTCTTCGCGCAGGGTGGACAGGTGTGAGGACAGGCGGCGCAGGGAGTCGTGGGCGTTGCTGAGTTCGGCGGTGCGTTCGCCGACGCGGCGTTCGAGCAGGGCCTGGGTGTTGTGCAGTTCGCGTTCGATGCGCTTGCGGTCGGTGATGTCTGAAAACGTGACGACGGCGCCGACGACTTCGCCGTCGTTGCGGATGGGGTAGGAGGCGTATTGGGCGTCAAAGCAGGAGCCGTCGCGGCGCCAGAGCACTTCGTCGTCAACGCGCACGCCACGGCCTTCGCGAAAGGCCTGGAAGATGCGGCAGTCATGCACGGGCATCAGGGCGCGGTTGGCGTGGGAGTGATGGATGAGGTAGTGCATGTTGCGGCCGACAACTTCGTCAGGGGTGTAGCCGAGCAGGGTGGCGCCGGCCCCGTTGATGAAGATGCAACGGCCACGCAGGTCGATCCCGTAAATGCCTTCGCCGGCGGATTCCAGCAACATTTCCAACTGGCGGCGCCAGGCGGCGTGATGGGATAGGTGGTTCAGGTCGGCGAACATGGCGGGGCTTTATGGCGGCGCGGGGCGGATTTTTGGGGAGTGTACGGGAGGCTTGGAGCGAGGGAGGGGAGGGAATGCCCTTGGTGTGCGGGGGGCTTGAGATGCTTGGGGCGTAGTTCTTGGGGCGCCCCGGGGCGAGGTTCCTGAGACGCCCTGGGCCTGGTTCTTGAGACGCCCGGAGCATGGTTCTTGAGACGCCCGGGGCGGCGGCGTCCTGGCGGCGCGGGTCAACGATTGCGGTCCGGAGCCTTCGCTCCGGACTGCCCCGTCGTCATCCTTGTATGGTGTAGGTGCGCCCTCTGCAGTGGGGAGGGCGCTGGGGTATGGGACGTCGTCATCCATCAGCCGG
>NZ_JBCGCS010000028.1:0-71241 GCF_038594925.1 Achromobacter sp. JD-1 | reverse complement strand
ATGGATGGGTGCGTCCCGATCCCCAGCACCCCCGAAGCAAGATCGGTAAGTGCTATGAAAACATACAAGGATGGGTGACGCGCGGCTAGGCGCGGGCAAGAACTCCAATGCCGACCGCGCGAACCCATCAGACGGCGGTGAATACATGGCGCGGCCTGGCACGGCGCAATTACCGTCCGATGGGTTGCGCGCGTTTGGCGTTGGGGTTCTGTTGTCGGCCCTCCCGCGCTTCACCCATCCTACGATCAGCGATTGGCACTACGCTGCGCCAATTCCGCGCACGATGTGGTCCAGCAATTCTCTTGCGGCGGGGGAAATGTGGCGGCCGGCGCGGCTCAGGACGTGCAGGCTGCCTTGATTCAGGATCGGGTTGGCTAGTGGCAGGCTGGCCAGGCGCTGGGCGCGCATGTCGGCGGTGACGGCGATGGGCGGGGTCAGCGCGTAACCGATGCCCGCCGCCGCGAACTGCCACAACGCTTTGAAGGACGACGTGGTCAGCACGTTGCGCAGCCGCACCTGTTCGCTGATTTCGGCGGCCTGGATGTGTTGTCGCACCCCGAACCCTTCCTGCATCGACGCGCCGGGGTAATCGGCCAGGTCCGTCAACAGCAGCGGCCGGTCTAGCCGGGTCAGCGGATGGTCTTGCTGCACGATGGCGCGGATGGGTTCGGGGCGCGAATAGTGCGTACGCAGGCGCGCGTCGTTGGGCGGCTGGAACACCAGTCCGATGTAGGCGCGGTCGTCCACGATGCGCTGCACGATTTCCGACGTGCGCGCCACGTCGATGTCCAACGTTACCTCGGGATGACTGCGCCAATAGCCGGGCAGCACGCGGTCGAACATCAGTTCGACGAAGCCTTCACCCAGCACCAGGTCGATATGGCCGCGTTCGGCGTTGCGCAGGCTGTCGATCTCGGAAAAGAAGCTTTCCTGGATGTTCTGCTGGCGCTTCACATAGCGCGCCAGGATGTGGCCGGCGTCGGTGGGCACGACTCCGCGCCCTCGGCGTTCGAACAACGCCATGCCGCAGTCGCGCTCCAGCGCGGCGATGGCGCGGCTGACGGCGGACGGGTCCATGTCCAGCACTTCAGCGGCGCCGCGCACGGAGCCCCGGCTCATGACCTGCATGAAATAGTGGGTGCGGCGGGCGTCTAGTTTTTCATCCATGGCGGGCTCTTGAAGGCAGGCGGCGGGCAGGGTGGTGCAGCGGCAGATCCACAGTGGGGAATCAGGGTTTACCCGGATTTTTTGGGATGTCGTGCAAAATTCTCCCAGGAAAAGGCCATGCGTTGCATTTTACGCAACGCTTATACCCGCGCGATGTCATGGTTGCCGATCGGACCCCCAGGCGAAAATCGCGCCTGCTGTTCGCGCACGCTGTCGGGTGTCCGGATCGCCGGCCGCCGGATCGCCGGCCGCCGGATCGCCAAACCGCAAGAAAACATACTCACGTTCATCAGGGGAAATTGATGTCTTACGCCAGCGCCAGTCTGGCCGCGCCTTCCATGTCGCTATCCGTCCGCGTTCGAATGCTTGCCGCCATCTTGTTGGTGGTGGTCATTTCCGAAGCGATTGGCAGCGTCACGTTTTCGGTGGGCCCGGGCAAGATCGTTCTGCAACCGATGCTTTGGGCCATTTTCATCGGCGCCATCGTGGCGGCTTTTGGCCAGCGGATGCCTGTGGGCAGCGCCATCGACAAGGCCATGCAGACCCGCATCAGCGGCTATCTGCAATACGCCTTGCTGCCGTTCCTGGCCAAGCTGGGCCTGATGGTGGGCGGCGCGTTGCCGCAGGTCCGCGAGGCTGGCTGGGCGCTGGTGTTCCAGGAATTCGGGCACTTCTTCGGCACCATGGCCATCGGCCTGCCGCTGGCGCTGTTGCTGGGCATCAAGCGTGAAGCCATTGGCGCTACGTTCTCGGTGGGCCGCGAGCCCAGCCTGGCCATCATCGGCGAGCGCTACGGCATGAACTCGCCGGAAGGCCGTGGCGTGATGGCCGAGTACATCACGGGCACGGTGATCGGCGCGCTGTTCGTGGCGCTGATGGCCGGCTTCATCACCAGCCTGAACATTTTTGATCCGCGATCGCTGGCCATGGGCGCTGGCGTCGGTTCGGGCAGCATGATGGCCGCCGGCGTGGGCGCCATTGCGTCCCAGCAGACGCCCGAAATGGCGCACCAGGTGGCCGCGCTGGCCGCCGCCGCCAACTTGCTGACGACGGTGGTGGGCGTGTACTTCACGCTGTTCATTTCGCTGCCGACCACCATCTTCCTGTACGGCAAGCTGGAACCCGTGCTGGGCCGCTTTTCGCGCGGCAAGGCATCGGAATCCGTGGTCGACGACAGCGTCTCGGACGACGTGCCGGCGCATGGCGCGAAGATGGGCTTTGGCGACCGCCTGACCGCCTATGTCATCTGCGGCCTGTTCGCGCTGGTGGGTAACCGCCTGGGCTACAACGTGCCCTTCATGGACGCGCTGCCGGGCATGGGCATCATCATCCTTCTGGTTGTGCTGACCGACCTGATCCTGCGTGTGGTGCCCAAGCTGCCGGCCGTGTTCGTGCTGTCGCTGATTGCCATGACCGCGGGCTGCCCCGGCGTGCTGCCGTACTCGGACCAGATCATCGCGCTGGTCGGCAAGGTGAACTTCCTGCCGTTCACGACCGTGATCCTGGCCATGGCCGGGCTGTCGATCCTGAAGGATCTGCCGGCGTTTCGCAAGCTGGGCTGGAAGATCGTGGTGGTGTCCCTGGCCGCCAACGCCGGCACCTTCATGGGCGCCACGATGATCGCGGAATTCTTCCACTGATCTGAGCGCGCTGAATGGTGAAAGGCCGCCTGATTGATTTTCAGGCGGCCTTTTTTACATCGCGCGTCGTGGGCTGGCGGCCGTGCAACGCTCAGGACATGGCGGGTGCAAACCCGGGACGGTAGCGCGCGTTGTCCGTGGCGTTTTCGGTGGCGCCGATATTGGCCACCGCCGGCACAGCCACTGACGCCGCCTTCATGGCCACGGCGGTTTGCAGTTCCTGCACTTGCGGGTTGGCCATCGCAACGCGATACGCCTGCAAGGGCATCAGGCCTTCGATGGTGCCCAGGTCGTTCGCGTTGCCGGCGCGCTGGGCCACCGGGTCAGGCTGGGCGGCGTACGCGTCAAGGGCGCGGCGCAGTCGCGTGTCCGCGTATTGATCGCGAAAGATATCCAGCTTGGGCAGCGCGTCGGCTGCCGCAAGGGTGGCCGCGTCGGCGCGGGCGTGAATGGTTTGTGACGGAGATTCGGGGGCGTTGGCCGCTTTGGCGGAATCAGCCGCTTCAGCCGTTTCACGTACGCGGGCAACGCGCCGGGCTTCCCACGCGGCTTGCGCCTGCGCGCTGCGCTGGGCCTCGCGCGCGGCCGCGGTCTGGGCCAGGCGTTCGGCTTCCCAACTGGGGCGGGTGTCGTCCACCCGCGCGATGTGCGCCGCGTAGGGCGCGGCCACGCGGGCAATGGGGGAGATCGCAGCGACGTTCATCCTTGCTCCCTGTACGAGTCGACAAGAACCAGAGGTTTGGTTCTGCCGGGGGCTGACAAGTTCAATATTTGGCGTCAGAACTTCCTGCGTCAAAATTTACCGCGTTGCGGGCGCGGCGTCGTGTCAGCCCGTCGCACTAGGAGTCAAAGCGTAACCGCGTCAGGCCGGGGGCAGGGTTGCCTGCATGGACGGGCGTGCGTTGAAGGTCTTGAACCACGCGGCAACACCGGGGTGGGTGCTGCGCCAGTCGTAGCTGGCGAAACGGAAGTCCAGGTAGCCCAGGGCGCAGCCGATGGTGATGGTGCCGATATCGACACGGCCTTCCAGGCTGGCCACGTTCTTTTCCAGTTGCGCCAGTGCGTCGTGCGCCTTGCTCATCTGGCCGTCAACCCAATCGGACCAGCGCAAGGCTTCCGGGCGCAGAGCGGTTTCATAGCGGGCCAGCAGCGCCGCGTCCATGACGCCATCGCCCAAGGCCTGATCAGCCAGTGCTTGCCAGCGCGCGCGGCCGTTGGCGGGGAACAGCGTGCCGCCGCCCAGGTCGTTCAGGTACTCGCAGATGACGCGGCTGTCGTACAGCACCTGGCCGTCGTCCGTGATCAGGGTGGGCACCTTGCCCAGCGGGTTGCTGGGGATGATGCTCTGGTCACGGGCGACGGGGCCGGCGGCACTGGGCAGTTTTTCAATGCGTTCTGTCAGGCCCAGTTCGTGGGCAATGACCATGCATTTGCGCACGAAGGGTGAAGCCGGCGAGAAAAACAATTTCATAGCGGTCCTTGTCGGTTGCGTAGCGTCTTTGAAGAAAGCGAAAAGCAGCCGCAAGCGTACCGGATATGCGCCTTATTCGGTGACGCCGGTTTCCAGGCAGGGGTTGAATTCACCCGTTTCCGGATCGCGCAGGAACAGCACGCCGGTAGCCACGCCGAAGTAGGTGCCGTGCAATTCCAGTTCGCCCTTTTCCACGCGACGGCGGATGGACGGGAACGTCATCAGGTTGTTCAGGCTGTGTTCCACCACGGCCAGTTCCAGGCGCTTGAGTTTGGTCTGGCGGTCGCCGGAGCCGGGGCCCAGGCGCTCGGCCATGGGCTCGATCTGCGACATCCATTTGCCGATGAAGTCGCCCTTGGACAGGGGCTTGGCGTCGTCGAAGAATGAACGGATGCCGCCGCAAGAGGCGTGGCCCAGCACGACGATGTGCTTCACGTTCAGGCCGTTGACCGCGAACTCGATGGCGGCGCTGGTGCCGTGGTAGGACGATTCTGAATCAGGCTCACAGGGCGGAACCAGGTTGGCAACGTTGCGCACCACGAACATTTCGCCCGGGCCGGCATCAAAAATCACTTCCGGCGACACGCGCGAATCGCAGCAGCCAATAAGCAGGATTTCCGGGCTTTGCCCCAATTCGGCAAGCTTTTGATAGCGGCTGCTTTCCGAATGGAAACGGCCGCCCAGGAACGATTGATAGCCTTCGGTGAGTCTTTTGGGAAACATGGTGGTCACTTCCTAGTATCTAGGCCAGGCTTGCTGGCACGCCGACAGACGCAATAAGGGGCTTCGTTTGGAAGCCCCTGTTATCGAGTCGGCAAGCGGAATTTTCCCATATTTGCCCCTACAGCCACCTGTCTAAACCCTGCTCACATAAGGGTTTTTTGCGGTTCGGACTATTGCGCCCGTACGTCCAGCACGGTGACTTTCGTGAATTGCAGCGGCGTCACCGCCTTCACCAAGCGGATCTGCCCGGGGGGAATCGGGCCGATCACGTCATCGTTGACCCGGCCCACTTCGCGGCCCTGTGCGTCGTACAGCACGTAAGTCAGCACCGCGCTGGAGATGGGGCGGCCCGACAGGTTGGCCAGTGAGCCGGTGATGGTGGACATATTGATGTTGGTGTCGCGCACCGCCTGCACGTTGCCCAGTGTGACGCCATAAGCCAGGCTTTGCGCGTGGGCGGCGCCGGACAGGCCGGCAAGCAAGGCAAGGGAAGCAAGGGCAAGTTTCATGGCGGTCTCCAAGTGTGCCGGCGTGAGGGCGCTTGCTTGTCTGCGCCGCCGTTTGCGCCATCCGCATATCGGGCGGACAGGGCTATCTCACTCCTTTCCGCGCCCCTGCACAACGGGTCAAAAGGATGATTCGGTAACAGGTTGCGTGGGTTGTTCCCAGATTCGTCGGCTAATGACAAGGATGCGTCGGAATGTCTCTGGATTGAGATTTTTCGGCCTTGTCTTTTCCTAACTTTCTGATGCTTGCGGCGCGTGGCGGTTTGTTCGATGATGGCCGGGTCGGCAACCGGCCGGCAGCCCGGTCTGATGCGTGTGCCCACGCAGGCGGGCGCTAAACGCAAGGGAGAAAACTCATGCTTTCCCGTACTGCCCAGATGGCCTCGGCCATGGTGTTGTCCGCATGTTTTTTTGGGGCCCAAGCCCAAACCCCCGCCACCCCCGCCAAGACCCCCACGCCGCAGCAGCAGCGCATGACGGAATGCAATAAGTCGGCCACGGGCAAGACGGGCGACGAGCGCAAGGCCTACATGAGCAGTTGCCTGAAAGGCGAGACAACGTCATCCGGCAAGCCGCTGACCCCGCAGCAGCAGAAAATGAAAGACTGCAACGCCAAGGCGGGCGATCAAAAATTGACAGGCGATGCGCGCAAGACGTTCATGAGTACGTGTCTGAAGGGATGATCGGGGTGGGGAAAAGCGGTCCATAGGCGCGCCATGGCATTCGTCGTATGGGCACGTCATGGCGTCCGTCGCGCCACGCCGTCGTTCATGGCGCAACATGGCATTCGTCGCGTCGCGCCGTCGGTCATGGGCACGTAGGATGGGTGCAGCGCGGGAAGGTGTTCGCAAGGAACACAATGGAAATCGCGCGAAACCCATCAAACGACCGTGGATAAATGGCCGATCCAGCCACACCTCCGCCGCCGCGTGATGGGTTTCGCGCGATATGCAGCGGGGTTCTTGCGATCGATCTGGCGCGCTCCACCCATCCTACAATTCGACCCGTAGGATGGGTGCAGCGCGAGAAGGCATCCGCAAGGAACACAATGGAAATCGCGCGAAACCCATCAAACAGTCGCGATCGGCGTCACCGGTGACCCTATCGCGTGCGGCAAACGCAGCGGTGGAGCGGTCAGCATGAAATGATGTCTGCCATTGGCCTCTAGAAACTCCGCCAGGTCTTTCAAATACCAAAGCTCCGCCAGCGGCAATCCCAGCTTGAACAGACAATGGTGATGCAGCGGCAGCATCGCGCGCGGACCGGTCTTTTCGCGGGCCGGGTACGCTTCAACCGCGTAGTTGTCCGCGCAGATCGCGGCGATGCCGCTGTCCGTGATCCATTGCAGCAAGGCCGTATCCGTTCCATCCAGCGCTGCTCCATAGGTATGCAGCACTTCCGGGTCCGGCGTGCCGTTCATCGCCACGACAGCCTCGGCGTAACCGGTACGCAGCACCAGCATGTCGCCGCGTTCCACCGTGACGCCATCCTTTTCCAGCACATGCATCAACTCAGCATGGCCGATCAGCGTGCGGCCCGGGCCGTAGTGGCGGAACAGGTCCACCAGCACGCCGCGCCCCTGCATGCCTTTCTGCGCCAGATTCTCCACGCCCAGCTTCAACGCCGCGGACGGGCCGCCGGTTGAGCAGCCGCAGCCGGTATGTTCGCCATCCGCCGGGCCGACCACGTCCACACCCGCCTGAAAGCCGTTGTAGTAGCGCAGCTCTGGCTTGCCGTCGCCATCGGCATCAAACAGCGCGCCCACGTGCGCCAACGCATCCCACTGCGTGGAATACTGCATCGACAGCAGCACCTGGTCATCGCTCAATACATCCACCGCGTCCGGGTTGACGTTACGCAGCGGAAAGTTCAGATACGGCGTATCCGCAAGCTTGGTCGGACTCAGCTGCGGCGGATGGCGGCGCGGGTTCAGCACGTTGCCGCCCGGCAGGTCCAAAGGCAGCGACAAGCAAAACGTCTTGCCCGCGCGGATTTCCCGCGCGCCCTTCAGCACTTGTTCTTCGGTGATCAGATTCAAACGACCCAACTGGTCGTCGGGCCCGAAATCGCCCCAGTTGGAGCCTTCGGGCCGATGTTTCCAGCGCTGCATGCGCTTACTCCGTCAGAAAGTCGACGACCGTGCGGGTGAAGGCTTCCGGTTGTTCCCAGTTTGAAATATGGGACGTATTCAATTCAACATAGCGCGCGCCGGGGATGGCGGCGGCCAGTTCCTTGCCCTGGGTCGGGGTCGCGGCCAGATCATGCGTGCTGCTGATGACCAGCGTGGGCGCGGTGATGGCGGACACTTGCTCGCGGTAGTCGGCGTCGCGCAGTGCGGCGCAGTTGGCCGAATAACCGGCGTCCGGCGTGCGGCGCAGCATGTCGATCAGCACTTGCGTCAGGCCCGGTTCGGCGGCGCGGTAGTCGTCGGTCAACCAGCGTTCCACGAGTGTGGGCGCCATCTTTTCCAGCGTCTGCTCGGCCACGGCGGCGATGCGCGTGCTCCAGCCTTCCACCGACCCGATGCGCGCGGCGGTGTTGCACAGCACCAGCTTGCCGACCAGTTCCGGGTGCGCCAGCGCCAGCGCGATGCCGGTCGGGCCGCCCATAGACAGCCCGCAGAAATGCGCGCGCTTGATGTTCAGATGCGCCAGCAGTTCGGCGACGTCGCCGGCCAGTTGCGCAAACGTGTATTCGCCATCGGGAATCGACGACTTGCCGTGGCCGCGCGTGTCGTAGCGCAGCACACGAAAGTGCTTGGTCAGTTCGGGAATCTGGCGCGCCCACATGTCGGAGCAGGTGCCCAACGAATTGGAAAGCACGAGCACCGGCGCGTCGGCGGGGCCATCGATGACGTAGAACAGCCGGGCTTGGCTGAGATCGGCGTAAGCCATGTGGGAAGTCCTCGGATGAAACTGCGGCCGCGCAAAGGCGGCCGCGACAGGATTACAGGTGGCAGGTGCCGTCGACGTAGGCTTTGCGCCAGCGCGTGATGGTCACGCGGTCGAACAGATTGGCTTGCGAGAACGGATCGGCGTCGATGAACTGTTGCGCGGCTTCGCGCGTGTCCAGGTCAACGATGTACAGGCCGCCGCCCGCGTCCTTGCCGTCGTCTTGCAGCTTGGCGCCGCAGGCCAGCAGCAACTGCTTGTTGGCGTCCAGGTATTCCAGATGCGCCGCGCGATGCTGCTGGCGCACTTCCTGGTGGTTGGGCTTGTCGAAGGTTTCAATGATGTAGGGCATGGAAGGCTCCGGTCAGATCGCCGAGGGGTGGCGCGCCAGCGCCGTGACGTTGATGTCCATGTACGGAAACAGCGGCAGAGACGACAGCAGCGTGTGCAGTTCGTCATTGCTTTCGACATCGAAAATGCTGACGTTGGCGTAGCGGCCAACCACGCGCCACAGCTCTTTCCACTTGCCGTCGCGTTGCAGTTGTTGGGCCAGCGCCTTTTCGTCCGCCTTCAGTTTGTTGGCTTGCTCGGCCGGCATGTCGACGGGCAGGTTGACTTGCATTTGAACCATGAACAGCATGATGAGGGCTCCTGATTAGCGGGAAAATTTCAGCGGCAGGCCGGTCAGGGCCAGCAGTTCGTCGGCGGTGACGTCGCCGAAGATATCGGTGACGGTGACGCCGTCGGCGCGGATGTCGAACACGGCCACGTCCGTGTACACGCGCGAGACGCAGCGCACGCCCGTCAGCGGATACGTGCAGGCCTCAACCAGCTTGCTCTGGCCTTCGCGCGTTTGCAGTTCCATCATCACGAAGACGTCTTTGGCGCCGATGGCCAGGTCCATCGCGCCGCCCACGGCGGGGATGGCGTCGGGCGCGCCGGTGTGCCAGTTGGCCAGGTCGCCGTGTTGCGACACCTGGAAGGCGCCCAGCACGCAGATGTCCAGGTGGCCGCCGCGCATCATCGCGAACGAGTCGGCGTGATGGAAGAACGAGCAGCCGGGCAGTTCGGTCACGGGCTGCTTGCCGGCGTTGATCAGGTCGTAGTCTTCTTCGCCCTTGGCGGGTGCGGGGCCCATGCCCAGCATGCCGTTTTCGGTATGCAGGATGACTTCGCGGTCAGCCGGCAGGTGGTTGGCCACCAGCGTGGGCAAGCCGATGCCCAGGTTGACGTAGGCGCCTTCGGGAATGTCCTGCGCGACGCGGGCGGCGATCTGGTCGCGGGTCAGTTTGGTGCTCATTTCTGCTCCTTGGCGGCCGGGGCGGCGTCGATTTCTACGACGCGCTGCACGAAGATGCCGGGGGTGACGACGGTTTCGGGGTCCAGCGTGCCCAGCTCAACCACTTCGCGCACCTGCGCCACGGCCACGCGCGCGGCGCTGGCCATGATGGGGCCGAAGTTGCGGGCGGTCTTGCGGTAGACCAGGTTGCCCCAGCGGTCGCCGCGTTCGGCCTTGATCAGCGCGTAGTCGGCGTGCAGCGGATATTCCAGCACGTAGTGGCGGCCGTTGATCTCGCGCACTTCCTTGCCATCGGCCAGCGGGGTGCCGTAGCCGGTGGGCGAGAAGAACGCGCCGATGCCGGCGCCCGCGGCGCGGATGCGCTCGGCCAGGTTGCCTTGCGGCACCAGTTCCAGTTCCAGCTTGCCGCTGCGGTACAGGCCGTCGAAAATCTGCGAGTCCGCCTGGCGCGGGAACGAGCAGATGATCTTGCGCACGCGGTTCGCGCCCAAGAGGGCGGCAAGGCCCGTGGTGCCGTTGCCGGCGTTGTTGTTGATGATGACCAGGTCTTTCGCGCCCTGTTCGAGCAGGGCGTCGATCAATTCCATGGGCTGGCCGGCAGTGCCGAAGCCGCCGATCATGACGGTGGCGCCGTCGGGTACGTCCGCCAAGGCGGCCGCCGCGCTTGAAACAAGCTTAGAGATCATGATGTTCGCTCATAGGTGGCGTGTCATAATTTGTTCTTCATTAGAACTTACGTTCTGCTGAAGAACATCGTTTCATGGGGACCGCACAGCGTCAAGGCAGGCCGACGCATGGCGATCCTCCATCGTTTGGCGTTGCCCGAAACGGCAACGATCGGCTCGCCAGCGGCGAGCTTTTTACTCTTGGGACCCACCGGATGGCGGAGCTTGACCCCCAACAACCCAGCGACAGCTACGTGCAATCCTTCGCGCGTGGCTTGTCGGTGATCCGAGCGTTCGGCCCCGGTCGTTCGCAGATGACGCTGTCCGAAGTGGCCGCCGTGACGGGGCTGACCCGTGCCGGCGCGCGCCGCATTCTGCTGACCCTGGAACACCTGGGCTACGTCACCGTCACCGACCGCAAATTCGAACTGACCCCGCGCATTCTCGAACTGGGCTACGCCTATCTGTCCGGCACGCCGCTGTGGAACCTGGCCTTGCCGTACATGGAAGAAGTGGCCGAGCAGACGCGCGAATCGTGCTCGGTGTCGGTGCTGGAAGGCGCCGACATCGTCTACATCCTGCGCTTGTCCACGCACAAGGTCATGACCATCAACCTGGCCGTGGGCAGCCGCCTGCCGGCGTGGGTGACGTCGATGGGCCGCGTGCTGCTGGCCGGCCTGCCGGAAACGGAACTGGACCGGGTGCTGGCCATGAGCCAGATCCAGTCCTACACCCCGCAAACCGTCACCGACATCGCCGAACTCAAGCGTCTGCTGGCCGGCGTGCGCGCCGATGGCTACGCCTGCGTGGCGCAAGAGCTGGAACCCGGTTTGCAATCGGTGGCCGTGCCCATTGTTGACCGCAGCGGTCGTGTGATTGCCGCGATGAACGTCAGCGGGCAGTCCAACCGCTTTACGCGCGAAGCCATGCTGGACGCCTTCCTGCCACCCTTGCGCCGCGCCGCCGACCAGATCAACCACGCGCTGCTGCGCCGCTAGTTGCGGCGGGCAGGCACGAAGGTCAAGGTGGTTCAGCATGGCGCGCGCGCTCAGATGGGGGCGACGCCCAGCGTCGTGCCGCCACACACATACAACATCTGGCCCGTCACGAAACCGTTGTCCGGCGACAGGAAGAACATGGCGGCGCGCGCCACGTCTTCCGGCGTGCCCAGGCGCTTGACCACGATGCTGTTGATGATGCGTTCGGTTTGCGGAGCGCCCGCCGGATTGCTCTTGGTGAAGAGGTCGGTCGCGATGGGGCCCGGGCCGATGGCGTTGACGGTGATGCCGTCGCCGCCCAGTTCCATGGCCAGCGTGCGCGTCAGGCCCACCAGCCCGGCCTTGGTGGCCGAATAGACTACGCGCTCGGGCTTGCCTAAAGCGGCGCGCGACGACATGTTCACGATGCGGCCAAAGCCCGCTTCGCGCATGGCGGGCAGCGCGGCCTGCACCAGGATCAGCGCGGTGCGCAGATGCAGGTTCACCACATAGTCCAGATCCGCCAGGGTGGCCGTGTCGGCCGTGCCCGGGCGGGTGGCGCCGGCGTTGTTCACCAGGCCCACGATGTTGTAGGCGCTGGTGACTTCGGCGGCGACTTCCTTGGTGCGCGCTTCATCGGTCAGATCGGCCTGATACGAGACCAGCCCGGCTGGCGGATTCTCGGGCAGGCGGTAGTCGATGTTGACCACTTTGTGGCCCGCATCCAGCAGCATGCGGATGATGGCGGCGCCAATGCCGGCGCTGCCGCCGGTGACGAGATACGCAGTCGGTTTGCTCATATCGGTTTCCAGTCTGTTCAAAGAAAGCGCGGTGGATCAGTGCGTGGCGTAGCCCCAGGCCAGCACGGCGGTGATGTGGATCACGCCCACCCACAGCATCATGATGACGGTATAGCCCATCACGTCGCGCAGCTTCAGCTTGGACAAAGCCAGCGCCGGCAGGATCCAGAAGGGTTGCACCAGATCGTTCCAGGCGTTGCCCAGCATGACGGCCATGGTCGTCTGGTTCAGGGCGCTGCCGATTTCCTTGGCCGCATCGATCATGAACGGACCCTGGATCACCCAGTGGCCACCGGCGGACGGCGCAAAGAAGTTGATGAAGAACGAGCTGATCAGGCCCCAGAACGGCAGCGTGGCCGGCGTGGCGAAGTCAACGAACAATTGTGAGATCGACGTCACCAGGCCCGACGCGGCCATGATGGCCATGATGCCGGCGTAGAACGGATACTGCAGGATGATGCCGGAGATCGTCTTGATGCCTTCGGTCAGCTTGGCCACGTAGGCGGCCGGCGTGCCCAGCAGGATGATGCCCAGGAACAGGATGATGAAGTTGATCAGGTTCAGGTCCAGCGAGCCGCCGTCCATGAAGTGGAACGTCACGTAGGCAATGCCCAGCGCGCCGATCAGCATGCTCAGGATGCGGCTGTTGTTCAGCTTCGAGGCGATGGTGCCTTTTTCCAGCATGTCTTCGCCGGCGTTGGAAGCGTTGGCGTCGCGGTCGATGCCCGGGTCCACTTCAACGACCTTCTCACCCTTCTTGGGGTGCAGCCAGGCGTTCAGCAAGGGCAGCGTGATGATGATGACCAGGCTGGTGATCAGCATGGGCACCGAGAAAATGGTTTCCGACAGCGGGATGGTGCCCATCTGATTGGCGGTGGGGTGGCCGGGGGTAGCGACCAGCACGGGGATGCTGGCGGACAGGCCCAGGCCGTACATCGTGAAGCCGCTATAGGCCGCCGCGATGATCAGCGGGTAGTGCACGCCCTTGACCTTCAACGCCAGCTTCTTGGCGACGATGCCGCCGATGACGAGACCAAAGCCCCAGTTCAAATAGCTGCCCACGCCGCCGACCAGGGTCGCGACGATGATGGCGGTGTGCGGCTTGTGCACGTGGCTGACGATGCGGTTCAGCAGGCGGTCGGTCAGCGGCGCGGTGGCCAGCACGTAGCCCATGGCCAGAATCACGGCCATCTGGGTCGTGAAGGCCAACAGGCTCCAGAAGCCCTTGCCCCAGGCGCGGGTCACGTCGCCGATGCTCTGGCCTTCGATGCCCATGGCCAGCAGCACGGTCAATAGCGTCAGTGCAATCGCGAAAACAAAAGGATCCGGCAGATACTTGCGCATCAGCTCGGTAAAGAATGAAGCCAGTTTATTCATGGTGCCTCCAACAACTCCGTAGGCGGTTCTCTAGTGTCTGCTCCCGGGCGTCATCGGGGGGCGATGCGCGGGTAGACCGACGATTGATTTTCTTTGTGTGGTGGGGCGCGTGGCCCGATGGCGCGGTGGGCGTGGCCCCCGCGCCTTATCTGTCTTTGTCTTGAATTTGGTTGCGGCGTCGGAACAAAGCGCCGTCAGGTGTCGCCGGCCTTGTCGTTCAGCCAGGCCGCCAGTTCGCCCAGCGCGGCGCTTTTCTCGCGCAGCACGCGCTCGCGGCGCTCGGGGCTCCAGGTGTAGAAACCCTGGCCGCTCTTGGCGCCGATCTGGCCGCTGTCGACCTTGCTTTTCAGTAGGTCGGAGGGCTCGGTGCGGTTTTCCAGGTCTTTGTACAGGTAGCTGGCAATCGCGTAGTGCACGTCGATGCCGTTCATGTCGCGCTGTTCCAGCGGGCCGGACAGGGCCAGGCGAATGCCCAGGCTCCACTTGACCACTTCGTCGATGTCTTCCGCGCTGGCCACGCCCTTCTCCAAGAGCGAAATGGCTTCGCGGGCCAGCGCGTGCTGGATGCGGTTGGCGATGAAACCGGGGATGTCCTGGCGCACCAGCACCGGCCGCTTGCCGGCAAAGCGCAAGGTCGCCATGACTTGGGCGACGGTGGCTTCCGAGGTGTCGTCGTTGCGCACCACTTCCACCAGCGGAATGACGTCGGCCGGCGTGAAGAAGTGGGTGCCCACGAAGCGGTCGCGGCGCGCCACGGCGCTGGCGATCGCGTTGATGGACAGGCCTGACGTGTTGGTGGCGAAGAGCGTGTGCGGGGCGCACAGCGCGTCAAGCTTGGCGAAGATGCCGCGCTTGAGTTCCAGGTTTTCCGGTACGGCCTCGATCACCAGCTCGCAGTTGGCGGCGGCTTCCAGCCCAGGTTCCATGCGGATGCGCTGGAGCGCTTCCTGCACCTGGGTGGGCGCGTAGACGTTCAACTGGCGGTCGATGACGGCGCGGGCGCGATCCAGCGCGCCTTCCATCGGGTCGATCAGGACGATGTTCAGTCCTTTCGACGCGAACAAGGCGGCAATGCCGCTGCCCATGGCGCCTGCGCCGATGACGGCCAGATTTTTCAGGGGAGTATCCATGACGGCTCGCTTGATGCTTGCAGGCGAACGTCACGGGCGGGCACACGGGGAATCAGGGGGAACGCTGTCTCTTCCGGGGATGCCTTTCCGTGCCGTTCGGCCAGAAAAATCATTTTGTTCTAAATACGAACATTTGTGCGTACTTAGAATTTCTGTCAGGGATAGTACTAAAAGTCTCCAGGGGTGGACAAACCAGCATCAGCCGGTGTTCGGCAGGTGGACGCTGCCCGCCTAGCCGGAATTGCGCAGCCCCGCCGCGATGCCGTTGATGGTTAGGTGGATGGCGCGCTGCACTCGCTTGTCGATGTCCGCCTCGGGGTGTTTCTGTGCCGCGCGGTGGCGGCGGATCAGGTCGATCTGCAAATAGTTCAAGGGATCGATATACGCAAAGCGTTCGCGCAGCGAATCCTGCAGGGCCGGGTTGTCGGCCAGCAGCTCGCGCTGCGTCAGCAGCTTCAGCATGGACAGCGTGCGGCCATGTTCGGCGCTGATCATGCCGAACACGCGCTCGCGCAGCGCGCGTTGCGGCACCAACTGCGCGTAGCGCGCGGCGATGGCCAGGTCGGACTTGGCCAGCACCATTTCCATATTGGACAGCAGCGTGCGAAACGCCGGCCATTCGCGGGCCATCTCGCGCAGTTGCGCCAGGCGGGCGCGGCGCGAGCGGGGGGCGTCGGGGGCGCCCGTTTCCAGATAGGCCTCGATGGCCGAGCCCATGCCGTACCAGCCGGTCAACATCAAGCGGCATTGCGCCCACGAAAAGCCCCAGGGTATGGCGCGCAGGTCTTCGATGCGCTGGCCTTTCTTGCGTGAGGCCGGGCGTGAACCGATGTTCAAGCCCGCGATTTCACTGATGGGAGTGGCGGCGAAAAAATATTCGGCAAAGCGCGGCGTGTCGTAGACCAGGCCACGGTAGGTGCGCTGTGCGGTTTCGGACATGAACGACATCGCCGGGCCGTGCTGCGCCATGTGCGCGTCTTCGGCGCTGGTGGCCTCGGCGCGCGGCGCCAGGCTGGATTCCAGCGTGGCCGCCACCAGCAGTTCCAGGTGCCAGCGGCCCACCTCGGCGTCCTTGTACTTGCTTTGGATGACTTCGCCTTGCTCGGTCAGGCGGATCTGGCCGGCCACCGTGCCCGGGGGCTGCGACAGGATGGCGTCAAAGCTTGAACCGCCGCCGCGTCCCACCGAACCGCCGCGTCCGTGGAACAGGCGCAGTCGCACGTTGCGCGACGAAAACACATCCACCAGCGCGCGTTCGGCCTGATACAGCGACCAGTTCGACGTGAGAAAACCGCCGTCCTTGTTGCTGTCGGAATAGCCCAGCATGACTTCCTGCGCGCCGTTCTGCGCCTGCTTCACGCGCTGGCGCACTTCGGGCAAGTCCAGCCAGGCGGCCATGATGTCGGCGCCGCGCTGCAAGTCGGGAATGGTTTCGAATAGCGGCACCACCATCAGGCCGTCTTCGGGCGCGATGTCCTGGCCGGCCGGTGCGATCAGGCCGGCTTCCTTTTGCAGCACCATCACTTCCAGCAGGTCGCTCAAGGTTTCGGTGTGCGACACGATGGTCTGGCGTACCGCTTGCTTGCCATAGCGCGCGCGGCCGGCGGCGGCGGCGCGCAGCACGGCCAGTTCGCGCGTGGTGTCTTCGCTGTAGGCGATCCAGGGCGAGGCCAGCGGGCGGGCCTGGGCCAGTTCGGCGCGCAAGAGCGCCACGCGCTGGTCTTCGTCAAGCGACAGGTAGTCCAGCGGCTTGCCCTCGTGCTGGACGCCGGCGCGTTCGAACAATTCGGCCAATGCGTTTTCATGCACGTCGGAGCTTTGGCGCAGGTCGACGGTGGCCAGGTGGAAACCGAACACCTCGATGGCCTGTTGCAAGCCCGACAGCCGCAGCTTGGCCAGCGGGGCGCCATGATGCGCCGCCAGCGACGCGGCGATGATGGCCAGGTCGGCCGACAGTTCCTGCGGCGCCTGGTAGGCCGGCGCAGCGACGGTGCGGCGGCGCGCCAGGTTCTGCCCCGTCAGCGCCTGGGCGGTGGCGGCCAGGCGGGCGTACACACCGACCAGCGCGCGGCGATAGGGCTCGTCGCGGCGGTGCGGGGAATCGTCGCCGCTGTTGTCGGCCAGCGCCAGCAATTCCGGGTTGGCCGAAATCAGCATGGTGGTGATCGATAGTTCCGCGCCCAGCGCGTGCACCTCTTGCAGATAGTGTTCGAACAGCACGGTGGCCTGACGCAGCAGCGCGCGCTCCAGCGTGCTGGCATCCACATTGGGATTGCCGTCGCGGTCGCCGCCGATCCAGCTGCCCATGCGCAGGAACGGTTCCAGCGGCGGGGGCGGGGCGGCAAACGGCTTGGCGGGCTCGCGGTTCAAAAGCTTGGACAAATCCCCGTACAGGCGCGGGATGACTTGCAGGAAGGTGCTGCGGTAGTAAGACAGCGCGTTCTCGATCTCGTCAGCCACCGTCAGGCGCGTGTAGCGCAGCATGCGGGTCTGCCACAAGGTGGCCACGCGGCCAAGCAGCGCGGCATCCAGTTCGGCCAGCTCTTCCGGCGTCAACGGGTTGCCGCGCTGGGCCAGCGCGGCGGCAATTTCTCGGTGCACGTCCAGCGTGCTTTTGCGCTGCACTTCGGTGGGGTGCGCGGTCAGCACCGGCATCACGCTGGCATCGGCCAGCAGCCGGCGTATGCGGGCCACGCCCACGCCTTGCTTGCCCAGCGTCTGCACGGCATCGCGCAGGCTGCCGCGCGGGGCGGTGTCGCCGGCCAAGGCGCGGGCACGCTGACTGCGGTTCTGGTCGCGGTCTTCGGCAATGTTGGCCAGGTGCAGGAAGTAGCTGAAGGCGCGCGCCACCGAATTCGGGTCATTGCCTTGCAAGCGCTTGACGCGCTGCTCCAGCAGCTTGCTGTCCGCCTCATTGCCTTCGCGACGAAATTTCACCGCCGTGCGGCGCAGTGTTTCGATGGTGTCAAAGACACGCTTGCCTTCGCATTCCTCAATGACGGTGCCTAAAAGACGGCCTAGCAGCCGGATATCGTGGCGCAAGGGTTCTGCTGAGTCGGACTGCGGGCGAATGGCTTTCATCGGGCGGTGGATCCGTCGGGCTGAAGATGGAAAGGGAAGGGCGTTGCGGCAAAACCAGGAAAATCGAACCGATTGATTTTACGCAGCGTTCCTTACTGGGCGCGCGTTTGTCTCGGTTAAAGTCCGTGATGTCCCTTCGTCTTTCTAGAAGCCCCCTTTATGCAAAATCATCAACGTCGCGCGCTCGTGCTGTTTTCGGGCGGCCAGGATTCCACCACTTGCCTGGCGTGGGCGCTGGACCGTTATGCCCATGTGGAAACGGTGGCGTTCGACTACGGCCAACGCCATCACATCGAACTATCGGCCCGGCTGAACGTGCTGCGTGAAATCCGCGCCAACTTCCCCGACTGGGCGCCGCGCCTGGGTGAAGACCATCTGCTGGACCTGAAGGTGCTGGGCCAGGTGGGCGACACCGCCATGACCAGCGACCGCGCCATCGAAATGCAGGCCAACGGGCTGCCCAACACCTTCGTGCCGGGGCGCAACCTGTTGTTCCTGACGCTGGCGGCGGCGCTGGGGTATCGACGCCAACTCGATGTGCTAGTGGGCGGCATGTGCGAAACGGATTTTTCTGGCTACCCCGATTGCCGCGACGACACCATCAAGGCGCAACAGGTGGCGCTGGGTTTGGGGCTGGGGTCACGCATCACCATCGAAACGCCGCTGATGTGGATCGACAAGTCCGAAACCTGGGCGTTGGCGCATCAGTTGGGCGGGGACGCCTTGGTGGACATCGTCGTTGAAGACAGCCACACCTGCTATCTGGGCGAGCGTGGCGCGCGGCACGACTGGGGGTATGGCTGCGGCGAATGCCCGGCCTGCAAGCTCAGGAAAATAGGTTGGGAAAAGTGGGTGGTGGCTTCCGCCGCCGAAGGCTGATTTTTTCGACAGCGGCGGCTTGGGCAACGGCCCAAAGGTTTGGAAGGGGTTGCGAACCTACACGGCCCTTGCCGACACCCTGCCGATAAACCGCTTTCGCAACACCCAGGCCGCCGCGGCAATCGCGGCCGCCAAGACCACGGACATCGCCATGGCGGCGCGCGCGCCTTGGGTCTGGATCACGAAGGCATACGCCACGGGCGCCGCGGCCGTCAGCAAGAAGCTGGGCACCAGCAGCGCGCCGACCAGCGAGCCGTAGCTGCGGAAATCAAACAAGGCCAGCGGCAGCGTGCCGCGCGTGATCGTCAACAGGCCGTTGCAGGCGCCGTAGAAAAACGCATAGGCTGCGGTGGCATACAGGTTGCCGTTCGAGAACCAGCCCAGCACGAAGCAAAACGGCATCAGCGCGGTGACGGCCCAATTCAGCGTCAAGGGATGCAGCCTGGCGCCCACGGCCACATCCGCCATGCGCGCCGCGAATTGGCCGATGCCCCATAGCGCGGCCACACCGGCCGCCGCCGCGCTGGCCAGGCCCACGCCGGTCAGCAAGACAATCAGATGCGCGGCGGTGCCGGCCGCCAGGAAGTTGGTCACCATGGCGATCATGGCGTAAAGCGTGCCCGCCAGACGACGTTCTCCAGGTGAGCGGGTCAGGCCGGGGGCGTTGCTGTTGGCGGCGGTGGCCGGCGCGGCATAGCGCTGGCGGGGCAGCGCCAGGTAGAGCGGCAAGGTGGCCAGCGCCAGCGCGGCATACACCAGCACCGCGCCGCGCCAACCCAGCCAGGCGGCCAGTGCGTGGCCCGCTGGCCACATCGCCGTGGACGACAAGCCGCCAAACAGCGTGATCTGCGACATTGCCCGCCGCGCCGTGGGACCACCCGCGCGCGCCAATGCGGCAAAGGCGGCGTCGTACAGGCTTAGCCGCATGCCGATGCCCAGCAACAGCCAGGCCAGGTAGTACCAGACCACGCTGTGCGCGGCGGCCAGCAATACGCAACCGGCTGCGGCCAGCACGGCGCCCACCGGCATCACAACATGCCCGCCCCAGTGGTCCACGGCGCGGCCCGCCAAGGGCGACACCAGCGCCATCGTGACGATGGCGGCTGAAAACCCGCCATAGACCACGGCGGCGTTCCAGCCCAGGTCGGCCGTCATGGCGGGGCCGAACGCGCCGATCAGGTAAAACGTGACGCCCCAGTTCACCAACTGGGTCAGGCCCAGGCAAACGACGGCGCGCGGCCCGATCACGGGCGCTGCGGCGGCGTGCTGTCGCCTTCGCCCAGGCTGCGCTGCATCAGTACGGTGTCGCGCCATTCCCCATGTTTGTGGCCCACCGAGCGCAGCGTGCCCACCGGATGAAAGCCCTGGCTGGCATGCAGCGCCAGCGACGCGGCGTTGCGGCTGTCGCCCACCACCGCCAGCATCTGACGCCAACCCGCCGCGGTGCAGCGTGCGATCAGCTCAGCCAGCAGCTTGCCGCCGATGCCCAAGCCCGCGCGGCCAGCCTTGACGTAGACCGAGTCCTCGACCGTGTGGCGGTATGCGGGGCGCGGCCGGTAGGGGGTGACGTAGGCATAGCCGACGACCTCGCCGTTGATCTCGGCCACCAGGTGCGGCATGTCCTTTTCCAATACGCCCGCGCGGCGCTGCCGCATTTCGGCGATGGAAGGCGGTTCCAGCTCGAACGAGGCGGTGCCGTGTTCAACGTGGTGGGCGTAGATGGTCTTGATGGCTGGCAGGTCTGCTTCCGCGCTGTCGCGGATCAGGACGGTGGGGGTGTGGGGCGACATATCAGGGCCGAAAGATCGAAAGGAAAATCCAGCCGCCAGTGTGGTGCTAAACAATTCATAAATAAAGCTTTGGAAGATTATGATTTGCATAAGCAAAACTTTGGGTAAACGGCATGCGCGGTTTGAACCTGGACCATCTGCGCCTCTTCGCGCAGGTTATTGAGCTGGGCAGTTTCTCGGCCGCGGCCGAGCGCGGGGGCGTGACGCAGCCGGCGGTCAGCCTGCAGGTGCGCCAGTTGGAAAGGCGTTTTGGCTTGAAGCTTGTCGAACGGGTGGGCCGCCGTGCCGGGCCAACGGCGGCGGGGCTGGAACTGCTGACCCATATCCGCGTGATCGACGCCGCGCTGGCGCAGGCCGAGCAAGCCATGACGGCGCATGCCTCGCAGGTGTCCGGCCGCATCCGGCTGGGCACGGGCGCCACCGCCTGCACCTATCTGCTGCCCCCCGTGCTGGCGCAGTTGCGCCGCCGCTTTCCCGCGCTGGACATCGTGGCCAGCACCGGCAACACGGCTGACATGCTGCGTGGGCTGGAGAACAACACGCTGGATATGGGGCTGGTGACCCTGCCCGCGCCGGGCCGGATGTTTCAGGTGACGCCGCTGATCGAAGACGAATTCGTGGCGATCTTCCCCGCCCGCGACGCGGCCTCCATTCCCGCTCAGGTGACGCCGCAGGCATTGGCGCCGTGGCCGCTGGTGCTGTTTGAACCCGGTGCCCGCACGCGCCGTTTGGTGGATGACTGGTTCGAGGCGGCGGGCATGGCGGCCAAGCCCTTCATGGAGCTAGGCAGCACCGAAGCCATGAAGGAGATCGTGGCGGCCGGGCTGGGCTGCGCGGTGCTGCCCAAGCTGGCGGTGTCGGGCGCGGGGCAGCGCGATGCGCTGGCGGTGCACTCGCTGACGCCCCGCCTGTCGCGCGAACTGGCCATCGTGATGCGCCGCGACAAGCCGCTTAGCCGTGGTCTGCGTCATCTGCAAGAGGCGCTGCTGGCGTTGCGGGAATGAGGGTCCGGCCTGTGCCGCCCCGATCCAGCGTATTATTTAGCGTTTTGCCGCCACGCTAACAGCACTCGAGACAAATCATGCCGCACTACCGTTCCCGCACATCGACCCACGGCCGCAACATGGCCGGCGCCCGCGCCCTGTGGCGCGCCACTGGCATGAAGGACGGTGATTTCGGCAAGCCGATTATCGCGGTGGTGAACTCCTTCACGCAGTTCGTGCCGGGCCACGTGCACCTGCGCGACCTGGGCGCGCTGGTCGCCAAGGAAATCGAAGCCGCCGGCGGCGTCGCCAAGGAATTCAACACGATCGCCGTCGATGACGGCATCGCCATGGGCCACGGCGGCATGCTGTATTCGCTGCCGTCGCGCGAACTCATCGCCGACTCGGTCGAATACATGGTCAACGCGCACTGCGCCGACGCCATGGTCTGCATTTCGAACTGCGACAAGATCACCCCGGGCATGCTGATGGCCGCCATGCGCCTGAACATTCCGGTCGTGTTCGTGTCTGGCGGTCCGATGGAAGCCGGCAAGGTCAAGTCGCCCACCGATGGCCAGGTCATCGCCAAGATCGACCTGATCGACGCCATGATCAAGGCCGCCGACCCGAAGGTGTCGGACGCCGAAGTGGCCGAAGTGGAACGCAGCGCCTGCCCGACGTGCGGCTCCTGTTCCGGCATGTTCACCGCCAACTCGATGAACTGCCTGACCGAAGCCATCGGCCTGGCGCTGCCGGGTAACGGCACCATCGTGGCCACGCACGCCTGGCGCAAGGGCTTGTTCGAACAAGCCGGCCGCCTGGTGGTTGACCTGTGCCGCCGCTACTACGTGGAAGAAGACGAATCGGTTCTGCCGCGCAACATCGCCACCAAGAGCGCCTTCCAGAACGCGATGGCGCTGGACGTGGCCATGGGCGGTTCGACGAATACCGTGCTGCACTTGCTGGCTGCCGCGCAGGAAGCGGGCGTGGACTTCACCATGGCCGACATCGACCGCATTTCGCGCAAGGTGCCCTGCCTGTGCAAGGCGGCGCCCGCCACCGACAAGTACCACATTGAAGACGTGCACCGCGCGGGCGGCATCCTGGGCATCCTGGGCGAACTGGCGCGCGCCGATCTGCTGGATCTGTCGTGCGGCAACGTGCACAGCGGCACGCTGGGCAACGCCATCCAGAAGTGGGACGTGGCCGGCGGCGCGGGCGAAGAAGCGCAGAAGTTCTACCGCGCGGCTCCCGGCGGCATCCCCACCACGGTCGCTTTCAGCCAGGACGCCACCTTCCTGACGCTGGACACGGACCGCCAGACGGGCTGCATCCGCAGCAAGGAAAACGCCTATTCCAAGGACGGCGGCCTGGCCGTGCTGTACGGCAACCTGGCCGAGAAGGGCTGCATCGTCAAGACGGCCGGCGTGGACGAATCGCAATGGGTCTTCACGGGCCGCGCCCGCGTGTTCGAAAGCCAGGACGACGCCGTTGAAGGCATCCTGGGCGACAAGATCGTGGCGGGCGACGTGGTCGTGATCCGCTACGAAGGCCCCAAGGGCGGCCCGGGCATGCAGGAAATGCTGTACCCCACGTCGTACCTGAAGTCCAAGGGCCTGGGCAAGACCTGCGCGCTGTTCACCGATGGCCGCTTTTCGGGCGGATCGTCGGGCCTGGTGATCGGCCACGCCTCGCCGGAAGCGGCCGAAGGCGGCACGATTGGTTTGGTGGAAGAAGGCGATGTGATCGAAATCGACATCCCGAACCGCAAGATGCACCTGGCTGTGTCCGACGAAGAACTGGCCCGCCGCCGCGCCGCGATGGATGCGCGCGCGGATGGCTGGGAACCGGTCGGACGTGAGCGTGTGGTGTCGCAAGCCTTGCAGGCTTATGCGGCGTTGGCCACGTCTGCTGATCGCGGCGCGGTGCGTGACCTGTCGCAGTTGAAGCAGAAAGCCAAGCGTTGATCGGGTTTGGTTGATGCGGGAAGCGGCGCCCTTTGGGGGCGCCGTTTTTTTTGGGCTGGCGCGGCAGCAGTGTGGATGCGGGATGCCGCTGCGGGGTAGTGCATTAAAGCTGTAAATTCCCCACACAGTAGATCAGCTGTTTTTCGAGCGTAAGGACGCTTCACATGGCTTTGAATTCCGACGCATTGCGCGTGTTCCTGGGGGTGGTGGACGCGGGGTCTCTCAGCGCCGCCGCTGAACTCCTGGGCCAGACCGCATCAGGTGTCAGCCGCGCGCTGTCGCGGCTGGAAGAGGACCTTGGCGTGATGCTGCTTAACCGCACCACAAGACGCATGGAGCTGACGGAAGAGGGCGCGCATTTCCTGCCCAAGGCGCGGCAGATCGTGGCGTCGTTGGAAGAAGCCGAGGAGTGCATGCGGATGGTGCATCAGCGGCCGGCGGGACGCTTGCGGGTGGACGCGTCGGTGCCGGTGATGCTGCATTGCGTGGTGCCGCACGTGGGGGAGTTCCGGCGGGAATATCCCGAAATATCGCTGGAGCTGACCAGCAACGACCGCATCGTGGATTTGATGGAGCACCGCACGGATATCGCGATTCGTATGGGGCCGCTGACGGATTCCACGCTCCATGCGCGCGTCCTGAGGCCGTCACCGCGCTGGATGATGGCCAGCCCGGAATACATCGCCCGGCATGGGGCGCCGGAAACGGTGGAGGATTTGGCCAGGCATGAGGTGCTGGGTTTTACACAGCCCGAAAGCCTGAACCTGTGGCCGCTGAAGCATGCGGGCGGAACCAGCTATCAGGCGACGCCGACCTTGGCGACGTCTAGTGGCGAGACGCAGCGGCAGTTGGCGCTGCGGGGAGTGGGCATCGCTTGCCTGTCTGATTTCGTCGTGCGCGAGGATATTGCGGCGGGACGGTTGGTGAAGGTGATGGAAGGGGTATACAGCGATCAGCTGCAACCGATGCACGCGGTGTACCACCGGAATACGCAATTGTCGCGACGGATTGCGTGCTTTTTGGATTTTTTTGCGGGGCGGGTGTGATGGGTTTCGCGCGATGGGCGGTTGCTTGATTCTGACGGTGGTGCCGCGCTGCACCCATCCTACGGGTGATGGTTGGGTTTCTTGTCGTCGTGTCCATCAACGGCGGTGCTCATGCGTTTGCTGATGGGTTTCGCGCGATGGACGGTTGCTTGATTTTGACGGTGGTGCCGCGCTGCACCCATCCTACGTGGGCTGGCCGTTCCTTTGTAGGATGGGTGCAGCGCGTGTTGCATGTCACCGGTGGGCGGACGCTGATCGCGCGGAACCCATCAGGCGATCTTACCCATGCAGCGCCCGTCCAAACGCGTTTAATACCGATTCGTGCAGTGTTTCCGACAAGGTCGGGTGTGCGAAAACGGTGTGCATCAGATCTTCCTCGGTCGCCTCCAATGAGGTTGCCACGCCGTAGCCCGTGATCAGCTCTGACGCTTCCGGGTGGATGATGTGGGCGCCCAGCAATTCTCCTGATTTTGCATCGAACACCGTCTTCACCAGGCCCTGGTCTTCGCCCATGGCGATGGCCTTGCCGTTGCCCGCGAAGCTGAACTTGCCGACGCGGATGTCGCCGCCGTGCACCTTCGCGTGTTCGCGCGCACGGGCTTCCGTCATGCCGATGCTGGCCACTTGCGGATACGAATACGTGCAGGCGGGAATGCGCAGGGGGGCGATGGCGTGAACGGCTTTGCCGGCAATGGCTTCCACGCACAGCACGGCTTCGTGGCTGGCCTTGTGGGCCAGCCAGGGTGCGCCGGCCACGTCGCCGATGGCGTAGATGCCCGGTTCGTCCGTGCGGCAAAAACCGTCGGTGACGATGTGGGTTTTTTCGACCCTCACACGCGTTTGCTCCAGCCCCAGGTTTTCCACGTTCCCCACGATGCCGGCCGCGACGATGACACGGTCTACTTCAAGTTCCGTCTTCTTGCCTTGCTGTTCCAGCGTGACCTTGACGCCCGTGTTGGTCAACGCAGACGCTGTGACGGCGCATTGCGTCAGCACGCGGATGCCTTGCTTTTCAAACGCCTTGCGCGCCAACTGCGAAATTTCCGCGTCTTCTTGCGGCAGGATTTCGGACGTCATGTCGATCAGCGTGACTTCAGATCCGATGGCGCGGTAGAAGCTGGCGAACTCTGCTCCAATGGCGCCGGCACCCACCACCAGCAAGGACTTCGGGATCGCGTCCGGCGTCAAGGCTTGGCGATAGGTCCAGATGCGTTCGCCCACTGGTAACGCGGGTAGTTCGCGGGCGCGCGCGCCGGTCGCCAGAATGATGTGCTTGGCCGTCAGCGTGGTGCCGTTGGCGATCGACTGTTTGCCCGCCAGCGTCGTACCGTTGTCTAGCGCCAGCTTGCCCGCGCCCGCCAACTTTGCCGTGGCCGCGAACACCGTCACGCCGTTCTTCTTCATCAGGTGTGCAACGCCCTGGCCCAGCCGGCCCGCCACCTTGCGTGACCTTGCGACCATGGCGGCCAGGTCGGCGCGTGCCTCGCCGGAACCCGTTACGCCGTAGTGCGAGGCTTCCTGGCAGGCGCGCAGCACCGTCGCGCTGTGCAACAGCGCCTTGGTGGGAATGCAGCCCCAGTTCAGGCAGATGCCGCCCAGCTCGGCGCGTTCCACCAGCGCCACCGACATGCCCAGTTGCGCGGCGCGAATGGCGGCGACGTAGCCGCCGGGGCCGCCGCCCACGACGATAAGATCAAATTCAGTCTTCGTCATCGCGGGCCTCGCAGCAAGAAATCCGCATCCGTTTTCGTCATCACCGACCTCACAGCAAAATTCGCACGGGGTTTTCGATCAGCGTGCGCAAGGCCGCCAGCCAGCGCGCACCGACCGCGCCGTCCACTGCGCGGTGGTCAGCGGACAAGGTCACCGTCATGACGGTGGCTGCCACCAGCTCGCCGTTCTCGCCCACGACAGGCCGGCGTTCGGCCGCGCCCACGGCCAGGATGGCGGCCTGCGGCGGGTTGATGATGGCGGCGAACTGGCTGATGCCGTACATGCCCAGGTTGCTGACGGTAAGCGATCCGCCCGTGAATTCCTCGGGCTTCAAGCGGCTGACCTTGGCGCGGCCGGCCAGTTCGACGATTTCGGCGGCGATGGCCAACAGCGGCTTCACGTCGGCGTCGCGCACGATGGGCGTGACGAGACCGCCGTCGGTGGCGACGGCCACTGAGATGTCGGCGCCCGCGTGGTATTCGATGGCGTCGTCGTGCCAACTGACATTCACTTCAGGCACTTCGCGCAGCGCCAGCGCGGCGGCGCGCACGATGAAGTCGTTGACCGACAGCTTCACCGCGCCGCCTTGATTGGCTTGCGAGCGCAACGCCAGCAGCGCGTCCATCTTGCAGTCCACCGACAGGTAGAAGTGCGGCACGTTCTGCTTGCTTTCGGTCAGGCGGCGGGCGATGGCGCGGCGCATGCCGGTGTGCGGCACACGGCGGGCAGCGGGGCGGGTCGACGAAGGCGGGGACACGGTCGTGGCATCGTGCGCACGGTCGCGCGCGGATTCGACGTCGCGGCGCACGATGCGGCCATGTGGGCCGGTGCCGGTCACGCCCAGCAAGTTCACATGCCACTGCGCTGCCAGCCGGCGCGCCAAGGGGCTGGCGAACAGGCGTCCGCCGGGGACGGGGGTGTTGGAGGCGGGCACATCGTCAGACGCGGATGGGGTGCTGGCGGCTGGCGATCTGGCGGCCGGCGCTCCGGCATCAGACTTCACAGCAGCCGACGCTGCGTCAGCCGACGTCGCAGCACTTGATGCCGTATTGCCCGACGATCCAGCAGCAGCCGCGGCAGCACCCGACGATCCCGCCGCCGTCCCACCATGTTCCGCCAACACGCGATCAATTGCCGATGCATCATCGCCCTCGGCCAGCAATACACCAATCACCGTATTGATCGGCACCGACGCCGCGCCGGCCGGGACCACGATGCGGCCCAGCACGCCCGCGTGTTCGGCGTTGATTTCGACAATGGCTTTTTCGGTTTCGATTTCCGCCAGCGCGTCGCCGACGGCAACCGGGTCGCCTTCTTTCTTTAGCCACTGATGCAGGTTGCCGTCCGACGTATCGGCGGCAATTGAAGGAAGCTTGATAAGGTGAGCCACGATGTTCGTCCTAGTTAGCGGCGGCGGCCAGGTCGGGCCGGTAGGCGGCGGGGTCGTCGTATTCGACCAGTTCCAGCACGTTGCCTTCGGGGTCGCGGAAGAATGCGAGCCAGGTGCCGGGGCGCACTTCCATCGGCGCGGGCGCGCTGTCGAACACCACGCCGCGCGCTTGCAGGCCGCGCACCACGCCGGCCAGGTCACGCACGATAAAGGTCAGGTAGGTGGCGCCCTGGCGGTCCAGGATGGCCGCGCCGCGCACGGCGGCGTCAGGCGCCACGCTGGGTTGCAGCAGCTTGATGCGTTCGCCGTAAGGCGTCTGCAAGCGCGCCACGTCGTAGCCGTGCGCGGTCAGCCCGGTCGCGCGCGCCTTGTCGGCCGGCACGCTCACGCGGTTCACCAGCGTCAGGCCGACGACGTCCGTGTAGAACGCCAGCAGCGCGTCCAGGTCCTGGCAGCAGATGCCGACTTCCATCGGCACGGTCATGTGCAGCGCGCTCATGCCTGTTCTCCCAGATCAGCCAGCACGTCTGCCAGGCCCGCCAGCACTTCCTCGGTGTCGGCGAACGCCGCGCGTTCCAGCACCTTCGAGATGCTGGGCGAGGCTTCGCCGCCAGTGACGCGCTTGATCGGCTGATCCAGCCAATCGAAGTAGCGGCGCTGGATCTCGTCGGACAGCATCGCGCCGTAGGACGTGCCGCGCGCGCCTTGCTCCACGATCAGCACGTTGTTGGTCTTCTGGATGCTGGCGCCGATGGTGTCCCAGTCCAGGCTGGCGCGGTCCAGCGTGCGCAGGTCGATCACTTCGGCGTCCACGCCTGCTTCCTCGGCCGCCTTGAGCGCGCGGCTGACCATCGACAGGTAGGTCAGGATGGTGACCTTGCCGCCCTCGCGGCGCACGCGGGCGCGGCCAAACGGAATGGCGTAGTCCAGATCGCCATCGGCCACTTCGCCCGACGACGCATACAAGTCCACATGTTCAATGACCAGCACCGGGTCCTTGGAGGCCAGCGCGGTGTTCATCAGACCCACGTAGTCGTAAGGCGTGGACGGCGCCACGATGCGCCAGCCCGGCGCGGTGGCGAAGATGCCGGCCGGGTCCATCGAATGCTGCGAGCCGTAGCCCGTGCCCATCGCGACCTTGGTGCGCAGCACGAAGGGCACGTCGATATCGCCGCCGAACATATGGCGCGCCTTGCCGATCTGGTTGAAGATCTGGTCGGCCGCCACCCACATGAAGTCGGGGTACATGAATTCAACGATGGGCTTGTAGCGCCCGTCCATGGCCAGCCCGCCGCCCAAGCCGGCGAAGGCGTTCTCGGAAATCGGGGTGCCCAGCACGCGGTCGGGGTAC
This sequence comes from Achromobacter sp. JD-1, assembly GCF_038594925.1. Taxonomy (NCBI): domain Bacteria; kingdom Pseudomonadati; phylum Pseudomonadota; class Betaproteobacteria; order Burkholderiales; family Alcaligenaceae; genus Achromobacter; species Achromobacter sp. JD-1. The sequence goes on along the minus strand of NZ_JBCGCS010000028.1, from coordinate 42,394 downwards.
TTGTCCTTCAGGCCGCGCGTGGCGCCGTTGGTGCCGCCCTTCAAGCGGTGCACGTCTTCGCCCAGCACCACGACGCCGGGGTCGGTTTCCATGCGGCGGTCCAGCACGTCGGCCACGGCGTCGACGAACTTGCGTTCGACCTTGGTGCCCGTGTAGTCGTCGGCGTCCTGATAGCGCAGGCCGGCCAGTTCGGACCCATCACTGCGCAGGCCCACGTCGCGGAAGTCCGGGCGCGGCCAAAGGTCGGCGCGCACGCGGCGCTTGCCGCCGTCCGCCGCTTCGGTCAGGCGGCCGCACACGTCTTTCATGACGTCCTTGCAGCGCTGGCGCAGCGCGTCCACTTCCGCTTGCGTGATCAGTTGGCGGCCCATCATTTCGGTGGCGATCTTGTCCAAGGGATCGCGGCGGCGCCACTGTGCTTCTTCGTCTTTCGTGCGGTAGCCAAATGCGCTGCCGGGAAACGGGCCGTTCTGGTGGAAGAAGCGGTACACGTCCACTTCCACGATGGTCGGGCCGTTGCCGGCGCGCATGTGCGCCACGGCTTCCGACATGGCCAGATGCACGGCCAGCGGATCCATGCCGTCCACCTTCCACGACGGAATGTTGAAGGCCAGGCCGCGTGCCGACAGGCGCGGTTCGGCGGTGGATTCTTCCACCGTGGTGGACACGGCGTAGCGGTTGTTCTCAATGAAGAAGCACAGCGGCGTTTTCCACGCGGCGGTCAGATTCATCGTTTCAAGCACGGACCCAATGTTTACCGCGCCGTCGCCGAAGTAGGTGACGGCCACGCGGTCGGTGCCCGCGTGCTTGTGCGCCCAGCCCGCGCCCGCCGCCAGCGGCACGCCGCCGCCCACGATGGCGTTGGTGCCCAGCGCGCCCGCTTCCAGCCAGCGCAGGTGCATGCTGCCCCCACGGCCCCGGCAGAACCCTTGCGCCAGGCCCATGATCTCGGCCAGCGTTTTTTGCAGCACCTCGTCGATGGCGGGCGTGAGCGGGTTGCGCGGGTCCAGGCCCAGCGGGGCGACGTGTTGCAGCGCCTTGGCCAGAAACTGATGGTGCCCGCGATGCGAGCCGTTGATCTGGTCGCCCGCGCCCAAGGCCAGCACGGAACCGACCGCGCCGCCTTCCTGGCCCACGGACGAGTGCGCGGGGCCGTGCACCAGGCCTTCGGCGGCCAGTTCCAGCACGGCCTCTTCAAAGGCGCGTATCCAGTGCAACTGGGTCAGCATGGTGCCGAGCAAGGCGGGGTCCGCCTGCTGCCAGTCGCCCGCGTCAACCGTCAGTTGCCGCCAGGGCGCTTGGGGCTCAAGCGGTTGGTAGGTGGCCATGAGTGTGTCTCCAGAATGTTTTTAGCGTCAGTACGATTAAAGGTAGCTGTAGCGGCTCCAGCCGCCATCGGCCACCAGGGTGTGTCCGGTGATGTAGGCGGCCTGGCGCGATGCCAGGAAAACCGCCAGGTCGGCCATCTCGGCCGGCTGCGCCATGCGTCGCAAGGGCGTGCGCTGCTTGAGACGTTCGGGGTCAAGACGGCCGCGCGCCGCCAGGTCACGCACCAGGTCGGTTTCCACGTAGCCCGGCGCCAGCGCGTTCACGCGCACCCCCATCGGGCCCCATTCCACCGCCAGCGTTTCGGTCAAGAGCACGACGGCGCCCTTGGTGGCGCAGTAGGCGGCGCGGTCGGGCGCGGCCACCACGCCGTACATCGAGGCCAGGTTGATGATGCAACCCGATCCGGCCGGCACCATGCGGCGGCCAGCCGCCTGGGCGCAAAGAAATACGCCTGTCAGGTTGATGTCGACAGCGCGGCGCCATTCGTCCACGGTGACTTCCAGCGTGGGTTTGTTGGCGGAAATGCCAGCGTTGTTGATCAATACGTCGATGCCGCCCCAGGCCTGTTCGACCTGGGCGAACGCGCGCTCGACCGCGTTGGCGTCGGTCACGGAGGCCTGCACGGCCATGGCGTCGCCGCCCGCCGCTTTCAGGTCCGCCACGGCGGCGTCCAGCGCGGCGGCGTCCATGTCCAGCAAGGCCACGCGCGCGCCTTGGCGCACGAAGGCTTGCGCGGTGGAAAAGCCGATGCCCTTGGCGCCGCCGGTAATGACGACGCGCTGGCCGCGCAGTTCGCTATGGATGACTTCTGTGGGGTGGTCCAAGGGAGTGTGGTCCAAGATAGGTGCCTGTAGAGGATTTGCGTACGGGCGGCGGTCAGACCGCCAGCCATTCCTGGACGACGTCCTGGCGCTCATGCAACTGCGCGGGCGGTCCTTCGAACACGATGCGGCCATGGCCCATGACGCTGACGCGCGTTGACACTTTCAGCGCAATCGTCAGCTTCTGTTCCACCAGCACGACCGATACGCCGCGCTGGTGGATATCGCGGATGACGTCGGCAATCACTTCCACGATCTTCGGCGCCAGCCCTTCGGTGGGTTCGTCGATCAGCATCACCTTGGGGTTGCCCAACAGCGAACGGCACATGGTCAGCATCTGCTGTTCGCCGCCCGACAGGTTGCCGGCGCGGGTGCTGCTGCGTTCCTTCAGGCGCGGGAAGTAGTCGAACATTTGCGCGGCGGTCCAGTGCGGCGCGTCGTCGCGCTTGGGCTGTTCGCCCATGCGCAGGTTTTCGTCCACGGTCAGGTTGGCGAAGACCTCGCGTTCTTCCGGCACAAAGCCCAGCCCGGCGCGCGCGATTTCAAAGGGGCGCTTGTTGGTGATGTCGCGCCCTTCAATGGCGATGCGGCCACCGGTCACATCCACCAGGCCCATGATGCTTTTCAGGGTGGTGGAGCGGCCCGCGCCGTTGCGGCCCAGCAGGCTGACGACTTCGCCGCGCCCGATGGACAGGTCGATGCCATGCAGGATGTGGCTCTTGCCGTAGTGCGCATGCACGCCTTGCAGGCTGAGCAGGGGCGATGAAGGGGTTGGGTGCGGGGTTGTGTCAATACTCATACCGTTTCCTCTCCCAGATAGGCTTCGCGCACGCGGGCGTCGCCACGGATCGCGGCGGGCGTGCCGGTGGCCAGGATTTCGCCATACACCAGCACGCTGATGCGGTCGGCCAAGGAAAACACCACCTGCATGTCGTGTTCGACGATCAGCAAGGTGCAGTCGCGCGTGACGTCCTTGATGAGTTCCACCGTGTAATCGACTTCGTGCTGCGACATGCCGGCCATGGGTTCATCCAGCAGGATGACCTTGGGGCGCGAGGCCAGCGTCATGCCGATTTCCAGCGAGCGCTGTTCGGAATAATTCAGGTCGCCCGCGGCGGTGTGTTGCTTGGGCGTCAGGCGTACTTTTTCCAGCAGACGGTCCACGTCTTCGTTCACCGCCCGGTTGCGCGCGATGGGGCGCCAGAAGTTGTAGACCAGCCCGTGCATGCGCTGCACGGCCAGGCGCAGGTTTTCACGCACGGACAGGCGCGGGAACACATTGGTGATCTGGAACGAACGCGCCAGCCCCAGCCGGTTGATGGCTTCGGGCGTCAGGCCGCCGATGGATTGCGAGCGCAGGTTGATGTTGCCCGAGGTGGGCGCGAACGAGCCCGACATCAGGTGGAACAGCGTGGACTTGCCCGCGCCGTTGGGGCCGATGACCGCATGGCGTTCACCGGCTTCGACGGCCAGGTTCACGCCTCGGATGATTTCCGCTTGGCCAAAGGACTTGCGCACGTCGGTCAGGGTCAGAATGTCGTGGCTCATTTTGCGGGCTCCAGCACAGGGGTGGCGTCGCCGTCGTTGCGCCACAGGGCCAGCGCCCAGCGGCAGGCCGCCAGCCCCAAGGCGAACAGCGTCACTGGCACCAGCCAGGTCGACAAGGCCAGCGGCGCCCAGTCGTGGCCGAACAGGGGGATGGCAGGCCAACCGGCGTCGGGGTTCATGGCCAGCAGCGAACGGTAGTCACGCGCGAACATGCGTTGCAGCAGCTCCACCGAGAACACGGTGGCGGCGGTCAGCAGCAGACCGCCCGCCACCGACACCAGCGCGCGCGGCAGCCAGTTGGCCAGGCCGCGATCACGCAGCGACTTGGCGGCGCGCTGCACCAGGCCCACTAGTCCATCGGGCACGAACAGCATCACCAGCACAAACAGAACGCCTTGGTACAGCAGCCACGAGCGCGTGATGTCGGCCAGCGTCTGCGACAGGAACGTCAGCACGGCGGCGCCCAGCACCGGGCCCAGGAAGGCATTAACGCCGCCGATGTAGGCGAACAGCACGGCGTCGGTGGACAGCTTGACCTCGAACAGCACGTAGTTGCCGGCTTCGATATTCAAACCCTGCAAGCCACCCGCGATGCCGGCGAACATGGCCGACAAGGCAAAAACCATGGTCTTGAGCGTGTGCGGGCGATAGCCCAGGTAGCGCAGGCGGTTGGCGTTTTCGCGCAGGCCCAGCGTCAAGCGGCCCAGCGGCGTGCGGGTCAGGCCGTAGAGCGCGGCCAGCGAAATCAGCACCCAGGCCAGCACCAGGAAGTACACCTCGATGTCGGAACCAAAGGTGAAGCCCCAGGCCGGCATACGCATGGCGGACACGCCCGCCTCGCCGCCGAACACGCTTTTCAGATGCGGCGCCAGCGCGTGCAGCAGTTCGGCCAGCGCCAGCGTGATCATCGAAAAGTACACGCCCGAACGCATCGTGGCGAACCAGCCGGCGACCAGCCCGAACAACAGCCCGGCCACGCCGCCCACCAGCGGCATCAAGGGCGTGGGCAACAGGCCCGCGCCGCCCAGCGCGTTCATGGCGTGGATGGTGGCGAAGGTGCCCACGCCAAAGTAGGCGGCATGGCCAAAGGACAGCATGCCACCCTGGCCCGCCAACAGGTTGAAGGCGCAGGCGAAGAGCGCGGCAATCAGCATCTGCACGGCCGCCACCAACTGGCCCGGAGGCAGCAGCCAGGGCAGGGCGCACAGCGTGGCCACGCACAGGGCCAGCAGCAAGGCGCTTGAGGCAAGACGGGTGTGGCTCATGCTTGCTCTCCCTTAAGTCCCGACGGCTTGACCAACAGCACCACCAGCATCAGCAGGAAGGGCAGGGTGGCCGCCAGGCTGGACACCTTCACGGTCATCAGGCCGCCCACGCTTTCGGCCCATTCACCCGCGCCGAACAGGCCAAAGAGCGACGCCAGGCTGGCGTCGATACCGACCGAGAACGAACTGATCAGGCCGATCAGCAACGAGGCGATCATGGCGCCTTCCAGCGAGCCCAGCCCGCCCACGACGACCACCACGAACACCAGCACGCCCAGTTCAAGCGCCATGTTGGGGTTGGTGGTGTAGAACGCGCCCGCCACGGCGCCGGCAAGGCCGGCCATGGCCGCGCCCACGCCAAACACGCTCATGAAGACGAGCGGCACGTTGTGGCCCAGCGCCTCGGCCATGCGCGGCCGATAGATGGCCGAGCGCACGACGATGCCCACGCGGGTGCGCGACAGCAGCAGGTAGATGACGGCGAACATCGCCAGCGACACACCGCCCATCAAGAGGCGGTAGAAGGGGTAGTCGGCGTCGAACACGCGGAAGGCCGCGAAGTTCAGGAATTGGGGAACGCGGTAGTCAACCGGGAAGTCGCCATAGAACAGCTTGATGAGCTCGGCCACGATGAAGGCCAGGCCGAAAGTGACCAGCAGTTCCTGCGCGTGGCCGAACTTGTGGACGCGTCGCAGGAAAAAGCGTTCCACGCCCATGCCGAGCACGCCCGCGATAAGGGTGGCCAGCACCAGCGCCGTCCAGAAGCCGGTGACCGGCGAGAGCGTATAGGCGGCGTACGCGCCGATCATGTAGAACGAGGCGTGCGCGAAATTCAGCACGCCCATCATCCCGAAAATCAGCGTCAGGCCCGCCGACACCATGAATAGCAGCAGGCCGTAGATCACGCCGTTCAACAGCGAGACGGTAAAGTATTCCATGTCTGATCCATCATTCTTGCGTCAAGACGGCGGGGCGTGTTGCGAGCCGGCCCGCGCCGGGGAGCATGTTTTTTTTGGGGGGCGTGGTGATGGGTTGCGCGCGGTTCAAATCGGGGTTCGCGGGGCGACATCGCCGCGCTCCACCCATCCTACGTAGGATGGGTGGAGCGCGCGAAAATCACGCCGCGTACGCAAGTCCCGAACGCGCGCAACCCATCATCCAGCCCTACCCCGGCCGCTTCATCTTGCACGTCGCCTGCACTGGCGCCGACACGTCCGCCGCCGTCAACACCTTCACCGGCTCGAAGCCCATGTCCGTGCCGTCGGCCTTGTACTTGGCGTTCTTGCTGACTTTGGACACCACCATCGGCAACTGCACCTGGTGGTCTTCGGCGCGCATCGTGTACTTGCCCAGCGCCGAGGTATACGTGACCTTCTCCAACGCATTCGCCAACGCCGGCACGGACAGCTTGCCGTCCTGGGGCTGCACCTGCTTCAGCGCTTCACCCAGAAAGCGCATGCCGATCACCGTCTGCGGTTCCGTATAGCTGGGGTAGTGGCCCGTCTTGGCCTTGTAGTCTTCGGCGAACTTGGCGCCTTCTTCGCCCGCCGCTTCGATGTTGTACGGGTGGGCGATGTAATGCCCCATCGCCACCTCGCCCGCGTTGGCCAGGTTGCCCACCTGGTCCAGGAACACGGTGGCGAAACGCACCTTCAGGCCGCCGGCCTGTGTGGCCTTCATCAACAGCAGCAGGTCGTTGGACCAGTTGCCCGTGATGACGGTGTCGGGCGAGGCCGAGCGGATGCGCGCGACGTAGGGCGCGAAGTCCTGGATCTTGTTGACTTCGTGCAGCGTCTTGCCCACCACTTCATAGCCGTATTGCTTGGCGAAACGCTCGGTGGCGTCCTCCATGTCCTGGCCCCAGGAATAGTTCTGGTTGATGGCGTACACGCGCTTGCCCAGCGTGCCGTCGGCCGACATGACCGAGGCCAGCGACTTCACCCGCAGGTCGGCATTGGTGGTGAAACGGAAGTGGTAGAAGTGGCACTTCTGGCCGGTCAGTTCCAGCGCTTCGCCACCCACGTTCAGGAAGACGACTTCCTTGCCGGGGTTGCGCAGGTTGTGCTTGCGCACGTCTTCGGTCAGTTGGCCCGAGATGGCCGACGACGAGCCCTGCACCAGCACCTGCACGCCTTCGGCGGCAGCGGCGCGGAAGCGGTCGGACGCGCCCACGGGGCCGCCCTGATTGTCGAACTCAACCAGTTCCAGCGGCTGGCCGTTCCAGCCGCCCGCTGCGTTGATGCGGTCCAGCTCATATTTGACGGCGGCGCGGAACATCAGGCCGGTCGAGGCCTGCGGGCCGGACAGCGTTTCGATCAGGCCGATCTTGACGGGTGCGGCGTGCGCCGATGCGGCGATGCCGGCCAGGCACAGCAGGCCGGTGGTGAAAGCCAATTTCATGCGTGTCTCCTCCGTGGGACGGGAGTGGTTTGTTGTGTGCATCGTTCCGTACGTGATGGCGTGCGTAACGATGCGTGCGAGCGTCATTCAAGCGCGCTTGGTGGCGGCTTTTGTTGGCCGAAGAGGGCAAATCGGGATGGGGGGTATCGCAAGATACGGGCGAATACCGTCGTGCTGCCGGTGGTGTTCACCCTGTTGTCCCCGTCCTGTTTTGCGGCGCTTCGGCCTTGTTTTTCTCTGACTGGCTTGCCTGGATACCGGAGTTGCTTTACGCTTTCCAGACAAGTTGTCCGATAACTTATTGAAGTTGTCTGATAAATAATAGGGCAAGCGTTTTTCTCGTGTCAAGCGATGCATTCAGGAGTTCAATCGCAGATGGCACGGCACGCAGAACGAGCGCTGAGCTCGCGCATGAAACACAACAGAAAGACGACAGGAGACAGGATGATTTCATTTGAAGGACAGGTGGCCGCGATCACGGGCGCGGGCAATGGCATCGGCTTGGCAACGGCGCGCCTGATGGCCGCCCATGGCGCTCGCCTGGTGCTGACGGACATCGACCGTGCGCGCCTGGATGAGGTTGCCGCCGAGCTGGATCCGACCGGCCAACGCATCTACACGCATGCGCTGGATGTATCGATATCGCATGATTGCGAACGGGTGTTCGAGGCGGCGGCCAAGCATTTCGGCGGGCTGGACCACCTGGTGCATTGCGCCGGCATCTACCCGGAGCAACTGGTCAAGGACACCAGCGACGAGGCTTGGCGCACGCTGATGCGCGTGAACCTGGACGGCACCTTCTATGCGTGCCGCGCGGCCCAGCGCCATCTGCGCCACAACGGGTCTATCGTGCTGTTGACCTCATTGGCCGCGCAGCGCGGCAGTTACGCGCATGCGGCCTATTCGGCGTCCAAGGGCGCGGTGCAAAGCTTCACGCGCAGCCTGGCGCTGGAACTGGCGCCGCAAATCCGCGTGAATGCGGTGGCGCCCGGCATCATCGCCACGTCCATGACGCATGACCTCATCGGCCAGAAAGGCGCGCAGTTGCTGGAAAGCACGCCGCTGCGCCGTTTTGGTACGGCCGACGAGATTGCCGGAGCCATCGCGTTCCTGTGTTCGCCGCTGGCGGGCTTCGTGACGGGTGAAGTCATGCAGGTCAACGGCGGCATCTATATCGCTTAAAGTGCAGGACGCAACCATCACGTTTCCACGACTTTCCATGCCGCCGAATCAAGATCAGGATCCGCCGCGCACCGCGCCCAAGAGTTCACTTTCCGCCGCGTTGGGCGATGCGCTGGCCGAGCAGATACGCCAGGGGGCACTGGCGCCCGGCGACCGCCTGCCCACCGAAAAGCAGTTGACTGAAACCTATTCGGTCAGCCGCGCGGTGGTGCGCGAGGCGCTGGCGCGGCTGAAGTCCGAAGGGCTGATCACGTCGCAGCAGGGCAGCGGCGTGTTCGTGGATCCCAACTTTCAGCGCAACGCCTTTCGCATCGCCGCGCCTACCCCTGGCGACACCCAGGACCTGGAACACATCCTGGAACTGATGCTGTCGATTGAAGTCACCGCCGCGCGCTATGCCGCGCAGCGCCGCACGGATCAAGACTTGAAGAAGATGCGTCAGGCGCTGGTCGGCATGGAATACGCGCTGATCAACGACAAGCTGGGCGACGAAGAAGACTATCAATTTCATCAGGCCATCGTGCAGGCCACGCACAACCCGCACCTGGTGTCGCTGAACGATTATCTGGAAGCGAACGTGCGCCGCGTCATCCGCAGCGCGCGCCACAACACCGCGCGCCGGTATGCCGAGCGCATGGCGGCGGTGCAAAGCGAGCATCAGGCCATCTTCGTCGCCATCGAAGGGGCGGACCCGGACGCCGCCGGCCGCGCGGCCGAACAGCATCTGCGTAACGCGGCCGACCGCCTGCGGTTGTTTCAGGCTGAACGCCCCGCACCGGTGTAGCGGGCGGGGCCTCGGTGCGGAGTGCTGTGCGTGGGTGTGGTTTTGGCTGCGGGTTGGGGTACGGGTTTGTGTGCCTAGGCGAAAGTCTGTTCCATCTCTCGCCGGAACTGCACCGCCGTTGAGGTCTCGTCGTACTCCACGTCGCGCCAGCGTATGGCCTGCGACTGCCGCACCGGATTCTTGAGCTTGACCCCGTGCGACAGCCCCAAAGGCAGATAGCCTTCTTCCACCGAATCGGGCGCCGGCATCAGCCGGCCAAAGACCGTGTAGCCGCCTTCGCCGTCCAGGATCTGGCCCGCTTGCAGATCGCGCTTGGCGGTGGCGACCACGTCGCCGTGCCAACCGGCCGGCGCACCGGTGGGTTCACGCCGCAAGCCCACGCTGGCCACGCTGATGCCCAGTTCCAGGCCGATCAGGTGATAGGGCTTGTACATGGCGGTGTAGTTGCCGCTGGGGTCGGTGACCAGGCCGTATTCCTGGAAGCAGCGGCGCACGTAGTCGCTGTCGGCGGCCAGCGTCACGTAGACGCCCCAACGCAGGTCGCGAAACACCGGCCGGCCGTCGCGCTCCAGCGATGAAATCACTTCCACCTGGCCGCGATGGTGCAGAATGCCGCCGTCTTCGCGGGGCCGCAGCACACGGGCCAGGTCGTCCACGCCGCACGGCGGAAAATGCAGGCCCGACGGCGAGGGCAAGAGGCCGGTGGCGTTCGACACCGCCGCCATTTCGATGGCGCTCTTGGTGCCGTCCAGAAAGCTGTTGAACATCTGCGCGTTGAAGTCGCCCGCCGCCACCATTTCAGCGGTGAAGCCGTAGTAGGGCCAGACGGTGTCGGGCGTGGACGTGTGGAATTCCGGCAGGTACTTGGTGCCCTTGCCCGCTGCCATGACCTCGAAGCCGCTGGCGCGCGCCCAGTCGACCATTTCGCAGATCAGGGCGGGCTGGTCGCCGTAGGCCAGCGAATACACGATGCCCGCTTCGCGCGCGCGGCGCGCCAGCAGCGGCCCGGCCAGCGCGTCGGCTTCCACGTTGACCATGATGATGTGCTTGCCGTATTCGCAGCAGGCCAGCACGTGGGTGATGCCGGCGGCGGCTTGGCCCGTGGCGTCGATGACGATGTCTACGTCAGGGCTGGCGATGATGGCAAGCGGGTCGTCGCTGAAGTAGACCTTGCCGTTCTTCAGCGCGTCAGAGGTGCTGGCGGCGTTGAGCGCAGTGGCCGGCCAGCCCACCCGGGTCAGCGCGGCGCGGGCGCGGTCGGGCGCCAGGTCCGCCACCGCCACCAGCCGTATGCCCGGCGTGCGCGGAGCCTGGCTCATGAACATGGCGCCGAACTTTCCGGCGCCCAGCAATGCAACACGCAAGGGCTTGTGGTCGGCTTCTCGCTGCTTGAGCAGACGGTGCAGATTCATAGTGCGGGCTCCTCCGGGGTGGGGGTACGGCCAGCACAGAATAGTCCTAAATCATGACGGCTGAACAGCGTCCGGCAGGCCTCATGCGTCCGCGGTATAGAGCTCGCCCGCCAGCACATTGCGCCAGTTCGCCCAGGTGATGCGGGGGCGGTCGGACACCTGCCGGTTGTAGGGCGCATCAAACAGAATGTGCTTCCAGCGCGGCTTCACGGCGCCTTCAATCTTGGGCTTGTCGTCGATCAGCAGGTTGCCATGCACCAGCGTCTTGTCCTTGGTCAGGATCAGCCGATTGGTGGCGTCGCGGCCCAGGTTCTTTTCCACCCACAGGTACTTTTCCGCCACGCAGTTTTCAAACTGCGAGAGCGGCGACGAGCAGATGCGCACGTCCATGCCCAAGGCGAGCAGCTCGCGCACGGCGTCCAGCGCGCCCGGCACCGGAGGCAGCTCGCGGATGAAACCCGGTGCCGTGTAGATGGCCTCGGCCATCTTGCGTAGTTCGGGGGGGTAGTCCTCGCGGATGTGGAAAGACTTGCGGTCTTCGAATTCCACGGGCGGGATGTCGGGATGGCGCAGGCGCCAGGCGTCGAGGAAAGCGTGTTCGAAATCGGCCAGCACGCCGTCTTGGTCCAGCAGGATGATCATGGCGATCCCCGAAGTTGCAACCGCACAGATTGTGCCAGAGCCGCTACGGTTCCAGCGGACGGGACTGCGCCACGATGCGGTAGCGGCTGCCGCCCGTCTGCGATTCGGACGCCACCAATACCAGGCGGTCATAGCGCCAGATCAAGGGGGCGGGCGGGGGCGGCGGCGGGTCGTCGCGTTCGATGTTGCGCAGCAAGGTGACGTGCGGGCGAAAGGGCTGCGGCGGCGCGGTCAGGCCATAGCCGGCCAACCATTGCCACAGGCCGTCGTGGATGACTTGCAGCGGGGCCGGCGCGGGCTGCGTTTCGGGCTGATGGGAATCGGGCTGAAGGGAATCGGGCTGAAGGGAATCGGGCCGATGCGGTTCAGTCGGATTCGGTTCAGCCTCATCCCGCCCGGCCTGACGCGGCCCGGCCTGACGCGGCCCGGCCTGACGTGGCCCGGCCTGACGTGGCCCGGCCCACAGAATGCGCTGGCGCTTGAACACGCCGTAGCGGTCCAGCATCAATTCGCCGGGAGGCACGCTGCGTTCGGGCGTGGCGGCGGCCAGCGCATCAGCCAGTTGCGCTTCGACCGGCCCCAGGAAGGCCAGCGTCAGGTGCAGTGTCTCGGTGCGCATGATGCGGCCGCCGCAATGCGGGCGGGCGGCTTGCGCCCATTCGGCCAAGGAAGCGGCCAGGGGTGGCGACGGCCACAAGGCGAAGAAAAGACGGATCGCGGACATGCGCCGATTGTAGGCGCGGACCCGTGCCAGGCGTCGTGCCCGTCAAGCCGCGACCGGTCTGTGCGAACGGCGCCCGAGCGCCGTTCAACTACCGGTGGTTTCCGACTTGCGCAGGCGCGACAACGCGGTGTCGAAGCGTTCGACACCTGGCCGTGCGGGGCGGGCGGGGGTGTCGAAACGCTCCACGCCAGGGCGAGCCGGTTTGTCGAAGCGTTCGACGCCAGGGCGCGCGGGCTTGTCGAAACGTTCCACACCCGGACGAGCCGGTTTGTCGAAGCGCTCCACGCCAGGTGGGGTGAAGCGTTCCACGCGCGGCGGGCTTTGTGTTTTTGCCTGCACGCTTTGGGCCGCGGCCTGTTCGCGCTTGGCGATGATCTCTTCGGCGCGCTGGTGGTGCGGCGCCATCTTGCGCACCATCACCCGGCCGTCACGCGGGAAATAATTGATGCGGCGCGCATGCACGTCGCCCAGGTCCTGCGCCTTGACCGGTATGCCTTCGAGCTTCAGGTAGTTCAGGACAAAAATGCCATTGCGTTCGCCGATGTTCATCTGCTGCATGGCGCTGAGCACCGCGCCGCCGCCAAACACCTTGGCTTCCAGGCGGTCACGCGAGGCGCCGGCCTTGAGCAATTCGTTGATCAGCACTTCCATGGCGAAAGCGCCGTAGCGCATCGTCGCCGACGCGGGCGACTGCATGTCGCCTTCTGGCAACATGAAGTGGTTCATGCCCCCCACGCCGGTCACCGGATCGTGAATGCAGGCGGCGACACAGGACCCGAGAACGGTCGAGATCATCAGATCTTCGTTGGTGACGTAGTACTCGTTGGGGAGCACTTTCACCGCTTGGCATTGGAACGCGCTGTCGAAGTAGTGGCGCGTTGCGCGGGCTTCAAGTCGTGAGACCATGGGACTTATCAGGCAAGAACGGCGGTTGGGACATGAAGGACAGAGCCCTGCAGAACGGTTTATGTTTCAAAAAGTGAAGAAAAATTTCGCTTTATTCTTGCATATCCCGAAAGGTAACGGGAGAAATGCTTGTAACGGTGGTCGATGATATGACCCCGTTTAACGCTACATGCAGGACCAAACGCCGCGCCAAATGCAGCATCAACGCCGGTCACCGGCCACTCGAAGCCATCGTACACATACGCGCGCGAACCCTTTCCCCGGATCACGGGGAGGTTCAGGCGTTATACGTGGCTTTAATGCGGAACCGGCGCGCGTGGAGTCAGGCGCGCCGGTATGCGGAGGCGCCTAAAAGCGCGTACTGCGCGTGACGGACCAGCGGGCCGACAGCGCGCCCAGCGCGGCGGTCGCCACCACCGCGCCCAGCAGAACCGGCGCGCCGGGCAGATGCAGGGCAAATTCGGCGCCGTAGCTGCGGGCCAGCCCCAGCAGGGCGTCGTTCAAGGGCGACAGCGCAATGGCGGACACGCCGATGGCCAGCAGCGAGGCCACCGCGCCCGACAGCGCGCCCAGATACAGGAAGGGGCGGCGCACAAAGGATTCGGTGGCGCCTACCAGGCGCGCAACGCCGATCTCTTCGCGTTGCGACAGTGCCTGCATGCGCACGGTGTTGAACACCGTGGCCAGCACCACCACGGCCACGCAAGCGGCAAGAAAGCCCAGGCCGATGCGGGCAAACCGCAGGATGGCCTCAAGCCGTTGCACCCAGGCGCTGTCCAACTGCACCAGGTCGACGTGGTTCCACTGCTTCCAGTCGCCCGCCAGCTTGTCGGCACGGCCTGCCAGGTTGTCTCCATCGGCCAGCGTCACGACCACCGCATCGGGCAGCGGATTGCCGGGCAGCACGGCCAGCGCCTCCTGCCAGGCGGGGTTGGCGCGCAGGTCGGCAAGCGCCGCGTCGCGATCGACCACGCGCACGGCGCGCACGTCGTTTTGGTAATCATCCTTGATGCGCTTGGCTACGTCGGCCGCGGCGCCCTTGGGGGCGTCCACGCGGAGAAACACGGTGACTTCCGGCGTGACCGACATTTGGCGCGCAACGGGTTGCACCGACACCAGGATGGCGCTGCCCAGCAAGGGCAGGGCCAGTGCCAGCGCCATGACCAGCAGGTTGGCCAACGACGAGAAGGGTTGCTTGGCCAACCGGCGCACGGTGACCATCAACGCATAGCGGTGTTGCCGCAGCCAGGCGTTCATGACGACGCTCCGTGTGCACCCAGGCCGGGCTCGGCGCGGCCGCTTGCGCGCGATGAACCCGATGCGGGCTGGCCCGAGTCGGGCGGTGAGGCGGGGCCGTGCGAATCGGCGAACTTGCCCGGCTCGATGCGCAAGGTACGCGAGGCATAGCGTGCCATCAGCCCCTGGTCATGCGAGGCGATCAGCGTGGTCACGCCAACGCGGTTGAAATCGCGGAACACGTTCATGATGCGCTGCGCGTTGTCGTCGTCAAGATTGGCGGTGGGTTCGTCGGCAATCAGGATGGCGGGCCGGTTCACGATGGCGCGCGCGATGGCCAGGCGCTGCTGTTCGCCGCCGGACAATTCAATGGGATTCAGGTCTTCCTTGCCCGACAGGCCCACCTTGTCCAAGGCGGCGCGCGCGCGCGATGCGGCGGAATCCCAGGCGTGGCCCTGGACCGCCAGCGGCAGCATGACGTTTTCGAACGCGCTTCGATCGAACAGCAGGTGGGTGTCTTGCAAAATGACGCCCACGGCGCGGCGCAGGTAAGGGCGCGCGCGCGCGGGCAGCTTGTCCAGCCGTTGCCCGTTGACCTGGATGGACCCGCGGCTGGCGGGCTCCAACCCGCCGATCAGCTTGAGCAGCGTGGATTTACCGGCGCCTGATGGCCCGGATACGAAAACGAATTCTCCCGCGCTTACGCGGAAGTTGATGTCGGCCAGGATATTTCGGCCGCGACCATATGATTTGAATACGTGCTGGAATTCGATCATGGCGGCTGTCGGATGAAGCCGCAATAGTAACTCGGGGACAGGAGGGAGACCTAAGCCCATTCCTCGCGGTCCTGTGAAAAAGCGTTTCCGCGTGACCGCCTGGACACGTTTTGATCAGAACGAAATGAACGCATCTTCGAACGCCGTGCAATCGAAAAAAGGTGTCCCCGTTTTCGAACGAAAACATCAATTGATTTCGCCAGTGTCCCTATATTTCAAGGGAATTCCCGGATGTGCCGCCCCTTGTCCGGACGCTACCATCCGCCCCATGCTTCGGCCCAACCCGGCCGTGGCAAGCTCGATTTGTCCCACACGGAGATCACGATGAAAGTACTGAAACTCGCTGCTATTGGCGCGGCACTGTTCGCCGCATCCGCGGCTGCCAATGCGGGCGCGACCTTCGATAACGTTAAGAAAAAAGGGTTTGTCCAATGCGGGGTTTCAACGGGCATTCCGGGATTCTCGATTGCTGACAGCAAGGGCGAATACAAGGGCATTGACGTGGACCTGTGCCGCGCCATCGCCTCGACCATGTTCGGCGACGCCACCAAGGTCAAGTTCACGCCCCTGAACACGCAGCAGCGCTTCACCGCCCTGCAATCCGGCGAAATCGACGTGCTGACCCGCAACACCACCGTGACGCTGACGCGCGACACGACGCTGGGCCTGATCGGCGTGGGCGTGAACTACTACGACTCGCAAGGCGTAATGGTCTCCAAGGACCTGAACGTCAAGAGCGCCAAGGAATTGAACGGCGCCACCATCTGCGTGCAGCCGGGCACCACCACCGAACTGAACCTGGCCGACTGGTTCCGCAGCCAGAAGATTGAATTCAAGCCGGTCGTGATCGACAAGTACGACGAAATCATCCGCGCCTTCTCGGCCGGCCGCTGCGACGCCTTCACGACCGACAAGTCGCAACTGGCTTCCACCCGCACCACGCTCGAGAACCCGGACAAGTTCGTCATCCTGCCGGAAGACTTCTCCAAGGAACCGCTGGGCCCCATGGTGCGCCAGGGCGACGAGCAATGGTTCAACATTGTTCGCTGGACGCTGAACGCCATGCTGGAAGCCGAGGAATACGGCATCACCAAGGCGAACGTCGATGAAATGACCAAGAGCTCCAACCCCAACATCCAGCGCATCCTGGGCGTGACCCCGGGCATGGGCAAGAACCTGGGCGTGGACGACAAGTGGGCTTACCACATCATCAAGAGCGTGGGTAACTACGGCGAAAGCTTCGAAAACACGCTGGGCAAGAACAGCGCGATGAAGCTGGAGCGTGGTTTGAACGCCTCGTACAAGCAAGGCGGTTTGATGTACGGCTGGCCGGTGCGCTAACACGGCTGCCTGGCAAGGCGGAGCCCGGCGCTCCGTCTTGCCTAGCCCGCCACCGAGCGGGCGGCAGGAGTAGGGGTGGCCTTGCCGGCGTTGCCGCCCGGTTTACGACTTCTGTAGATTCATCATGACGACTTCTAAAAATAATGCCCCAATTGCGGCTCCTCGCCGGCGGCTCAACTGGAACGACCCCGGCGTGCGCTCGGTGGTGTACCAGGTGTTCGCGCTGGCCGCGGTGGCCTGGGCAGTGTGGTTCCTGGTTTCCAACACGCTACACAACCTGTCCGTGCGCAATATCGCCACGGGCTTCGGGTTCCTGAGCCGAGAAGCCGGATTCGCGATCGGCGAAACGCCCATCGACTACTCCCCCACGAATGATTACGGCCGCGCCATTCTGGTCGGCTTGCTCAACACCTTGCGCGTCGCCGTCATCGGCATCGTGCTTGCCACCATCCTCGGTACCCTGATCGGCATTGGCCGACTGTCCAAGAATTGGCTCGTCGCCAAGATCACCTCGGTTTACGTCGAAGTGATGCGCAACGTGCCGCTCTTGCTGCAATTGTTCTTCTGGTACGCGCTGATCACGGAAAACATGCCGGGTCCGCGCCAGGCGCACAATCCGCTGCCCGGCGTCTTCATTTCCAACCGCGGCCTGAAGGTGCCCTCGCTGGAAGGCAATTCGCTGGATTGGATGCTGGCGGGCCTGGGCCTGGCCATCGTCGCCATCATCTTCCTGGGCCACTACGGCAAGAAGCGCCAGGAAGCCACCGGCCAGGTGTTCCCGCTGGGCCGCTGGGCCATCGGCTTGTTGATTGGCTTGCCCATCGTGGGCTGGTTGGTCAGCGGTGCGTCGCTGTCGCTGCAGATGCCGGAACTCAAGGGCTTCAACTTCGCGGGCGGCCTGACGCTGTCACCGGAATTCGCCGCGCTGCTGGCGGGGTTGGTGATCTATACGTCGGCCTTCATTGCCGAAGTGGTGCGCTCGGGCATCCAGGCCGTGAACAACGGCCAATGGGAAGCCGCCGGTTCGCTGGGCCTGCCGCGCGCCAAGGTGCTGCGCCTGGTGATTCTGCCGCAGGCGCTGCGCGTGATCATCCCCCCGATGACCAGCCAGTACCTGAACCTGACGAAGAACAGCTCGCTGGCCGTGGCTATCGGCTATCCGGACATCGTGTCGGTGGTCAACACCACGCTGAATCAGACGGGCCAGGCCATCGAGGGCATTCTCATCATCATGGGCGCGTACCTCACGGTCAGCCTCTCGATCTCGATATTCATGAACTGGTACAACAAGCGCATCGCGCTGGTGGAGCGTTGAGATGAGCAGCACTACGCATACCCCCACCGACGCCATGCCGCCGCCCAGCACGCATGTGGGCCCCTGGGCATGGCTGAAATCCCGCCTGTTCTCATCACCGCTGAACATCCTCATCACGGTACTGCTTGCGTGGTTCCTGCTGATGTCGGTGCCGGCGCTGCTGGAATGGGCATTCTTCAAAGCGGACTTCAATGCGACCAATGCCCAGGAATGCCGGGCCTCGGGTGGCGCCTGCTGGGCGTTCATCATCGAGAAGCACCGGCTGATTCTGTTCGGCACCTATCCGTTCGACGAGCAATGGCGGCCGCTGATCGCCACCATCCTGCTGGTGGGCGTGATTGTGTGCAGCGGCATCCGTGCCTTCTGGAACTGGAAGCTGGCCGTCATCTGGGTCGTGGGCCTGACCGCGGTTGCGCTGCTGATGTGGGGCGGCGTGTTCGGCCTGACCTACGTGGAAAACGCACGCTGGGGCGGCCTGCCGCTGACGCTGATCCTGTCCACGTTCGGCATCGCCTTCGCGTTCCCCATCGGCGTGTTGCTGGCCTTGGGCCGGCGCTCGAAGATGCCGGCCATCAAGGCGCTGTGCGTCGTGTACATCGAACTGATCCGTGGCGTGCCGCTGATCAGCCTGCTGTTCATGTCGTCGGTGATGCTGCCGCTGTTCCTGCCGGAAGGGTTTTCCATCGACAAGCTGCTGCGCGCGCAGATCGCCATCATCATGTTCGCCGCCGCCTACATCGCGGAAACGGTGCGCGGTGGTTTGCAGGCGATCCCGAAGGGGCAGTACGAAGGCGCGGATTCGCTGGGCCTGAAGTACTGGCAGCAGATGCGCAAGATCATCCTGCCGCAGGCGCTGAAGATCGTGATTCCGCCGCTGGTCAGCATTTTCATCGCGCTGTTCAAGGACACCTCGCTGGTGGTCATCATCGGCATTTTCGACCTGACCTTGGCAGCCAAGGCGGCCTTGTCGGATGCGGCATGGCGTGGATTCGGCGTAGAGGCGTACCTGTTCATCTCGCTGATCTACTTCGTGTTCTGCTTTTCCATGTCCAAGTACAGCCAGGCGCTTGAAAAACGTCTTGCGACGGGTCACCAACGCTAGTCAATGCCGCGCGCCTGCCTGCCGGCGGGCGCGCACAGCGATATTTACGGGAGTACAGGCATGTCGGATGCCATTATTCGTTTGCAGGACGTGAACAAGTGGTACGGCCAGTTCCACGTGTTGCGCAATATCAATCTGGACGTGGCGCAGGGTGAGCGCATTGTGGTGTGCGGCCCGTCGGGCTCGGGCAAGTCCACGATGATCCGCTGCATCAATCGTCTGGAAGAGCACCAGAAGGGCCACATCATTGTCGATGGCACCGAGCTCACCAATGACTTGAAGCACATCGAGACGATCCGCAAGGACGTCGGCATGGTGTTCCAGCACTTCAACCTGTTCCCGCACCTGACGGTGCTGGAAAACCTGACGCTGGGACCCATGTGGGTGCTGAAGAAGCCGCGCGCGGAAGCCGAGGCCACCGCCATGAAATACCTGGAGCGCGTGCGCATTCCGGAACAGGCCAAGAAATTCCCCGGCCAGTTGTCGGGCGGCCAGCAGCAGCGCGTGGCCATTGCGCGGTCGTTGTGCATGAGCCCGAAGATCATGCTGTTTGATGAGCCGACGTCGGCGCTTGACCCCGAAATGGTCAAGGAAGTGCTGGACGTGATGGTCACGTTGGCCCAGGAAAGCGGCATGACGATGATCTGCGTGACCCACGAAATGGGCTTCGCGCGCAAAGTCGCCAACCGCGTCATCTTCATGGACCGTGGCGAAATCATCGAACAAAACACGCCCGATCAGTTCTTCGACAACCCGCAGAACGAACGGACCCAGCTTTTCCTGAGCCAGATCCTGCACTGATCCCCTCAAGAACCGCCGTTTTGGCAATCACCCCAAAGCTTGGATTTCGATCCGGGTTTTGGGGTGTTTTGTTTTGACGCGACGAAAGTGTGTGGCCGGCTGACGCTAGGGGAGGATCTTGCCGTTGTTCTAAATGTACCTTTTGAGCGACATTCTCGGTATGCTTAGATTCTGAGAAACCGAGGCGTTCACCCGTTGGCTAAATTCACTCCGAGACTTGCGGGCGCGTGCTCAAATCCTGCGCCGATTGTCGCGCGCCATGAATGGGAATTTTGGCGACGTAGAGCCAGTGGGCGAGGGCGTCAGTGAAATGCGCGTGAATATTGGCGCCGGCTACCGGGTGTACTACGCCCGAGCCGACGAGGTGGTCTACGTGCTGCTTTGCGGCGGAAACAAGACCAGCCAGGGCAAAGACATTGCCCAAGCCAAACGCCTTTGGACGGAAATTAAGCGGAGCATCGAGAAATGACGAAATTACGCGACTTCGACGCAGCGAATTATTTGAAAGATGACGAAACGATCGCGCATTACCTGGCGGACGCGGCGGCTGAGGACGATCCTGACGCCTTCCTGCAAGCCCTAGGCGACGTGGCGCGCGCGCGCGGCATCACAGAAATCGCTCGTGAGACAGGGCTTGCCAGAACAAACCTGTATCGGGTGCTGGCCCCCGGCGCGAACCCCAGCTACCACACCCTGCGCAAGGTCATGAACGCACTAGGCGTTTCACTCACCGCGCTGGTCAGGCGCAAATCCGAACCCACGCCGCAAGGCTGATCGGTGCACGTGCGGCGCTGAAATCCCGCTGACCCGCGCGAATATCGGGCCAATCTGCCGCGTATCCCTTTGTTACGCCAACACTTGGGCTGCGGTATGCTACAGGCCGCCATTGATCTGGATGAGGAGACAACATCATGACGAATCCCCCCCGTAGCGCGGTCCGCCGCGCCCTGTTGCAAGGCGCCGTGGCGCTTGCCGCCACCCTGCCTTTCGGCGCACCCGCGCTGGCCCAAGCCACCGATTTCCCGACCAAGCCGCTTCGCTTTGTCGTGCCTTACCCGCCCGGCGGTCCGCTGGACACCATGGCCCGCCTGCTTGCCGAAAAAGTGCGCGCATCGCTTGGCCAACCCGTGATCGTGGAAAACCGGTCGGGCGCGGGCGGCAACATCGGCGCTGATCTGGTGGCCAAGGCGCCGGCCGATGGCTACACGCTGGTCATGGGCGCGGTGGCCACGCACGCCATCAACCCCTGGCTGTTCGCCAATCTGCCTTACGACCCAGTCAAGGACTTCGCGCCCGTGACGATCGTGGCGGCGGTGCCGAACGTGCTGGTGATGAACAATGAATTCGCCGACAAGAACAACATCAAGACGCTGGCCGACCTGATCGCTTACGCGAAGAAGAATCCGGGCAAGCTGAACTACGGTTCGGGCGGCAACGGCAGCGCGGGCCATCTGTCGGGCGAACTGCTGAAGGCGCGTGCCGACATCAAGGTTGAACACATTCCTTATCAAGGCGCGGCGCCCGCGCAGTTGGCCTTGCTGTCGGGCCAGTCGGATTTCATGTTCGACAACCTGGCTGCATCGGCACCCTTGATCAAGGACGGCAAGGTCAAGGCGCTGGCGGTGACGACGGCCAAGCGTTCGTCGTTGCTGGCGGATGTGCCGACGGTTGAAGAGTCGGGCATCAAGGGCTTTGACCTGGGTACCTGGTTTGGGGTGTTCACGACCGGCGGCACGCCCGCGCCGGTGGTGGCGAAGCTGAACAAGGCCTATGCGGATGCGATGCAGCAGCCGGACGTGAAGCAGCGCCTGTTGATGATGGGTTCGGAAGCCACGCCGATGACGCCGGAAGCGTTTGCCGAATTTGTGAAGAGTGAGAAGGCGAAGTACCAGGAGATCGTGAAGATTTCCGGGGCGAGTTTGAATTGAGGGGGGTGATGGGTTTGCGCGGTCGGCGGTGGGGTTCTTTTTACAAGCCCCGCGCGCCACACCCATCCTACGCGGATTGATCCCGGACCCGTAGGATGGGTGTAGCGCGGCATAGTGTAGGCAAGAACACTAACGCCAAACGCGCGAAACCCATCAAGCAGCGGTGAAAGCACGCTAGCGCTCACAATAGAAAAAACAGCCGGCAGAATGGACTAAAAGCCTATCCATCTGCCGGCTGTTTTGCTTTTGGAGATCTACGCGCGATCCGGCATCGTCTGATGGGTTACGCGCGATTCCCGCCTGTGTTCTTTTTACGGATCTGGCGCGCTCCACCCATCCTACATTTTGCTGTCTGCCGCATGCACCTACATTTTGCAGGTTGCCGCGTGCACGTCGGTGTGATCGCGCGCCAGCACCTTTACGTTTTTGTAGACCAGCTTGCCGCTCGCATCCGCTTCGATGTGCAGCAGGTACCAATCCTGGATCGGGTGCTGATTCGGCCCAAACTTGAACTTTCCGCGCACGCTGGAAAAATCGGCTTTGCGCAGCGCGGCGCGGAAGTCGTCGGCGCGGCCGGTGATGTCGCCGTTGACGGCCTTTAACGCTGACGCGATCAGATTCGCGGTGTCGTAGGCTTGTGCAGCATAGGCCGTGGGCGCGCGTTGATACGCCTGGGTGAAGGCCTCGACGAAGTGTTTGTTCTGCGCGTTATCCAGGTCCGCGCTCCATAGCGAACTCAGGTAGAACCCCTTGCCCGCCGTGCCCGTCGCGGCCAGCATGCGTTCGTCCATGGAATAGATCGGCGTGATCATCTTGATCTTGTCCGACAGGCCCGAATTGGCGAACTGCTTGGTCAGGTTGATGCCCGCGCCGCCCGGATGAAACTGGAAAATCGCATCGGGATTCAACGCGCGGATGCGGGCCAGTTCAACCGAGAAATCCGACTGATCCAACTTCGTGTAGATCTCTTCAACGATGTCGCCCTTGTACGCGCGCTTGAAGCCGGCGACGGCATCGCGGCCGGCCTGGTAGTTGGGCGCCATCACCACCACGCGCTTCACACCCAGTTCATTCGCGGCGATGCCGGCGGTGTCGGCGTACGAGTCGTTCTGAAAGGCGACCGCGAAGTAGTTCGGGTTGCAGGCCTTGCCCGCGTAGTTGGAGGGGCCGGCGTTCAGGCTGACGTAGAAGCCGCCCGCGTTCAGCACCGTGGGGCCAACCGCCGCCATGACGTTTGAAAAGTTCACGCCCGTGAAAAGGCGCACGCCGTCCTGCACCATCCTGTCGGCGGTTTGCTTGGCGTTGGCGGGCTTGAGCGCATCGTCTTCCACGCGCACATTGACCGGCACGCCGCCGAGCTTGCCGCCGCCTTCCTTGACGGCCAGCATGAAGGCGTCGCGCTCGTCTTCGCCGATGTAGCCGGCGGGCGTGGACAGCGTGCCGATAAAGCCGATGTCCAGCGGCTTGCCCTGCGCGCCAGCGGCGCATGCCGTCAGCGCCAACGCCAGGGCAGCGGCGCCCTGTAGGATATGGCATGTCATGGTTGTCTCCTGTTGTGCTCTGGTCTTGTGCTTTGGTCTTGTGCTTCTGCATTGAGTCTCTACGCTGGCGTCAGGCAGTGCTCAACCTTCCAGCCGTACAACCACTGCAACGCGTCGTAGAACTGCGATTGGCTGCGGCCCGTCCACAGCATGTTGCGCACGGTGCGTTCCACGCCACGCGCGTGATACAGCCTGCCCATTTCCCGGGTCGACCAGACCACGCGCGCGCTGCGCGGAATACGCACCGACTCGTACAAGCGGAATGCGGCTTCCAGATCGTGCCCGCATTGGCGCACGGCTTCGCCCAGCGTGACTGCGTCTTCCAGCGCCATGCACGCACCCTGCGCCATGTACTGCGTCATGGGATGCGCGGCATCGCCCACCAAGGTGACGCGGCCCTGGCCCCAGTGTTCGACCGGGTCGCGGTCGGCGGTGGCCCAGCGCTTCCATGACGTGGGGCGGTCCAGCATCTGATGCGGGCGCGGGTGGATGCCTTCAAAGTACGACAGCACCTCTTCCTTGCTGCCTTCGCGCACGCCCCATTGCTCTTCTTCGCGGCTGTGAAAGGTCACGACCAGGTTGTATTGCTGGCCGCCGCGCAGCGGGTAATGCACCAGATGGCAGCGTGGCCCCGCCCACAGCACGGGCGCGTTGATGCGCAGTTCTTCGGGCATGTTCTCGCGTTCGACCACGGCGCGGTAGACCACGTGGCCTGTCACGCGCGCGGGGTCGCCCACGGTGCGTTCGCGGATCACCGACTTCACGCCGTCCGCGCCCACCACAGCATCCGCGCGGTAGCGTTCGCCGTTCGTGTCCACCACTTCCACGCCTTGCGCGTCTTGCGACATGGCGGCGATTTGCGTCGATGTTCGAAAACGGATCAACGGGTTCTGCTGCACGGCTTCCAGTATCGACAAGTGAATGTCGGCGCGATGGATCACCGCATACGGCCCACCAAAGCGCGCACGAAAGGCCTCGCCCGTGTCGATGCGCACCACCTCCTGCGCATCCACCGCGTCCATCATGATGATGTGGTCGGTGAACACCGCGCGCGTACGTGCCGTGTCGCCCACGCCCAGTGCGTCCAGCGCCGCGAAGGCGTTGGGGCCAAGCTGGATGCCCGCGCCGATTTCGCCGATGTTCGCGGCCTGCTCCAGCAGTTGCACGGCAATGCCTTGCCGGGTCAGCGCCAGCGCGGCCGCCAGCCCGCCGATGCCGCCACCCACCACGATGACGGAGCGCGTAGCGGGTGTGGTTGTTGCCGTTGTCGTTGTTGTCGAGGATGCATTCATATCAAGGTTCCGTGCCGGTTCATTCCTGGCCGCCCAGGAAGGCGCCCTGGCGTGTCAGTTGCGCCTGCAAGGCCGCGATGGGCAGCTCGGCCGGCGCGACGCCCGCGCGCAGCGCCATGGCCGCCGCCGTGCCCGCCGCTTCGCCCATCACAAAGCAACTGCCGCTGACGCGCGCGGCGGACTGGCCTTCATGCGTCATGGACGCGCAGCGGCCCGCCACCAACACGTTGTCGGCCACACCCGGCCCGCGCTTGGGCACCATCATCCGGAACGGCAGTTGGTTGTAGCCACGAGATTCCGGAATGGGCGGCCAGACCCATTTCACGTCACCGGCTGTGTGCATTTCCAAGGGCCAGCCGTTCACGCCGATGCTGTCTTCAAAGTCGGCGCAGCCCAGCACGTGCTCTTTGGTCAGCACCGCCTCGCCCACGATGCGGCGGGTTTCGCGTATGCCAAGCTGCGGCGCGATGTCCAGCACGTAGGCCTGTTCAAAGCCTGGCACCTTGGCGCGTAGAAAGGCCAGGTACTGCACGATCTGGCGGCGGCCTTCCAGTTCGCCGGCCGACAGCGAACCGGCGTCGGTGCCATCGGCCGCGCTGCCATCGGCATTGGCCAGTTGCGTAACGTTCACCCGCCATTCGTAGTCGTGCTTTTGCGGGCGCACGATGGCGCCGCGACGCGGAAACGTGAATTCGCCGCTGGCCACGGCCTCGTCCATCAACAGCGGAATGGTCTTCCAGGCTTCTTGCGCGCGCGCGCCGTCCACGTTGCCTACCTTGAACATCAGCGTGGGGTACAGCATGTGGCCGTGTTCGTCGCCTTTCTCAAACGGCAGGCCGCCCCATTGCGCGATGTCGGCATCGCCCGAGCAGTCGATGAAAACCTTGGCGCGCACCGCGCAGCGCCCGGACTTGGTCTCCAGGAACAAGACGTCGACGCGGCCTTGCTCGTCGCGCGCCAGACCCGTGGCCAGGGCGTGGAACAGCACCTGCGCGCCGCTGTCCTGCACCATGCCGTCGGCCGCGCATTTGAAGGCGGATATGTCATAGGCCTGGGCGTGGATCTTGCCCAGGATCAGGTGCGGGTCGTTCAAGCCATCCATGGCGCGCATGCGGTCCAACAGTTCGTCGGTCATGCCGTGCACCACCTGGCGGATGTTGCCGTGGATGTTGGCGTGCAGCCCGCAGAAATTGGACACGCCAGCGGCGGTGCCCATGCCGCCCAGAAAGCCGTAGCGTTCCACCAGCAGCACGCGCGCGCCGTTGCGGGCGGCGCTGGCGGCAGCCAGCACGCCGGCGGGGCCGCCGCCCAGCACCACGACGTCGAATTCGCCGTAGAGCGGCACCTGGCGGGCGGGTTCGGTAATGAGCATTGATGTCCTCCTTGCTTGTCTTGCGTATGCCTTACTGTCCCTTGATGCCCAGCTTCTTGATCAAGGGTTCCCAGCGCTTGAGCTCTTCATCCATGTAGGCGCGGAATTCGGCCGGCGTGCTGCCCACTGGGTCCATGTACTGCGCTTGCAGGCGCTTGGCCACCTCGGGGTCGAGGATGGCCTGGATCAGTGCGTCCGACAATTTTTTCTGTATGTCGGCCGGCACCTTGGACGACACCACGAAGCCGATCCACGCCGAGCCCTCGATGCCCGGCACGCCCACTTCCGCCAAGGTCGGAATATCGGGCAGCAGCGCGGAACGCTTGGAGGAAGTCACCGCCAGCGCCTTCAAGCGCCCGTCCTTCACCATTGGCATGACGGCAATGGGCGGCAGCGCGGCAAACTGCGTATCGCCCGACAGCAGCGACGTCAGCGCGGCGGGCGACGACGGGTAGGGCACGTGCGTGGCGCGCGCGCCAATCTGCTGCAGCAACAGCTCAACCGCCAGATGCGATACGGTGCCCGCGCCCGGCGAAGGGAAGTTGTACTTGTCCGGATTCTTCTTCAGCGCGTCAAGCAACTGCCCCACGTTGGCGATGCCGGCCGAAGCAGGCACCACCAGCACGTTGGGCTGATGCACGGCCAGCGTCAGCGGCGACAGATCGGTGGCGGGCGCATAAGGCAGCTTGTCGAACAGCAGCGTGTTGTTCACCAGCGGGCCCGTGATGGACACGCCGAAGGTGTAGCCGTCGGGCTTGGCGTTGGCGATGGCATAGGTGCCGATGTTGCCGCTGGCGCCGGGCTTGTTTTCGATGACGATGGTTTGGCCCAGGATGGCGCTGGCCTTTTCACCGACCACACGCGCCACCTGATCCGGGCTGGACCCGGGGCCGAACGGCACGATGGCCTTCAAGGGTTGCGACGGCCAGGCGTCGGCGGCCTGTGAGTTGGCGGTCGTGGCGGCCAGCGAAGCGCAGGATGCCACCGCCAACGTCAAGGCGCGCGCCATCAAGCTTAGGGGTCGCCCCTGCGAAAAAAACTTAGTCATCGGTGTCTCCCACATTTTTCATGTTGTCGAAATAGGTTTGCTCGTTGGCGATGAACGCCGCCACCATCGCGCGATAGGTCGCGTCCACCACCGCTTCCAAATTGGCAAAGCCGCGGTTGTGGCGGGTGGCCAGCGCGCGCGCCTTGTCAAACACCTGGGCCTGGCGCGCGGGCGCGCTGACCTGGTAGGCGTCGCGCTTGAAGCGCGCCGCGTCTTTCACATACATCGCGCGCTCAGCGATCAGGCGCACGATCTCGTCGTCCAGCCGGTCGATGTGGGCGCGCACTTCGGCCAGGTTGGCGCACAGGGGCTGGTAGGCGGGGTCGGTGTACTCGCGCAGCGGCGCGCCTTGGGTGTCGGGTTCTTGCATGGGTGTGCTCATCGTCATTGCGTCATGGGGTGGCGTCGGGTTGGCGGGCGGGCGCGGCTTGCTGGAACGCGGGCTGCGCGTTGCAGTGCGCATGGACGCTCAGGATGCGCGGGAACGCAGACAGGTCGCAGCCCATGCGCTGCGCGTTGGCCACTTGCGGCACCAGGCAGCAATCGGCCAGCGTGGGCGCATCACCAAAGCAGTACGCGCCGTGGCCATGGCGGACCAGCAACTCTTCAACCGCGCCCAGGCCTTCGTTTACCCAGTGCTGATACCAGGTGTTTTTCTGCGCGTCGCTGGCGCCCAGCACGTCTTGCAGATAGCGCAGGACGCGCATGTTGTTGACCGGATGGATGTCGCAGGCGATGGCGTTGGACAGTTCCAGCACCCGCGCGCGCGCCAGGGTGTCGGCGGGTATCAGGCGCGGCTCGGGGTGCGTGGCGTCCAGGTAGTCGATGATGGCCAGCGATTGCGACAACTGGACATCGCCATCGATCAGCAGCGGCACACCGGCCGACGGGTTTTTGGCCACGTACTCGGGCGCGCGTTGTTCCTGCTTGCGCAGGTTCACGGGCAATACCTCGTAAGGCAGGCCCTTGAGCGCCAGCGCGATGCGCACGCGATACGACGTGGAACTGTTGAAAAAGCTGTGCAGTTGCATGGTGAGCTCCGGGTCAGACCATCTGCACGCTCAGCGTGCCCAAGCCGTCGACGCCGCCCAGCATCCTGTCGCCGCGCACCACGGGGCCCACGCCTTCCGGCGTGCCGGTGTAGATCAGGTCGCCCGCTTCCAGCCGGAAGTAGCGCGACAGGTAGGCGATGGTTTCGGCCACGGACCAGATCAGTTTGCCGGTGTCGCTGCGTTGCTTGTCGGCGCCGTTGACCTGTAGCCAGATGCCGGCCTGGTGTATGCCCGCAACGGACGCGGCCGGATGCAGCGGGCCGATGGGCGCGCTCTGGTCGAAGGCCTTGCCCAAATCCCAGGGGCGGCCCGCTTCGCGCATCTTCATCTGCAAGTCGCGGCGCGTCATGTCCAGGCCCACGGCGTAACCCCATACGTGTTGCAGCGCGTCGTCCACGGCGATGTTGGCGCCGCCTTTGCCGATGGCGGCCACGAGTTCAATCTCGTAATGCAGGTTGGCGGTCTCGGGGGGGTAGGGCAGCTCCAGCGTCTGGCCATCCGCCACCGGCACGACGGCGTCGGCGGGCTTGCAGAAAAAGAAGGGCGGTTCGCGGTCGGGGTCAAAGCCCATCTCGCGTGCGTGGGCGGCGTAGTTGCGGCCCACGCAGTAGACGCGGCGTACGGGAAAGGCATCCTGGCCGCCGGCCACGGGCACGGCGACGGGAGCGGCGGGAGCAAACACGAAAGGCATGGATCAACCTTTGATCGAAGAGGCGGGAAACAAAGCGGAAAGCAAGCAGAAAACAAGAAGAAAGCGGGCCGCAAACCCCGCGCAGCGAACCGCGCGGCGCGAATCAGCCGACGCGTTCTTCGCGCCATACGCCCAGCGCGTCTTGCACGGGGCGGTCGGAATAGCTGAACAGCGTGGCGTCGTCCAGCGCGGCCAGTTGCACGGGCAGCCACGATGGCGCCACGAAGACGTCGCGCGGACCGAAGTGGAATTCATCTTCACCAATGCGCGCGATGCCCCGGCCTTCCACCACGCTGTAGACGGTGGAGTCGGTGCTGCGATAGGGCTTGCCCTGAAAGCCGGCCGGCAGAAACTGCATGAAGGTGGCCATGGTGGGCATGGGGTAGCCGCCCGTGGCGGGGTTCAGGTAGCGCAGCTTCACGCCGTCCCAGGCGTCCAGTTCGCCGTGTCGATAGAGCGAGTCCAGCGCCTCGCGGCTGCGTTCGTAGGGGTAGTTGAAGATGGGCGAGGTGCCGCTCGACACTTGGTGGCGCACGGGCGCCATGTTGTGGCCAAAGCGCGCCATGCTGTCGCCTTCCGGGCGGGTCACGGGTTGGGCGGCTTGCGGATAGTTTTCGGCAAAGCCGGCATCCAGAAAGCGCAGCAAGGGAATGTCCAGGCCATCCAGCCATACGACGGGCTCGCCGCCCTCGACGGTGTCGGCATTGCCGTGGTCATGCCAGGTCCAGGATGGCGTGATGATGAAGTCGCCCGGATGCATGGTGGTGCGCTCGCCGTTGACGGCGGTGTACGCGCCCCGGCCTTCGACGATGAAGCGCAGCGCCGATTGCGTGTGGCGGTGGCTGGGCGCCACTTCGCCGGGCAGGATCAGTTGCAGGCCCGCGTACAGGCTTTGCGTGATGCTGGCCTGGCCCGGCAGGCCGGGATTTTCCAGAATCAGCACGCGCCGCACGGCTTCCTCGGCGGTAATCAGCGAGCCGGACGCCATGACGTCGTCGCGCACATCGTCGTACTTCCAGATGGCGGGTACGCAGCGCGGGGCGGGCTGGCGGGGCACCAGGTTATGCAATGACTCCCAGAGCGGAGCCATGTGTTTCTTGGCGATGCGGGCGTAGTAGTTGCTGCGGTCGGCGCTGGTGGTGTGGCCGTCGGGCATGTTTGTCTCCGGTATGTCCGGCTTGATGCCGGCTTCTACAGGTGGCCGCCGCGTGGTTCGCGGCTGGTCCAGGTTCGAAGACGATTATGCGTAGAACAGCTATGTGTTTTGAAATGAAATTATCTTATTATCCATACCGATAACCATATACATACGAGACAACCCCCCACGGATGAGGGCCTGCATGGACTGGACCCACCGCCTGCGGCTGCGCAATTTGAAGATGCTGTTGAGCTTGGCGCAGACCCGCAACATCAGCCATTCGGCGGCCATGCTGAACACCACGCAGCCCGGCCTGTCGAAGTGGCTGAAAGACCTGGAAGACGATATCGGGCTGCCGCTGTTTGAGCGGCATGCGCGCGGCTTGCGTCCCACGCCGCATGGCGACGTGCTGATCGCGCACGCGCAGCGGCTGGAAGCGCAACTGGACCGCGCCGGCGCCGACATGGCCGCGCTGCGCGAAGGCGGTGGCGGCCGCGTGGTGATTGGGGCTTCGGGCGCGTCGGCCTCCGACACCGTGCCGCTGGCGGTGATGAAGCTGTTGGAACGCATGCCGCAAGCGCGCGTGAAGCTGGTGGAAGGCACCACCGACCGGCTGCTGGCGCAATTGGCGCAGGGCGATCTGGATATCGTCGTGGGCCGCTCGGCGCCTGAACATCACGACCCGGCCATTCGCTTTGAAGCGCTGTACCTGGAACCCATCCACCTGGTGGCGCGGCCGCGTCATCCGCTGTTCGCCATTGAACAGTCGACTTGGCCCGAGCTGCTGTCGTATCGATGGATTCTGTGGCCCAAGGGCACACCGATCCGCAACGCGGTGGACGCGGCACTGGCGGCGGCGGGGCAAGCGCCGCCGGCCGATCACGTGGAGTCGAATTCGGTCACGATCAACCTGACGCTGATCAACAACAGCGACATGATCGGCGTGGCCTCGCACCGGGCGGCGCTGCGCTTTTCGCAGATGCGGGCGATGCGGATCATTCCGGTGCGGCTGTCGGGCTTTGGATCGGTGGCGATGTACTGGCGCGAAGATGCGTTCCGACCGCTGGCGGTGCAAGAGGCCATGGCGGCGCTGCGCAACACGGTCGCGGAACACGCGCCGGGCGTGACGCGGCTGTGATGCCATCGTCCGGCGACAAGCCCCAGGCCGGGCTGAACAAGTTGATCGCGCAGTGCCGCAAGGTAGAGGCAGCGCTGTCCGCCCTGGATGACCGAGAAGACCCGGTGGCGTCATCGGCGATGCATCGCTTCGTGGCCGACATGGACGCCCGCCGCGCGCCGCCCGGCATGTGGTCTCCCTTGGTGCTGGCTGTGCTGGTCATGACGGGCGGCTTGGGCGTGGGGATCGAAGTGCTGAGCCTGTTGTTGCAGTCGGCCGGCGCCGCATGGGCGGCGTTCGCGTTGGTGGTGGTATGCGCGGGCACGGCGTTGGCTTTGGCGATAGGCGTGGTGTGGGTGATGGCGGGCAGGTCAGCCGGATTGGTGGTGGTGAAGTGGCTGGTGCTGGCTTTGGTGACCATCGGCGCGCTAGGCCTGGCCGTATGGATGCAAGGCGGGGTGCGCGCGGCGGGGCCCGTGGTCGCTCTGCTGGGCGGGTTGGGGGCGTGGCTGGTCGTGAACAGCGCAGCGTTCTACGTCTTCGCAGGATACCGCGTGGCGCTACGCGCGACGCAGCGCAGGAAATTCCCAACGTAGGATGGGTGGAGCGCGGCAGAGAATGCAATAGAACGACAATGCCAATCGCGCGAAACCCATCAAGCAGCGCAACAGTTCTTCTGAAGCTTAGCCATATGGCAACCGTTGCATGATGGGTTACGCGCGTTCGGTGCTTGGGTTCTGGGCATGGCCGTGCCGCGCTGCACCCATCCTACGGGTTTGGCCTTGTGCGATGGGTTACGCGCGTTCGGCGTTTGGGTGCTGGGCGCGGTCTTGCCGCGCTGCACCCATCCTACGCCATCCTACCGGGTGGCCACCGTATCCGGGGGGACGGGGTTGTCCCAGCCGCCGCCGATGGCGCGGATCAGGGCTACCGCCGAGCGGGCCTGTTCGCCGCTCAACTGTACGGCAACGCGCTGTTGCAGCAGCACGCTGCGGTCGGCTTCGATCACGTCCAGGTAGCTGATGCTACCTTCGCGATACTGCGTGTGCGACAGCATCGCGGCGCGGGCCGAGGCTTGGACGGCGGCGTCTTGTGCCTTGGTCTGGTCGGCCAAAATACGCAGGTTGGCCAAATTATCTTCGACCTCGCGGAAGGCGTTCAGCACCGTTTGGCGATACACAGCAACGTCTTCCTCATACACGGCGCGAGCGCGGTCCAGGCCGGCCTGGCGGCGGCCGCCGTCGAAGATCGGCATCGACAGCGCGGCGCCCACCAGCGGGCCCAGCAGGAACGTGCGGCTGGACCACTGGAACAGGTTGCCCAGGTCGGACGATTCATAGCCAAAGGCGCCGGTGATGTCCAGGCGCGGGAAGAACGCGGACTTGGCCGCGCCCACGCGGGCATTGGCGGCGGCCATGGCGCGTTCGGCGGCGGCGATGTCGGGGCGGCGTTCCAGCAGGGTGGACGGCAAGCCTGCCGGTATCGATAGCGCTACCTTTTCAATCGGCTGCGGCGGCATTGTGAATTCAGACGGCGCGCGGCCCAACAGCACGGCCAGCGCGTGTTCGGCGGCGGCGCGGCGGCGGTCGATGCCCAGCGCTTCCGACTGCGCGGACGCCAGTTCGGACTTGGCGCGGGCCAGGTCCAGTTCGCTGATGTCGCCGGCGTCGAAACGGCGCTGAATCAATTGCAGCGTGTCGGTGCGCAGCTTGACCGTCTGGTGGTAAAGCTGCGATTCGGCGTCCTGCTCGCGGACCAGGAAATAGGTCGAGGCCACGTCGGCCTGCAAGGCCAGCAGCACCGACCGGTACAGCGCCTCGCTTTGTTGCGCATCGGCGGTGGCGGCGTCCGCGGTGGAGGCCACGCGGCCAAACAGGTCGGCTTCATACGATACGGCGCCTTGCGCGCGCCACGTCGTCACCGGGCTGGTGGACGTGCCGTCGGGCAGGCCTTGCGACACGGCCGACGGACGCTGGCGATTCGGCCCAAAGGCCGCGTCCAGCGTCGGGAAGAAGCCGGCGCGGGCTTCGCGTTGCAGCGCGCGCGACTGCGCCAGGCGGGCGGCGGCGGCTTGCAGGTTCTGGTTGGCCTGCTGCGCTTCTTCTTCCAACTGGTTCAGGCCTTCGTCGCCGAATATCTTCCACCAGGCGCCGCGCAGCGCGTCTTCCGACGGTTCGGCGGGCTTCCAGGTGCCGGCTTCTGACGCGGGCAGGGCCGCTTCCTTGAAGGTCGCCGGCGTGGCGGCGGATGGCTTTTCATACGTGGGGCCCACCGCGCAGCCGGCCAGCACGAGCAGGACGGCAAGCAGGGCGGAACCGCGGGTCAGTCTTTGGATCATGATGAATTCTCTTTGGCGCGCGCCCTGCCTGGTGGGGCAAGACGCGCTGGCTTCTCTTCTGGCCAACTTCAAGCGTGAGTCTGCGTGGTGGGCGGCGCGTTCGTGTCGATGTGCGGCGCGCACTCCGGCGCTTCATGCGGGGCCGCCGAATGCAGCGGCTTGCCGCCCAGCGAGCGCAGCAACACGTAGAACACCGGTGTCAGGAACAGGCCGAACAAGGTCACGCCCAACATCCCGAAGAACACGGCCACCCCCATGGCATGGCGCATCTCCGAACCGGCGCCCGAGGACAGCACCAGCGGCACCACACCCATGATGAAGGCGATGGACGTCATCAAGATCGGGCGCAGACGCAGGCGGCTGGCTTCAATCGCGGCTTCCAGCGGCGTGCGGCCGCTCATCTCAAGCTCTCGGGCAAACTCCACGATCAGAATCGCGTTCTTCGCTGACAAGCCCACCAGCACCATCAAGCCGATCTGCGTGAAGATGTTGTTGTCGTTGCCCGTCAGGTACACGCCCGTCAGCGCGGCCAGGATGCTCATCGGCACGATCAGGATCACGGCCAGCGGCAAGGTCAGGCTTTCATACAGCGCGGCCAGCACCAAGAACACCAACAGCACGCTGATGGGGAACACCCACAAGCCGGCATTGCCCGCCAGGATTTGCTGATAAGTCAGGTCGGTCCATTCGAACTTCACGCCACGCGGCAGCGTTTCGGCGGCGACGCGTTCCGCCGCGGCTTGCGCCTGGTCGGACGAATAGCCGGGCGCCGGGCCGCCGTTGATGTCGGCGGCGGTGTAGCCGTTGTAGCGCACCACCATTTCCGGGCCGAAGGTCTGGTTGACCGTCACCAAGGACGACAGCGGCACCATGTCGCCCGCCGCGTTGCGGGTCTTCAGTTGCAGGATGTCGTCGGCATGCGCGCGGAACTGGGCATCGGCTTGCGCACGCACCTGGAATACGCGGCCAAAACGGTTGAAGTCGTTCACGTACATCGAGCCCAGATAGATCTGCATGGTGTCGAACACTTCCGTCACCGGCACACCCAACTGCTTGGCCTTCACGCGGTCCAGGTCCACATCCAGCTGCGGCACGTTGATTTCATAGCTGGAGAACGCCGGGCCCAGTTCAGGCGTTTGGCGCGCCTTTGCCAGGAAGGCTTGCTTGGCCTTGTCCAGTTCGGCATAGCCCAGCGCCGCGCGGTCTTCCAGTTGCAGCTTGAAGCCGCCCAGCGTGCCCAGACCCATCACGGGCGGGGGCGGGAACACGGCAATGAACGAGTCTTGGATGGCGGCAAACTTCTGGTTCAGCGATGCGGCAATGGCGTCGCCGGAAAGCTCGGCGCTCTTGCGTTCGTCAAAAGGCTTGAGCGTGACGAACACGATGCCGGCGCTGGAACTATTGGTGAAACCGTTGATCGACAGACCGGGGAAGGCAATGGCGGATTGCACGCCGGGTTCTTTCAGGGCGATATCGCTCATGCGGCGGATCACCGCTTCCGTGCGGTCCAGCGACGCGCCGTTGGGCAACTGCGTGAAGCCGATCAGGTACTGCTTGTCCTGCGCGGGCACGAAGCCGCCGGGCACCAGGTACGACACGCCAAGCGTGGCGGCCACCAGCACCGCGTACACGCCCATGGCGCCCGCCTTGCGGCGGATGACGCGCGACACGCCCGTGCCGTAGGACTCGGACGCGCGGCCGAACATGTTGTTGAACCAGTTGAAGAAGCGGCCGAAGACGCGGTTCATGCCACGGGTCAGCCAGTCCGGCTTGTCGTGATGGCTTTTCAGCAGCAGGGCCGACAGCGCGGGCGACAGGGTCAGCGAGTTGAAGGCCGAGATCACCGTCGAAATGGCGATGGTCATGGCGAACTGCTTGTAGAACTGGCCGGTCAGGCCCGTCATGAAGGCCAGCGGCACGAACACGGCGCACAGCGTCAGCGCGATGGCGATGATGGGGCCGCTGACTTCACGCATGGCGCGGTACGTGGCATCGCGTGGACTCAAGCCCGCCGCGATATTGCGTTCCACGTTTTCCACCACCACGATCGCATCGTCCACCACGATCCCGATGGCCAGCACCATCCCGAAGAGCGAGAGCGCGTTGATGGAATAGCCGAACACCAGCAGCAGCGCGAACGTCCCCACGATGGAAACCGGCACGGCCAGCAGCGGAATGATCGACGCACGCCACGTTTGCAGGAACAGGATCACCACCAGCACCACCAGTGCAATGGCTTCCAGCAGCGTGTGCACCACGGCTTCGATACTGGACCGCACGAACTGCGTGGGGTCGTATTCGATGCGGTACTCCACGCCCGGCGGGAAGTCTTGCGCCAGCTCGGCCATGGCGGCGCGCACCTGGGACGACACGTCCAAGGCGTTGGCGCCCGGCGACTGCATGATGCCCATGCCCACTGCCTGCTTGTTGTCCAGCAGCGAACGCAGGCCGTATTCCTGGGCGTCCAGTTCCACGCGGGCAACGTCGGACAGATAGGTCACGGCGCCATCGGGCGAGGTCTTCAGGATGATGTCGCGGAACTCTTCCTCGGTTTGCAGGCGGCCGCGCGTATTCACGTTCAGTTGCAGCGGCACGTCGCCTTGCGTGGGCGATGCACCGATCACGCCGGCGGCCACCTGCACGTTCTGTTCGCGGATGGCGGCCACGACTTCCGACGCGGTCATGCCGCGCTGGGCGACCTTTTGCGGGTCCAGCCAGATACGCATCGAGTAGTTGCCCGAGCCCCACACCGTGACCTCGCCCACGCCCGTGATGCGGGCCAGGCGGTCCTTCACGTTCAGGATCGCGTAGTTGCGCAGGTAGGTGATGTCGTAGCGGTCGTTAGGCGAGATCAGGTGCACCACCAGCGTCAAGGTGGGCGAGCTCTTGGCGGTGGTCACGCCCAGGCGCTGCACGTCCGGCGGCAGGCGCGGCAGCGCTTGCGACACGCGGTTCTGCACCAGTTGCTGCGCCTTGTCCGGGTCCACGCCCAGCTTGAAGTTGACCGTCAGCGTCAGGTTGCCGTCGCTATTGGCCTGCGACTGCATGTACAGCATGTCTTCGACGCCGTTGATGGATTCTTCCAGCGGCGACGCAACGGTCTCGGCGATGACCTTGGGGTTGGCGCCCGGATACTGCGCGCGCACCACCACCGACGGCGGCACGACTTCCGGGTATTCGGAAATGGGCAGTTGGAACATGGCCAAGAGGCCTGCCAATAGCACCAGAATGGACAGCACGCCGGCGAAGATCGGCCGGTCGATGAAGAACTTTGAGATATTCATGAACGTTCTCTGAAGACGCGCGGGCCTTACTGGACTTGGGCCGCGGCGGTCTGCACCGGCGCGCGCTTGGCGGCGACCATGGGCACGACGGTGGGGGTCACGGCGTCACCGGGGCGGATGCGTTGCAGGCCATTGACGACGATGCGGTCGCCGACGGCAAGCCCGGAATCCACCACGCGCAGGCCTTCCTGGTTGGCGCCCAGCTTCACCTGGCGGTAGACGGCGTGGTTCTTGTCGTCCAGCACCAGCACGTAGCGCTTGTCCTGGTCGGTGCCGATGGCTTTTTCATCGATCAGCACGGCGGAGCGGGGCTCGCTGCCGCCCAGGCGCACGCGGGCATACAAACCGGGCAAGAGCGAGCCGTCGGCGTTGTCGAACTCGGCGCGCACGCGGATCGTGCCCGAGTTGGCGTCCAGGCGGTTGTCCACCGACTGCACGAAGCCCGTGCGCGAATAGCCTTCTTCGTTCGCCAGGCCCAGTTGAACCGGCACCGAGCCCGCCTTGTCGTTGCGGGCGGGGTTGACGTACTTCAGGAAGGTTTGTTCGTCCACGTCGAACGATGCGTACATCTTCGACACCGACACCAGGGTGGTCAGCGGCACCGAACCGGCGCCGGCGGCCACCACGTTGCCCTCGGTGACTTCGGCGCGCGACACGCGGCCATCAACCGGCGCTTCGATGCTGGTGTAGCCCAGGTTCAGCTTGGCGTAGTCCAGCGCGGCCTGCGCGCCTTGCAGGTTGGCGGCGGCTTCGCGGGCGGCGTTCTGCTTTTCCTCGAAATCGCGGCGGGCGATGGCGTTGTCTTTCAAGAGGCGCTGGCCGCGCGCAAGATCGGCGGCGGTGTACGACGCGCGGGCCCGGGCGGCGGTCAGGGCGGCGGCGGCGCGGTCTACTTCGGCCTTGTAGGGGCGCGGGTCAATGGTGAAGAGCACGTCGCCCTTCTTGACGATGCTGCCGTCCTGGAAATGCACTTTGGTCAGGGTGCCCGACACCAGCGGGCGGATGTCGACGCGGTCGATGGCTTCCAGGCGGCCCGAATAGCGCTGCCAGTCCACGATGGTCTTGCTGACCACTTCGGCCACTTCCACGGGCGGCGCGGTCGGGGCGCCTTGGGCCATGGCGGCTTTGCCGCCGGCGGGGTCACGGGTCAGGGCGTAGCCGCCTCCGGCCGCCAGCACGGCGGCAAAGACAACGAGCAAAGCAATACGTTTACGCGAAACCATGATGTTTCCTTGAGTGGTATAGGTGCGAAAGCGCGCTTGTTGGCCTGGGGCGGAGGCGGCCGTGGCGATCGGGCATGGCAGTCCTGAGCATCCGTTGGCACCCTGGGTATATTGCGATGCAACATTCAACAGAGTTAGGTTCCCGAGGCAGAAAGCCGGTTGGCGGCTGGCTTCTACAGGGGGACGGAAAGTTGAGGATTGACATGCCCTGTGGGGTCGCCGGGAGGCAAGGGCACTTCAAGATGGTTTGCATTCTGAGTGTTTTGCCGGGCCGGATAAACTCAGTTAATTCGGCAACACTATTCGGCAGGGTTGACTAATCAGCGCAAAAATCGGGTTATGCTCCGTTCACCCCGACTTATTTGCCTAAAAGGACACCGTTGCCATGGACCGTTTTCAGGCTATGCAGGTGTTTGTGCGCGTCGTGGACGCCAACAGCTTCACGCGGGCGGCCGACAGCCTCTCGCTACCGCGCACCACCGTCACCACCATCATCCAGAACCTTGAACGCCTGCTGGGCGTGCGCCTGCTTAACCGCACCACGCGTCGTATCGGCCTGACGCCGGACGGCGCGGGCTATTACCAGCACTGCGTGCGCATTCTGGCCGACGTAGAAGAAACCGAGGCCTGCTTCCAGGAAGCGGCGCTGCGCCTGAAAGGGCGGCTGCGCATCGATGTGCCGACCTGCATCGGGCGGCTGATCCTGATTCCCTCATTGTGTGATTTCCACGACAAATACCCGGACGTCGAGCTGGTGCTGGGCATGGGCGACCGGCCTGTGGACATGGTGCAAGAGGCCGTGGACTGCGTGATCCGCGCGGGCGACCTGGAAGATTCCAGCCTGGTTGCGCGCCGTATCGGCACCCTGCAGACGGTCACCTGCGCGTCGCCCACCTATGTGGCGCGCCACGGCATGCCGCAAACCATTGAATCGCTGCGCGACCATCACGCGGTGCATTACTTCATGAGCCGCACGGGCCGCAACTGCGCGTGGGACTTCAAGGTGGACGGCAAGCACCAGGAAGTGGACATGAAGGGCACGGTGGCGGTGAACGAAGCCGGCGCCTACCTGGATTGCGGCTTGAAGAGATTCGGCCTGATACAAGTGGCCCGCTATATGGCATTGCCCTATTTGCAGTCGGGCGAGCTGATCGAGATCCTGCCGCAATGGAAGCCCAGCTCCACCCCCATTTCAGTGCTGTATCCGCAAAGCCGGCAGTTGTCGCCCAAGGTGCGTGCCTTTACCGACTGGGTGGCGGAATTGTTCGCCGGATGCCCCTTGCTTAGCGGCCGGGACGAGACCGACCCGGCGGCGGCCAGTTGCGGCGTCTATCAACGTCAATTGGGCATGCCCAGCGCCATGACGATGGGGGCGCCGGCGGTGCCGACCCAAGCCCGGCCTCACGCTGAACCCGCGGTGGCCCAAACGTTGCTGGCCCAAACGCCGCCGCGCCGTCGCAGTCCACGCGAAGAGGCGGCCGAGTACGCGCTCTAAGCCCCTGGCGTGGCGCGTCCGGTGGTGCGCCACGCAGCAGGATCACGGGAAACCCCGTAGTAAATACAGGGATTGTGTCCCTCGTATTTTTTGAAACGTCTGTATAGTCCGACAGTCAAAGCCTACAACGCCCTTACTGTCGATCCGCTCTATGCAGCCTGTACTTCCCGCTTACCTGATCGCCCGTTGGCTGCTGCTGCTTGTGCTGTTGGCTGGGGTCTACTTCCTTAGCGGCTTCCTCGTCCCCGCCTTGGCGGCAATGATTATCGGCCTGGCCACTTGGCCTTTGTACCGCCGCCTGGTCGTGCGCTGCGGCGGCCGCACGGCGATAGCGGCTTCCCTGGCCTTGCTGATGGTCATCGTGGTGCTGATCGTGCCGATGTCATTCGCGCTGTCATACGCCATCAAGGAAGCCAGCACCTTCTTCGCCTGGGCCATCGCGGCCAACCGCCATGGGGTGGCGGTGCCTAACTGGATCTCGTCCATGCCGGTCTTCGGCGAACGCCTGGGCCAGTACTGGGAATCCTATATTGGCCAGCCGCACGCGCTGGGCGAATTGGTCGAGGCGGTCAGCGGCGAGCACCTGGGCAACATCTACCGCATGGTGCTGGCGGCCACGGGTAATGTGTTCCAGCTGTTGCTGACTGTGCTGTTCATGCTGATCACGCTGTTCTTCGTCTACAAGGACGGTGTGCGTATGGTGGCCCAGTTGGACGTGCTGGGCGAACGCATTCTGCCGGCCCGCTGGCAGCGTTTTTCGCGCGTGGTGCCGGCCACCATCAATTCCACTGTCACGGGAATGGGCCTGATTGCCCTGGGCGAAGGTCTGGTGCTGGGCATTGCGTATTGGGTGGCGGGCGTGCCGTCGCCGGTGCTGCTGGGCGTGGTGACCGGCTTCATGGCCTTGATCCCGGGCGGCGCACCGCTGTCGTTCACGCTGGTGTCGCTGTACCTGGTGGGCTCCGGCCATCTGGTTGCGGGCATCGCGCTGATGGTCTGGGGCAGTGTCGAACTGTTCATCGTCGATAAA
This sequence comes from Achromobacter sp. JD-1, assembly GCF_038594925.1. NCBI lineage: Bacteria > Pseudomonadati > Pseudomonadota > Betaproteobacteria > Burkholderiales > Alcaligenaceae > Achromobacter > Achromobacter sp. JD-1. The sequence goes on along the minus strand of NZ_JBCGCS010000028.1, from coordinate 2,261 downwards.
ACGCTGCGCCCGCGTCTGGTGGGCGGGCCGGTCAAACTGCCTTTCCTGCCGACGTTTTTCGGGCTGGTGGGCGGTGTGAAGACGATGGGTATCGTCGGCTTGTTCGTGGGCCCGGTGTTGATGGCGCTGCTGGTGGCCGTGTGGCGGGAATGGGTCCACCACGAGGTCCAGGAACGCGAGGCCGGGCGGTCCCAACGACCCTTGCCGCCACAGGTTGAAAAAACTCCTTCCGCCTGACGCGCGGCCCCGGGCGCTTTGGTAATCTAGCCTTCCCCGCGTATACCGGCGCCTGACCGGTACGCGCCTGCCCCGCACGCAGACGCTTCGCAACCGCCGCGGGGTGTGAGGATTGAGATGTCCGGGTTTCTGCATGATGATCAGATAGCCGTCCTGCGCAAGCAGGGCTTTGTGGTGGCCCGCCAGTTCGCGGACCCCAGCCAGGTGGCCGCGCTGCGCGCCCTGGCCCAGCGCCACTTGGCGGAGCATGTGGCGCCCATCGAATACGAAGCCGATCTGCAATACCCCGGCGCGCCCGAGTCGCGCGGGGCCGAAGGCGGCTTGACGGTGCGGCGTCTGTTGAACGCCTACGCCCGCGACCCGCTGTTTGCGCAGTGGGCGACGAACCCGCGTATTGGACAGTGGTTGGTGCGTTATTTTGGCGAGCCCGCCGTGTTGTCCACGGTGCATCACAACTGCGTGATGACCAAGCATCCCGCCTACGGCAGCCTGACCGGATGGCATCAAGACATTCGTTATTGGTCTTTTTCAGACACTGACCTGGTGTCCTGTTGGCTAGCCCTGGGGCCCGAGACGCGCAACAACGGCGGTCTGTCGTTCATTCCCGGATCCCACGCGGCGGCCTTCTCGCCCGAACAATTCGACGACAAGAAATTCTTCCGTGAAGACGCACCGCAAAATGCCGATTGGATTGCGCGCGCGGTGTGCCCCGAGCTTCAGGCCGGCGACGTGGTGTTCTTCCATTGCCGCACGTTGCACGCGGCGCAGGGCAACCGTAGCGATCAGGTGAAGCTGTCGGTGGTGCACACGTATCACCCCGCGTCATGCCAGCCCGTGGCGGGCACCCGGTCGGCATCGCAGCCCGGCGTGGCATTGGTGGCGGCTGCTGGAAGTGATTGATATCTGCTATTAATAATTGAATTACAATTAAATCAAGCGCAATACGCGATGCGGGCCGGCAAATCCCGCATCGCGTTGATGTTTGCGTGGCCTCCCTAGAACTCAATAGGCTGTTCCCCGTGCGCAAAAAAAACATCGACGACACGCAAGAAGAACAAGCGCCCACCGCAACCCGGTCGTCGCTGTTTGTCGGCTCCACTGAAAAAGCATTTCAGGTGCTGCACGCCTTCGACGGGTCGAAACGGCACATGACCTTGGCCGACATCGCGCGTGAGTCGGGTCTGGACCGCAGCGCCACCCAGCGCCTGGTCTATACGCTGGAAACGCTGGGCTACCTGCGCCGCATTCCGGATACGCGCAACTATGGGCTGACGCCGAAGGTGCTGCAGTTTTCGTACAACTATGTGCGTGCTAACGAGCTGATCGACAAGGCATCGCCGTATCTGCTGGACATCAGCCGCACGCTGGGTGAAACGACGAACCTGCAAGAGCTGGATGGCCACGAGATCGTTTTCGTGGCACGTTTCCCCGGCCATCATCTGGTGAATGTGGACATCGCCGTCGGCAGCCGCCTGCCGGCATTTTTTACGGCGTCGGGCACGGCGATTTTGTCACGCCTGTCGGATGAGCATCGCCGCGAGATCCTGGCGCAGACAAGGCTGGAAGCGATCACGCCGTATACCGAAGTGAACCCCGAGAAATTGCTGGACCGCGTGCAGCGCGTGGCCGAGAAGGGTTACGCGATCATCGTGAACGAGACGGTGCTGGGCGATATTTCCGTGGCCGCACCCGTGACGGACCACCGCGGGTTCGCGGTGGCAGCGATCAATATTTCGGTGCCGACGACACGTTGGACGGTAGCCCGGGTCGAAGCCGAATTGGCGCCGCACGTGCAGGTGGCGGCGACATCGATTTCGAAATCGAAGTTCGCGGGGTATTCGAGGTAGGGGGAGGCGGCTGTGATGGGTTCCGTGCGCTAGGCGCCAGCGTTCTTCTGCACGCCCACGCGCACTTCACCCATCCTACGATGCGACGTGCAAGCACCCCGTAGATTCTATGGTTTGGCGCAAGCCTGGCTGGCCATAAAGAGGTTTACATCGAAGGGTTTGCGCGATTTCCATACG
>NZ_JBCGCS010000027.1:0-74337 GCF_038594925.1 Achromobacter sp. JD-1 | reverse complement strand
GAGCACGCCAATAGGATAAAAACCTATGTGTTACCCATGTCCCCGAACATGTGTCACCCATGTCCCCGGTCCATACACGCGTTCCGCCTTGCTTTTCTTTTGGCGTGCATATTCGCGCTTCACCCATCCTACGTGGGAAACGCCGTCGACGAGGTGTAGGATGGGTGGAGCGCGCAAAATCGCAACATAGCAAACAGGTGTCGAACGCGCGCAACCCATCGTGCAGCGCAACGGTTTTCTTGCGACGGTTCCTATCCGGTTTTCTTGTGATGGCCTCTATATAGGAACAATCTTCGCGAGGCCTATGCTGCTTGATGGGTTGCGCGCGTTCCGCCTTGCTTTTCTTTTGGCGTGCATATTCGCGCTTCACCCATCCTACATTTGAAAGGGAAATGTCCCATGAAATACCGTCGACTGGGAACCAGCAATCTTCGCGTTTCGCCCTTGTGCCTGGGCACGATGATGTTTGGCGAGCAGACGCCGGACGACGAGGCCGCGCGCATCGTTGCGTCGGCGCGTGACCATGGCGTCAACTTCATCGATACGGCCGATGTCTACAACGAAGGCCGCTCGGAAGAAGTGGTGGGCAAGCTGCTGCAAGGGCAGCGCCACGACTGGGTGTTGGCCAGCAAGATCGGCAACCCGGTCGGCAAGGGGCCGAACCAGTCGCATTACTCGCGTCAATGGCTGATGCGCGGCATCGAGCAAAGCCTGGCGCGCATGGGTACGGACTTCATGGACATCCTCTACCTGCACCGCGACTTTCACGAAGAAAACCTGGAAGAAGCGTTGTGGGCGCTGGGCGACCTGATCCGCGCGGGCAAGCTGCGCAGCTTTGGTTTGTCGAACTTCCGGGGATGGCGCATTGCCGAGGTGATGCGTCTTTGCGAAAAGATGGGCGTGCCGCAGCCGGTGGTCTGCCAGCCGTACTACAACATGCTGAACCGTGGCCCTGAAGTCGAAATCTTGCCGGCGTGCAAGCACTACGGCCTGGGCGTGGTGCCTTACAGCCCCATCGCACGTGGCGTGCTCACGGGCAAGTATCTGCCCGGCCAAACCCCCGCGTCCGACACCCGGGCCGGCCGTGGTGACCGCCGCATCCTGGCGACTGAATTCCGCGAAGAATCGCTACAGATCGCCCAGCAACTGGTGCAGCACAGCGCCGCGCGCGGCGTGCAGCCGGGGCATTTCGCCACCGCCTGGGTCTTGGCCAACCCCATCATCACCGGCGTGATCGCCGGCCCGCGCACGCTGGCGCAAATGGACGATTACTACGCGGCGCTGGACGTCACCATCACGCCCGAAGACGAAGCCATCGTGGACGGCTGGGTCGTCCCGGGCCATGCGTCCAGCCACGGCTATAACGACCCGAACTACCCGTTCTTCGGTCGCCCCGTCGTCAGCGCCTGATCAGGCCGGCGCGCCCTGGGCCGGGGCGCGCACCGGCTCGCTGGCGATGCCGTGCAGCATCATCTGCTCGACCACGGACGCAATGCCCAGCCGTGCGACGCGCCCGCGTCGTTCGGCGTCCACCATGCTGGTCAGCACACCGAAGAACATCTCCGTCAGCGCCGCCGCCGGAATGTCCACGCGGAAGGCGCCTTCGCGCTGGCCGCGCAGAAAGAACGCATCCAGCGATTCCTGATAACCCGACCAACTGCTCATGATGTCGGGCTGCTGTTCGTTGTCGGGCTTCCAGTTGTACATCAGGAAGGCGGTCAGTTCCTTGTGCGCCATGTTCTGCTGGATCAGATTGCGCAGGGCCTCGCGCGGCGGCGCGGTATCCAGATGCGAATCCGCCAGCGCCTTCTTCATGATGTGCGCGCAATGCGTCGTAAGCCGCAGGACCAGTTGGTCCCGCGTCTGACAGAAGCGGTACAGCGTCGCCTTGCTGACGCCCACCGCCTTGGCCAATTCCTGCAAGGTGGCGCGCGGCTGGTCCACCATCGCCAACGCCAATGCGACCAAAAAGCGCTCGTGTCCTGTGTCGTCAGACATCGCCTTCCCCTGTTATGTGTGTGAGATCCCCTTTCGCGGGGTATTGGAGCATGCGAGATTCAGCTTGTGCAAATTTTTGCGAATTTGACAAGTAGTGTCTTTTAAATCCTCTTTGATGATCTTTTGATAATCAAATGAATCTTTATTGATTCAAATCGATCTTTGCAGTAGCATCCGCAGCTTGGTGAAAAAACAGTGCCGCGGGGCGCAAGGTAAACAATGAAGAATCAAATGAAGCGGCGCTTGCGCGTGACGGCAGTGGCGGCGGCCCTGGGCCTGACCTTGGTGTTGGCCGGTTGCGGCGGTGAAACCCCCAACCAGGCGCAGGTCGACACGCCGCGTCCGGTGCAAGTGCTTGAGGTGCAAACGCAGCGCTATGCGCTGTCCAGCACCTTGCCCGGGCGCGTCGAACCGGTCCGAGTGGCCGAAGTGCGCGCCCGCGTGGCGGGCATCGTGCTGACGCGCAATTTTGAGGAAGGCGCCGACGTGAAGGCGGGCGACGTGCTGTTCCGCATCGACCCCGCGCCGTTCAAGGCCGCGCTGTCGCGCGCGCAGGGCGAGCTGGCCAAGGCGGATGCCGCCGTGGCCGACGCGCAAGCCATCTTGAAGCGCTACACCCCCTTGGTGAAGATCGAAGCCGTCAGCCAGCAGGATTTCGATACCGCCACCACCACGCTGAAAAGCGCCCAGGCCGCGCGCCGGTCTGCCCAGGCCGACGTCGAGACCGCGCAACTGAACCTGGACTACGCCACCGTCAAGGCGCCGATCTCGGGTCGCATCGGCCGCGCGCAGATCACCGAAGGCGCGCTGGTCGGCCAGAACGAAGCCACCGCCATGGCAACGATCCAGCAACTGGACCCCATCTACGTCGACTTCAACCAGCCCGTGGCCGACATGCTGCGCATGCGCGCGGCGTTGCAGAACGGCAGCCTGGGGCAGGGCGAGGGCGCCAGCATCTCGATCACGATCGACGGCACGGACGAACGCCGTAGCGGCAAGCTGCTGTTCTCGGATATCGCGGTGGACCGGACAACGGGTCAGGTATCGGTGCGCGGCGAATTCGCCAACCCCGATGTGTTGCTGTTGCCCGGCATGTATGTACGCGTGCAAACGCAGCAGGGCGTGGACCCCAACGCCATTCTGGTGCCGCAGCGCGCGGTCACGCGCAGCACCGACGGCAAACCGCAGGTGATGCTGGTGGGCAAGGACGACGTAGTGGAATCACGCGCCGTGCAAACCGGCACGATGCGCGGCTCGGACTGGCACATCGTGGACGGTCTGGCGGTGGGCGACCGGGTCATCGTGGGCGGCGTGTCTGCCGCCGTGCCTGGCCAGAAAGTCAGCGTGGCGCCGCCCGCTGAACAAGCACGGGTTGCGGCTAGCAACGCAGCCGCCAGCCATGCCGCGAACTAAGCAGCCGCCCACGCACTGCGTGCATACCCAAAGGTAGATCATGTCCAAGTTTTTTATTGGCCGCCCCAATTTTGCGTGGGTGGTGGCCATCTTCATTTCGCTGGCGGGCTTGCTGGCGATTCCGTCGCTGCCGGTGTCGCAGTTTCCGGTGGTGGCGCCGCCTCAGGTGACCATTGCCGCCACCTATCCCGGCGCATCGGCCTCGGTGCTGGTGGACTCGGTGACGAGCGTCATCGAAGAAGAGCTGAACGGCGCCAAGAACATGCTGTATTACGAGTCGTCCAGCAGTTCGAGCGGCAGCGCTGAAATCACCGTCACGTTCGAACCGGGCATGGACCCGGACCTGGCGCAGGTCGACGTGCAGAACCGCATCAAGAAGGCCGAAGCGCGCTTGCCGCAGGCGGTGACGCAGCAGGGCTTGCAGGTGGAGCAGGCCAGCTCGAACTTCCTGATGATCTACGCGCTGACGTACAAGGGCGAAGACGCGCACAAGGACGTGGTCGGCTTGTCGGACTACGCCGCGCGCCACATCAACAACGAAATCCGCCGCGTCAAAGGCGTGGGCAAGGTGCAGTTCTTTGGCGCCGAAGCGGCCATGCGCGTGTGGATCGACCCGCAGAAACTGCTGGGCCTGGGCCTGTCGGTGGCGGACGTCAACGCGGCCATCGCCGCGCAAAACGTGCAGGTGCCGGCCGGCAGTTTCGGCAGCCGCCCCGGTTCGGCCGAACAGGAGCTGACGGCCACGCTGGCCGTCAAGGGCATGCTGGATTCGCCAGAGGAATTTGGCAACATCGTGCTGCGCGCGAATGCGGACGGCTCGGTTGTGCATCTGTCGGACGTGGCGCGGCTGGAAGTCGGGCGCCAGAGCTACGACTTTGAAACGCGCCTGAACGGCAAGAAGTCGGTGGGCGCGGCGGTGCAGTTGGCGCCGGGCGCCAACGCCATCGACACGGTCAAGGCGGTGAAGGCGCGCTTGCAGGAACTGTCCGCCTCGTTCCCCGAGGACGTGGAATTCTCTGTGCCGTTCGATACCTCGCAGTTTGTCAGCGTGGCCATCACCAAGGTCGTGCATACGCTGCTGGAAGCCATGGTGCTGGTCTTCCTGGTGATGTTCCTGTTCTTGCAGAATTTCCGCTACACGCTGATTCCCACCATCGTCGTGCCGGTCTGCTTGTTGGGCACGTTCGGGGTGATGTCGGTGCTGGGCTTCTCGGTCAACATGATGACGATGTTCGGCATGGTGCTGGCCATCGGCATCCTGGTGGACGACGCCATCGTGGTGGTCGAAAACGTGGAACGCATCATGGCCGAAGAGGGCCTGCCCCCGCGCGAGGCCACGATCAAGGCCATGGAGCAGGTATCGGGCGCCATCGTCGGCATCACGCTGGTGCTGTCCGCCGTATTCCTGCCGCTGGCCTTCATGAGCGGCTCGGTGGGCGTGATCTACCAACAGTTCTCGCTGTCGCTGGCGGTGTCGATTCTGTTCTCGGGCTTCCTGGCGCTGACCTTTACGCCGGCGTTGTGCGCGACCTTTCTCAAGCCCATCCCGAAGGGGCATCACGACGAAAAGAAAGGCTTCTTTGGTGGTTTCAACCGTATGTTCAATCGGCTGACCGGGCGCTTCGAAGCTTTGAACTCGCGGCTGGTCAAGCACACCGGCCGCTACATGGTGATCTATGTGGCCATCGTGGCGGTGCTGGGCGTGTTGTACGTGCGCGTGCCGGAATCCTTCGTGCCGGCCGAAGACCAGGGCTACGTCATTGTTGACGTGCAGTTGCCGCCGGGCGCTACCTACAACCGTACCGACAAGGTCGTGGCCGATGTCGAAGAACACCTGATGTCGCTGGACGCCATGGGCGACGCTTTTACCGTGATGGGTTTCAGCTTTTCGGGCACCGGCCAGAACGCGGGCATTGCGTTTCCCACGCTGAAAGACTGGTCTGAACGTGGCAAGGGCCAAGCCGCCTCTGACGTCGCGGCGGGCGTGAACGAACGCTTCGCGGTGATTCCGGACGGTTCCATCATGGCCGTGAACCCGCCGCCCATCGACGGCCTGGGCAACTCGGGCGGCTTTGCGCTGCGCCTGCAAGACCGGGGCGGCTTGGGCCGCCAGGCGCTGACCGATGCACGCAACCAACTGCTGGCCAAGGCCAATAGCTCGCCCGTCATCGCCTACGCCATGATGGAAGGCCTGGCCGACGCGCCGCAGCTGCGCCTGGACATCGACCGCCAGAAGGCCGAAGCGCTGGGCGTGGGCTTTGACACGATCAGCACGGCGATCTCGTCGGCCTATGGCTCGGCCACCGTCAACGACTTTGCCAACGCCGGGCGCTTGCAACGCGTGGTGGTGCAGGCCGACGTGCGTGACCGCATGACGCCCGAAAGCATCCTGATGCTGAACGTGCCGAACAAGTCGGGCGGCATGGTGCCGCTGTCGGCCTTCGTCAAGACCGATTGGGAAAACGGCCCGGTGCAGATCTCGCGCTACAACGGCTACCCCGCGTTCAAGATCGCGGGTGACGCGATGCCGGGGCACAGCACGGGCGAGGCCATGGCCGTGATTGAAAAGATCGTGTCCGAACTGCCCAACGGCATCGGCTACGAATGGACCGGCCTGTCGTACCAAGAGAAATTCGCTGGGGCGCAGGCGCCCATGCTGTTCGCGCTGGCGTTCCTGGTGGTGTTCCTGCTGATGGTCGCGCTGTATGAAAGCTGGGCCATTCCGGCGTCGGTGATGCTGATCGTGCCGATCGGCGCGCTGGGTTCGGTCTTGGCGGTAACCGTACTGGGCATGTCCAACGATGTGTACTTCAAGGTGGGCCTGATCACCATCATCGGCTTGGCGGCCAAGAACGCCATCCTGATCGTGGAATTCGCCAAGAGCCTGCGCGAACAGGGCCATACGTTGGCGGACGCCGCCATCCAGGCCGCCAAGCTGCGCTTTCGTCCCATTGTGATGACGTCGCTGGCGTTCATTCTGGGCGTGGTGCCCCTGGCGCTGGCCAGCGGCGCGGGCGCGGCCAGCCAGCGCGCCTTGGGTGTGGGCGTGATCGGCGGCATGCTGACCGCCACCTTGTTGGGCGTGATTTTCGTGCCCATCTTCTTTGTCTGGGTGCTGTCGCTGCTGCCCAAGAATCGCAGCAAGCCGGCCCCCGATGCCTTGCCTGCCACACGCACGGCCGAGGAATGACCGTCATGATGCAAACTTCTTTTTCGCGCTCCCTGGGCGCCCTGATGTTGACGGCAGCGCTGGCCGGCTGCTCGATGGCGCCGGTCTATCAGCGGCCTGATGCCCCCATCCCCACGCAGTTCGGCCAGCCGGAAGCCTCGGCGCCTTCGGCGGCCGGCACGCTGGACTGGCAGGCCTTCGTCACCGACGAACCCTTGCGTCAACTGGTGGCGTTGGCGCTGGACAATAACCGCGACCTGCGCCAGGCCGTGCTGAATATCGAGGCGGCTCGCGCGCAGTACCGCATCGAACGCGCCGACCGCCTGCCGGGCATCAACGCGCAAGGCACGGGCACGAGGCAGCGGGTGCCGGGAGACCTGAACAGCACGGGCAGTTCGGCCGTGCAAAGCAGCTACCAGGCCGGTATTGGGCTGACCTCGTTCGAGATCGACCTGTTTGGCCGCGTGCGCAGCCTGTCGGACGCCGCGCTGCAAAGCTATCTGGCCACCGAGGAAACCGCGCACAGCACCCGCATCAGCTTGGTGGCTGAAGTGATCCAGGCTTATCTCACGCGCGACAGCGCGATGCGCCGCCTGCAAGTCACCGAGCAGACGTTGGCCAGCCGCGAGGCATCGCTGCACCTGACCGCCCAACGGCGCCAGGCCGGCGCGGCCACGGCGCTGGACTACCAAGAGGCCTTGGGCCTGACCGAACAGGCACGCGCCGAGCGCGAGCGCATCGACCGCGAGGTCCGTCAAGCCGGCAACGCGCTGGCCCTGTTGGTGGGTGTGAACGATCTGCGTCCGTACCTTCCCACGCAACTGCCCACGTCACCCGTGCTGGTGCAGGAGATTGCGGCAGGCGCGCCGTCGGAACTGCTGGAGCGTCGGCCCGACATCCTGGCCGCCGAACATGAACTGCAAGCGCGCAACGCCAGCATCGGCGCGGCGCGGGCGGCGTTCTTTCCCAGCATCACGCTGACGGGCTTGTTTGGTTCGTCCAGCGCGGACCTGTCCGACCTGTTCGGCGGTGGTCAGCGGGCTTGGTCGTTCACGCCGCAGATCACGCTGCCCATTTTTTCGGGCGGGCGCAATGTGGCCAACCTGGACCTGGCGACGGTGCGCAAGGACATCGCGGTGGCGCAGTACGAGCTGGCGATTCAGACCGCGTTCAAAGAGGTATCCGACGCGCTGGCCGCCACGGACACCTTGCGGCGCGAAGAGGCATCGCGGCGCGCGTTGGCCGAGTCCAGCCAGGAAGCGATGCGCCTGTCGGAAGCGCGCTATCGCGGTGGGGTGGACAGCCACCTGCGCTATCTGGACGCGCAGCGTAGCGCGTTCACCGATCAACTGACCTATATCGAAGTCAGCACGCAGCGCCAGATTGCGCTGGCGACCTTGTTCAAGGCGCTGGGTGGCGGCTGGACCGGCGTCCAGCCGCCCGTGGCGCAGGCCAACTGAGCGGCCCCGCTCAGACCCCGCTCAAGCCTTGCGCAAACCCGCGCGAGGCAGGGGCGCCGTAGACTGCGCGACCGGGTCTTCGGCGGGCTTGCCACGCCCGATCAGCCACGCGCACCAGGCCGATACCGCGCCGGCAAACAGCACGTACAGGCAGATCAACCATGGCTGCCCGCCGCCCGTCTTCAGCAGCGCGGTGGCGATGATGGGCGTGATGCCCGACGCGAAAATGCCCGAGAACTGGTACACGAACGAAATCCCCGTGTAGCGCACCTTGGCGTCGAAGAGCTCGCAGAACAGCGCGGCTTCGGGCCCGTACACGGCGGCGTAGAAGATGCCGAACGGGATGATGATGGCCAGCCAGATCAGCATGACGTTGCCCTGGCTGTTCAGCATCAGCCAGAAGCCCGGAAACGACGCCAGCGCGGTGATCAGCGAACCCCAGAAGTAGACGCGCGTGCGGCCGATGCGGTCGGACAAGCGCCCGAAGAAGGGAATGAAAAAGCACATCACCAGTGCGGCGGCCATGACGCCGATCAGCGCCTCGGTGCGCGTGATCTGCACGGTCTGCGTCAGGTACGAAATGGAAAACACGCCGAACACGTTGAAGAACACGCCATCGATGTAGCGCGCACCCATGCCCTTGAAGACGTTGCCCGGATAGCGCTTGAGCATGTCGAAAAACGGAATGCGGCTTTCGGCGTTGTTGGCCTTCACCGCCGTGAACTCCGGCGTTTCCTTGATGTTCAGCCGGATGTACATGCCCACCAGCACCATGGCGGCGGACGCCAGGAAGGCGATGCGCCAACCCCAGGCCATGAACTGTTCGTCGGTCAGCAAGGTGGACAGCAGCGCCACCGTACCGGACGCCAGGCACAGCCCGATCGCCAGCCCGATCTGCGGCAGCGACGCATAAAAGCCTTTCTTGCCCGGCGGCGCGTACTCGTAGGCCATCAACACCGCGCCACCCCATTCACCGCCCAGGCCGATGCCCTGGAAGATGCGCAGCAGCAGCAACAGGATGGGCGCCCACACGCCGATGCTGTCGTAGGTGGGCACCAGGCCGATCAGGAAGGTGGACACGCCCATGATCATCAGCGTCATCACCAGCATGCTCTTGCGGCCGATGCGGTCACCAAAGTGGCCGAAGATCAGCCCGCCCAATGGCCGCGTGATGAAGCCCACCGCGAAGGTGGTGTAGGCCAGCATGGTGGAGACCAGCGGGTCGCCGGTGGGAAAGTACAGCTTGTTGAATACGATGCCGGCGACCACGCCGTATAGAAAAAAGTCGTACCACTCGATGGTGGCGCCGATCAGCGATGCGGTGACGACCTTGCGTACCGCGGCTTCGTTTTGCTTGGGCATTGCAGTCTCCTTTGATGGGGCGGGGCGCTCTGCGGCGCCGTGCGCGGGTCTGGCTTTAGCTTCGTTCGGGACTTCCTTGTCGATGGGGTGACGATCAGGCGGCGACAAGATCCGCCCGGCGCCGGGACAGCTTGAAATCTTCCAGCATGAAATCGGCCGCGCGTTCGGCCAGCATCACCACGGGCGCGTTGGTGTTGCCCGAGACCAGCGTGGGCATGATGGAACAGTCCACCACCCGCAGTCCGGCCACGCCATGCACGCGCAGGCGCTCGTCCACCACCGCCATCGGATCGCTGCGTGGCCCCATCTTGGCCGTGCCCGACGGGTGGAAGATGGTGGCCCCATGTTCGCGGCAGAAATGCAGGATGTCGTCATCCGTGCGCACCTCGGGCCCGGGCCGGAATTCGCGTTTCATCAGCCCGGCTAGTGGCTCGGTCGCGGCCAGCCGCCGGGCATGCTTGACCGCCGCTACCGTCATGTGGCGGTCAAGCTCGGTGGACAGGTAGTTGGCCTGCATGGACGGCGCTTCGAACGGGTCCGCGCTGCGCAGCCGCACCTGGCCGCGTGACGTCGGGCGCAACTGGCAGACGGAATACGTGCAACCTGAAAACGGATGCACCTTGCCGCCGGCCATGTCGGCCGAAAGCGTGGCGAAGTGGTACTGGGTGTCGGGCGTAAGGCTGGCCTGGTCCACCCGGCAGAACAGGCCGCCCTGGTTGATGCCAACCGCCAGCGGGCCGCCCCGGAACAGCAGCCATTGCAAGCCCATGCGCACGCGCCCGGGCAGGCTGCGCAACTGGTCGTTGGTGGTGATGGGCTGCGTGGTTTCGTAGATCAGCCGGATCTGAAGATGATCTTGCAGGTTTTCACCGACGCCAGGCAGGTCGCGCACCACGCGGATACCGAACTGGCGCAGTAGCGCGGCCGGCCCCACGCCCGATAGTTGCAGCAACTGCGGCGATTGCAGCGCGCCCGCGCACAGCACTACCTCGCGCCGGGCGCGCAGTGTTCGCACCTGGCCGCCTTGCCGGTAGCGCACACCGCAGGCGCGTCCGCCTTCGAACAGAATCGCCATGGCGTGGGCATCGGTTTCCACGCGCAGGTTGGGGCGGTTCTCGGCGGGCCGCAAGTAGGCCACGGCGGTGGAGCAGCGGCGGCCGTTGCGCGTGGTCAGTTGGTAGTAGCCCACGCCTTCCTGCTCGCCCGTGTTGAAGTCCCGCACCGCCGGTACGCCCAGCGTTCCGGCGGCGGCGATCATCGCTTCCACCAGCGGGTGGGGGGTCTTGATGGAGGTGGCGTTCAAGGGGCCATCCACGCCCCGGCTGGGTCCTGCGCCCAGGTCGTTGTTTTCCAGTTTGCGAAAGTAGGGTAGGCAATCGTCCCAGCCCCAGCCGGGGTTGCCCGCGCGCGCCCAGGCGTCATAGTCGGCGCGCTGGCCGCGGATGTAGATCAAGCCGTTGATGGCGCTGGAGCCGCCCAAGGTGCGCCCGCGCGGCCAGTAGATGCGGCGGCCCAGCATGTTGGGGTCGGGGTCGGTGTAGTAGCCCCAGTTCACCACCTTGTGGAACATGGTCTTGCCGTAGCCGATGGGAATATGGATCCAGGGGTAGGTGTCCCTGGGGCCGGCTTCCAGCAGGCAGACGGCGTGTGTGCCGTCGGCGCTAAGCCGATTGGCCATCACGCATCCGGCCGAGCCGGCGCCCACCACGATGACATCCACGGTATCGGACATATCGCCTTGTCTCCCTGTTGTCGTGCCGCCTGTGCCGCCGCAACCCGCACCGCCCCATGACGGCGCGTTTTCCCTGCTTGTTGCGGCGGGGCGCACTTATATACTGCTTCGATCCCATCCGGTGTTGATGCGGGAACCGGCTGGACATCTGTGGCGATTCTAGAAAGCAGGCGCGTAGAACAAAGCACAACGCGCGAGGGGGCGGACAAATGGAACGGAACATGCAACTTCGGTTTCAAAATCGCAGTGCAGCATCGGCGTCCAGGCCGGAGGCGGGGATGAAGTCGAGCGACGGCGACACGCCCGAACAGCAGCAAGAGGCGGCGCGGTCGCTGCGCGCCCTGGTGGTGCTGGAACACCTGGCGCGCGCCCAGCATCCGCCCACCTTGGCGCAGCTTGCGCAGCGGCTGAACATGCCCAAGACCACGCTGATGCGGCTGCTGGCCGCCATGCAGCGCGCCGGTTTCGTGGCGTCCACGCCCACCGAACACGGCTTTGTGCCGGGGCCGCAAGCCACGTCGTTGGCGCTGGCCACCTTGCACGCCTCGGCGTTTACGCGGGCCTGCCGCGCCGTGCTGGCGCAACTGGTGGGCACCCTGGGTGAAACCTGCAACCTGACCGCGCCCGACGGCGACCGCGTGGTCTATATGGAACGCGTGGAAACGTCGGAACCCTTGCGGCTGTTCTTCGCGGTGGGCAGCCATGTGCCCATGCATTGCACGGCCAGCGGCAAGCTGTTCCTGGCGTCAATGAACCGGCTGGAACGGGGCCGCGTGGTGGCTCGCCTGCCGCTGACGCGTAACACGCCGCGCACCTTGACCGACCCCGCGCAACTGGAAGAAGAACTGGAACGCCTGGCCGCGCGCGGCATCGGTATCGACAACGAAGAATTCGTGCGCGGCATGAGCGCGGTGGCGGTGCCCGTGAAGGATGCCGAGGACCGGGTGGTGGCGGCGGTGGCCTGCCACGCGCCCACGGCCCGCGTCATGCTGGACGACTTGCTGCGCGCCGTGCCGGTGCTGCAACGCGCGGCGCAATCGTTGCACGATGTGCTGGCGCTGCATCGGCCGGGGGCTTGATGCCTGGCCGGTGTGATCACTTCGGTCACTCCGTTTCGGTCATTCCGTTTTAGTCACTCCGTTTCGGTCACTTCGACCACTTCTGACCATTTCCGGCACGGGCGCGGACCTGGCCTGCTAGCCGCGCAACGACGGGGCCGTGCGTAGCGCCATCCACACCACGCAGGCGGATGCGGCAGCCAGCGCGGCCAGCATTACGACCTGGCCGGCGGCGTCCATCAGCACTCCGGCCGCCAGTGGCATGGCGATGCGGGTCAGCGAGAACACGCTGGACTGGATGCCGTAGTCCAGCGCCTGCCAGCCGGGGCGGGCGTGCGACATCATCAAGCTGAAGGTCAGCGCGGCCGTGGCGCCCATCGCGGCGGCAATGCCCATGGCGCAGGCGATCAAGGCTGCTGGCGGCGCCTGCCACCAGACGGCGGCCGCCAACGACAAGAGCGCGGCGCATCCCGCTGCCGCGTGCCACGGCACGGTGACGGCCGGACGCATGCGCTTGCTGCAACGCGCCGACCACGCGCTGGCCACCGCTCCCACCGCGCCGCCCGCGACGCCGACCAGCCAGCCCACTCGCTCGGCCGGCAGGCCTTGGTCCAATAGCAGCGGCTTCAGGAAAAACCATCCCGACCCGATGAAGGGAAACAGCAAAGCCAGCAAGGGGAGCCAACGGCGCGTGTCGTCGCGTTTGACGTAGGCGCGGATCTGCGGCCAGACATGGGCGATGGCGGCATCGTTGCCATTGCGATTGTCGTTGCCGTCCCCATTGCCTCCGCCATTGCCATTACCGTGAACACGGTCTGGAGCGGATTTCGTTTGCCCCCCGATCAGGTCTTCGCGGACGAACAGAAGTGAGGCCGCGCCCAAGGCCAAGGCCCCCGCCATGATGGCAAAGGGCGCTTGCCAGCCCCAGCGCGCCTGCGCCACCAGCATCAAACCGCCGCCCGCAATGGCGCCCAGGCACAAGGCCATCGACCGGACGCCGCCGGCCCAGGCGCGGCTGGATGGCGGCAGCACGCGAATCGCCAGCGCGTTGACGGGCACATCGGCCCAGGTGCCAGCCAGCGCCGCGGCCGTGGCCAGCGCGAACAGCACGTGCTTGTCATCCAACAGGTTGCGCCATCCCAGCGCGCACAGCACGGCGGCATAGATCAACAACAGCAAGACGGCCCAACCGCGATAGGCCGCGCGGGCCGCCGGGGCCGTCGCTGCTGGCGGAGCCGCTTTCGTTGTGGCGGGCGTTGCACGACGGCGCTCCAAGGGCAGGGCCAGCAGGAACTTGAACAAGGTCGGCAGGCTGGCCAGTTGGAACAGGCCAATGGCTGTGCCGGACCAGCCATGCTGACGCAGCACCATCGGCAGGCCCAACCACAGATAAACGCCGGGCGCGGTCAGCGCCAGATTCAACCAGCCGAACAGCGCCTGGCGCAACCCATTGCGTAGCGGCGCGTTCATGCGTGTGCCTTGCGGGCGGCCAGCACATGCACGGGCGCCATCGGAAAGCGGTCGGAATCGAATCCGCGCACGTCCGCGAAACCGCAAGCTTGCAGGGCTTGATGCAATTCACCCGCGCGCGTGACGCGCCGGCCCAGCAGCATCATGGGCAGGTAGTAGGGCAGCACGCGGGCGGCGGCATGGGCATCGGCCGGCACCTCGGCATGCACCATCACCAGCGTTCCGCCAGGAGCCAGCGCGTCGTGCATCTTGTGCAGCGTGGCGTGCGGGTCGGGCAGAAAATGCAGTACCGACGAGCACCAGATCAGATCGTAGCCTTGGCCGATGTCATCGGTGGCAAGGTCGCCGCCGATGACTGACATGCGGTCCGACAGACCCGCCTGGACGATGTTCTCCAGCGCCACGGCGGCGGTGTCGGGCCAGTCAAACACCACGCCTGTCGCGTCAGGCCAGCGTTGCACCAGTGCGATGCCGATCAAGCCCGGGCCACCGCCCAGGTCGAGGATGCGCCGCGCATGAGCGGCGCCGGGTACGCATGCGATGGCATGTTCGGCGGCGGCCACGGCGATGGCGCGCTGCTCCTGCGCGATCTGTACTCGCGCGGCCTGCGTCCAGCCGGTGGCGTTGGTCTGCACATAAGGTTCGACGGCGGGTCCGTCCAGATGCAATTGTTCACCCAGTTGTTCGCTGAAGTGCGCCAGCGCGCGGCGCCGGTAGCGCCAGGCGTCGGCGCAGTAGCCCGGTTGGCCCTGGCAGAAGTACTTGCGGGCCTCGGGCTGGCACAGGTATTGCACCGGGTCGCCGTCAATGCGGTGCAGCAGGTCCAGGCTCCAGAGCATGTCCAGCAGATGCACGGTCTGCTCGGGGCGCAGTGCCAGCGCTTGCGAGACATCGGCGGCGCTGGCCGGCTGCGTCAGGCGGTCCAGCAAGCCGAGTTCCAACGCTGCGTCCAGCGCGGCCGCCTGTATCGGCGCGGCCGCCAGGTCCCAGTAGCGTTGCAGGGGGTGGGTAGTAGGCGAACTCATGGGTGTCCTTGTTGAAGGGTTCAGGCTAAGTGGATGGGCCGGACTCAGATGCGCCAGGTGAAGCGCAAGCCAACTTCGCGCGGCGGGCTATAGACGGTCACAATGCCGTTTTGATAGCCCACGGCGTCGTAGCGGCGGTTGGCCAGGTTGTTAACGTAGGCGGAAACTTCGACCCGCCGCACGGTGACGCCAGCGGCCAGGTTGACCAGGCCATAACCGTTGCGGGAATAGCGATTGGCGGCATCCAGGTAGACGCGGCCGGCGCCGGTCAGCGAGGCCTGGGCGTACCAGCCGGCGGGGGCGTCGTAGCGCGCGCTGACATAGCCGTTGATGCGCGGCGCGAAGGGGTTTTGATTGCCGCTGTAGTCGTTGGCGCCATCCATGAAGCTGGCAAATCGCGTGCGGTTCAGGCCCAGCCCGGCTTGCATCGACCAGCCGTCGCCCAACAGGTATTCCAGCTCGAATTCGGCGCCGATCGACCGGGCCGAGGCCGCATTGGTGACGTAGACCAGGCCGGGCACGGGCATCTGCTGCACCTGCATGTTCTTGACCGTCATCACGTAGAAAGCGCCGGCGTAGCGCAGTCGGTTGCCCGGCAGCCAGCCCTTGGCGCCGATTTCGTAGGAACGCAGCGTCTCGGGTTGGTACGCAGCGTAGTCGGCGGCGGGGGAAAACACGTTGAAGCCGCCCGCGCGAAAGCCATCGGATAGGGATGCGTAGACCTGCTGGCGCGGCGCGAAGGAGTACTGCAAGGCTACGCGAGGGGTGGCGCGCGTCCAGTCGGCGGTGCGAGTGCTGCCGCCCGCGCCGGCACCTGGACCTGCTGCTTCGGGCCGGAACCGGACGCGGTCGCGTTCGATGCGCGCGCCGGCTTCCAGCGTCCAGCGTTCGGCCAGCGGCACCGTCCAGTTCGTGAACGCCGCCGTGGAATTGCCGCGCAGCTTGACGACGCTTTCCGTCAGGCCCATCGGCATTTTCTGGGTGTTGCGCAAGTGGTGATCGTCACCGTCGGCATACAGGCCGACGAGCCAGCGCGCGTGGCGCCATTCGCCTTCCAACCGCAGTTCCTGCGACAGAGTGCTGAACTGGTGATCGCGCCGGATATGCAGCAGGTCGGCGGGCAGGAAGTCGGTGTCTTGCTGCACGCGGTCACGAAAATCATTCCAGGCGGTGACGGACGACAGGCGCAGACCCGAGTCAAAATCGTGGCGCACGGACAGCGATGCGCTGCGGCCGATGGAGTGGTTCCAACTGGGCGTGCCAGAGGCAACCGTGTCGCGCGGGGCGGCCGGTGACCCCCACAGCGCGGCGCCGTCGCGGTAGTCCACTTGCGCGTAACGCAGCGTGGCGTCGGTGCGGGCCGATGGCGTCCAGCGTAGCGCGACCTTGCCGTTGCGCAATTCGCGGTCGTCTTCGCGCTGGCCGGTGTACGTGTTGTCGATGAAGCCGTGCTGGCTGCGCCACGTGCCGGCAACGCTGGCGGCCAGGCGGTCTTCGATCAGCGGGCCGCTCAGGTCGAAACGCATGACGCGCAGGTCGCGGCTACCGATCTCGGCGGAGACCTGGCCGCGCAAGGTGTTGTCGGGCTGGCGTGTGTGAATGTTGATGACGCCGGCCTCGGCATTGCGGCCGTACAGCGTGGACTGCGGGCCGCGCAGCACTTCGACGCGGTCGATGGCCAGCAGTTGGTCGTCGTAGCCTTGCGCCATCAAGGTCGGCACGCCATCCACCACCAGCAGCGTGGACGTCGAGAACGAAAAGAAGTTGGCGGACAAACCGCGCATCACGGCTGAATTGACGCCGGCCTGGCCAAAGGGCTGAAAGCTTAAACCTGGCGTGATGGTCTGCAACGCCTCCACGCTGTGGATGCCTTGCGCGTCCAGCAGGTCGCCGTCAAAGACCGACAGGCTGGTGGGCACGTCTTCCAACGCGCGTTCCTGCTTGTCGGCCGTGACGGTGATGGCGGGCAATTCGGCGGGGGCGGGGGTAGAAACCTGGACGGGACTTTCAGCGCGATTCTGCGCCTGCGTTTCCGGGGCCAGCGTCAGGCAGAACAAGGCCAGGCAGATCAAGGCCCGGATGGGCGTGAGGGGAGCGGGGTGGGGCATCGGGCTTCCTGTGCGGACATCGCGACCGCTATGCATTGCGGCCGTCCGAAGGATGGTATTTCTTTATGCGAACAACTATCATTCACATTTATATGCATTCCGGATCCATCCGTATGCAAGTCGGCGGCGCGGCTTTTTTTGCCGTTGCCTACGCCGCCGGACCAGGAAATCCCCATGCCCATACGCGTTTCTTCGCTGCTTGCCCAACCCGGCCCGAGCCCCCGCGTGGGCTGGCATCGCCTGGCCTTGCCGACCGACCTGGGCGATTGCCACGCGGACCGCATGGAACTGGATGAGGGATTGACGCTGGTGCATTCGCAATACACCCCAAGGCGCGACCTGATTGAAGAGAATGCCGCCGGGCATGGCGCGCGCACGCTGGTGATTACGCTGGCGATGCAGGGCGTGTCGGCTTATCAAGGCGCCGATGGCGCCGCGCTGGATTTCCGTGGTGGCACCACGACGGTCACCGCATTTCAGCGCGCCCGGGGCGAGCGCCGCTATCTGGGCGGCGCCACCGTTTCGCAATTGCGGCTGTTGGTGGGTGAACAGGTGCTGCGCCGTTATGCGGGAGTTGAACGCGCGGAAAGCCTGCTGGGCGCGGGCGGTTTGCGTCGTTTGGCGCAGGGCCGCACCGCGCCTGACCTGGCATCGGCCGCGCTGGAATTGGCGTCAGGCCAGGACCCGCTGGACGCGCACATCCGGGCATTGACGCTGCTGTCGCGGCAACTGCGCGGCCTGGCGCCCATGTCTGAGCCGGGTCGGCTTAGTCAGGCCGATATTGCGCGGCTGGAAGCGGTGCGCGCCTTGATGCAGGAACAGATGGACCGCGACCTGACCGTGGCCTACCTGTGCCTGGCCACGGGCTTGAACGAGTTCAAGCTGAAGGAAGGTTTTCGCAAGTTGTACGGCACCAGCCCGCATCGGATGCTGACCGAACTGCGCATGCGCCGCGCCTGGGAATTGCTGGAAACCGGGTGCCAGGTGGCGCAGGCGGCGTATCGCGTGGGCTACCGGCACCCCGCTAATTTCAGCGCGGCCTTCACGCGCTTTCACGGACGCACGCCGAAGTCCGTGTTCGGCAAGCGGCGCGCCTGACGTGTCGACGGCGCGGCGGGGGATCCGCGCGCTTACGGGGGCGACTACGTGGCGGCCAAGCCGCGTGTGGGCATGGCCGGGCCACGCCCACACGCTTAATGCGTGATCTTGCCGCCGCTGACCATCCAGCGCGTTCCAAAGCGGTCCAGCAACGCCCCATACGCGTCTGCCCAGAATGTTTTCTGCAATGGCATCGTCACGTTGCCGCCGTCGGCCAATTGGTCGAACACGCGCTGGGCGTCGGACACGGTGGGGTAGACCAGGGCCAGGGCAATACCTTGCTTGCCGGGATAAGGATGGCCGCTGGTGGCGTCGCTGCCCAGCAGCGTCTGCTCGTCCAGCACCAGGCGCGCCACCATGACGCGTTCGGCGTCCTCGGGTGACAGGGCGGGCATGGCCGCGTCCGACGGCGCGTCGGCGTAGCGGATCAGCGTTTCAAGGCGGCCGCCCAGCACGCGCTCGTAAAAGCGCATGGCGTCCGCGCAGTTGCCGTCAAAGCTGAGATAGGCGGATAGCTGGGGCATGATGTTTCCTTTTTTTGGGGGGCGGGTGCGCGCTGCGCTGCCGCACTATGATGGAAAACCCGGCCCACGGTACCCGAAGAAGCCGGCAAAGTACGCACTGTAGCCGCTTGACGGCAAATTCGGCCTGGCATGGGCCTCACATAGGATAAATGGCATGAGCACGGTCAAACTGCTATCGGACGACGAAGTCCGTAAAAGCCCTGAGGCATGGGCGGTGTTCGAAGACATCCGGGCGACGCGCAAGTCTGATTTCGTGAATAATTTCTGGCGTGCGCTGGCGAACGATCCCCCGCAATTGCAGCGCGTGTGGGCGCAGTTGAAGCAGGTCATGATGGCCGACGGCGAATTGCCGCCGCTGGTGCGCGAGATGATCTATATCGCCGTGTCCACCGCCAATGGTTGTTCGTACTGCGTGCATTCGCACACGGCGGCGGCCAAGGCCCGGGGCATGACCGACGGCCAGCATGCGGAACTGCTGTCGGTGATTGGCATGGCGGCGCAGACCAACGCAATGGTGACGGCGATGCAGGTGCCGGTGGATGCCGCATTTGACCTTAGTGCTTCCGTCAACGATTCCGACATCAAATAAGGAGCCGGCCATGGCGCTGATTCCGCTGTTTCCCTTATCCAACGCACTGTTTCCCGCCGGCGTGCTGCATCTGCGCATTTTTGAGGTGCGCTATCTGGATATGATCCGCCGCTGCATCGCGGATGGCAGCGAGTTCGGCGTGGTGGGCCTGCTGGCGGGCAGCGAAGTGCGGTCGCCCGAGGGCGTGGAGACGCTTGCGTCGGTGGGCACCATGGCGCGCATCGCCTCTTGGGACGCGCCCATGCCCGCCTTGCTGCAAGTGCGCTGTATTGGCGGCAGTCGGTTTCGGCTGCTTTCCAGCGAAGTGGCAAAATACGGCCTTTGGATGGGGCAGGCCGAGCCCATTGCCGACGATCCGCCCACGCCCGTGCCGGCCTCCATGCAGCCCAGCGCCGATGCGTTGGGGCGGCTGGTTGCGCAATGGCAGCAAGAGGGCGTGCCTGCCGACAAGATGCCGATTGCGCCGCCATTCCGGCTGGACGACAGCGGCTGGGTAGCGGATCGCTGGTGCGAATTGCTGCCCCTGCCGCCGGATGACAAGACCCGTCTGCTGGGCCTGACAGACCCGGTGGCACGGCTGGAAGCAATACAGGATTTTCTGCGCGGCCAGGGGCTGACGTAGCGTCAGCCCGACACGATCAACGAATTGGACACCATGGAAATCAGGATAGACGAGGGCCTGCGCGCCTACATAGACCCCTTGACCGAAGACGAGCACGAGGCGCTGGAACGCAGCCTGCTGGCCGAAGGCTGCCGCGATGCGCTGGTGCTGTGGGGCGACCTGCTGGTGGACGGGCACAACCGTTACGCCCTGTGCAAGAAACACGGCATTGAATTCCAGACGCGCCAGAACACCACGTTCAAGTCGATGGAAGACGTGCATCTGTGGATGATTGAAAACCACCTGGGACGCCGCAGCGTGTCGGACTTCCAGCGCGGCGTGCTGGCGTTGCGCAAGAAAGAAATTTTGCTGGCGCGCACACCGCCCGAGGCGCCCGAGACCGCGCCCGACGCGCAGCAGGCGGATGGATCGCCGCCCTGGGATGAGGACGACGGCGCGCCCGCCGCCGATGGCGCCCCGCGCCTGCCGCCCAACATGTCATGGACGCCGCCCGTGCCCAGCCGCCAGGCGCTGGCGCGGGCCGCGCGCATCAGCAGCAACACCTTGGGGCAGATCGAAAAGATTCAGAAAGCCGCCGCGCCGGAACTGGTGCGCGCCGTGAAAGAGGGCGCGATTTCCATCAATGCCGCGGCGGCAGTCGCTTCCTTGCCGCCCGAGCGCCAGGCGGCGGCGGTGGCGGGCGGCAAGAAAGAACTGCAACAGGCCGCGCGCGAAGTGCGCCTGGCCAAGGCGCCGCCGCCCCGCGAAGCCCCGCCTGAGGTGCCGATCGAACACATCGCCGACCTGCCAGCCGAAGTGGCGCGCTTGCGTGGGGTGTTGGCGCGCGTGACGGAAGAGCGCGACCAGTTGAAGAAGAAGGTCGTCAACCTGACGATCGCACTGTCGGAAGCGCGGGCCGCCAACGGCGGCGGGGACGATTAAGCTCCCCCGATTACGAATAAGGGATAACCCTTAACGAGCGTATGCACGAAAAAAATTCCTGATTAGCTGGGAATTTATATCGTTTTGAGGAAAGGTGCGCGGGGCTTTGTAATGCGTATTCGCTTAATCGCTTGACGCATTCACCCCCTCGACTTTCTTATGACTCCCATCGGATTTCGCATTCTTTCTCGGTCGGCGCCGGCCGTGGCCGCCGACGTGCTGGCCAGCTTTGCCGATATCGGCTCCGCCCAGATCAGCGACTGCATGAATCGCCTGTACGGCGTGTCGGGCCTGCGCCCGATGCATGGCGGCACGCGCCGCATGGTCGGCCTGGCGCTGACCGTCAAGACCCGTCCCGGTGACAACCTGTTGATCCATCAGGCGATTTCGATGGGCGCGGCGGGCGACGTCATCGTTGTCGATGGCGCGGGCGATGCCAGTAACGCGCTGGTGGGCGAGCTGATGATGATGGATGCGCAGTCGCGCGGCATCGCGGGCTTTGTCATTGACGGCGCGGTGCGCGACGTGGACGTCTTTGGTCAAGGCGAATTCGGCTGCTTCGCGCGTGCCGTGTCGCACAAGGGTCCGTATAAGGACGGCCCGGGCGAAATCAACGTGCCGGTGTCCGTGGGCGGGCAGGTGGTCAATCCGGGCGATGTGGTCGTGGGCGATGCCGACGGCGTGGTGGTGATTCCCGCCGAACACGCGGCCGCCGTACTGGCCCTGGCGCAAAAGAAGGAAGCCGACGAAGCCGTGGCCAAGGAAAAGCTGCGTGCCGGCACCTACACCAAGCCGTGGTTGGAAAAGACCATTGCCGAGAAGACGGGCGGCGCCAAATGAGCATCATTGCCGACCGCATCAAGCGCATCAAGCTGTCGCCCAGCGTTGCCGCGCGCGCCATCATTGCCGAACTGCGCGAACAAGGCCGCCGGATCATCGACCTGACGATTGGCGAACCCGACTTTTCAACGCCGGAACATATCCGCCAGGCCGCCACCGCCGCGATGAACCGTGGCGAAACCAAATACCCGCCTGCCCAGGGCACGGCGGCGTTGCGCCGTGCCGCGCGCGGCCATGTGCAAGCGGCCACGGGCGTGGACTATCCCGTGGCGCGGATCATTGTGAGCACCGGCGCCAAGCAGGTGATTTTCAACGGCCTGGCCGCCACGTTGAATGACGGCGACGAGGTGCTGATCCCCGCGCCGTTCTGGGTGTCGTACCCCGACATGGTGCTGGTCAACGACGGGGTGCCGGTCGTGGTGCAGACCTTGCCGGCCACGGACTACAAGCTCACGCCCCAGGCGCTAGAACAAGCCATCACGCCGCGCACCAAGTGGTTGATGATGAACGCGCCCAGCAACCCCACTGGCTCGGTCTATACCGCCGACGAATTGCGCGGGCTGACCGACGTGCTCAAGCGCCATCCGCACGTCTGGCTGATGACGGACGACATCTACGCCCGCCTCAATTTCACGGACGAGCCGACGGTGCATCCGCTGCAGGTGGCGCCCGAGCTGGCCGACCGCACGCTGGTGGTCAACGGCGTGTCCAAGGCCTACGCCATGACGGGCTGGCGCATCGGCTATGGCGCGGGGCCCGACGAATTGATCAAGGCGATGGCGATTCTGCAATCACAAAGCACGTCGGGCGCGTCGTCGGTCAGCCAGGCGGCGGCGCTTGAGGCCCTGTCCGGCCCACAGGATTGCGTGACCGAATTCGCCAAGGTTTTCAAAACGCGCCGTGACCTGGCGGTTGCCGAGCTGTCCGGTACGCCGGGCCTGAGCATCGTCGTGCCGCAAGGCGCGTTCTACGTGTTTCCGGACTGCTCGGGCCTGCTGGGCAAAAAAACGCCCGCTGGCGACGTCATTGCCACCGACACCGACCTGACGCATTACCTGCTGCGCGAGGCGGGCGTGGCCGTGATCGACGGCAACGCCTACGGCGCGCCCGGCACGTTCCGGCTGTCGTTCGCCGCGTCGCTGGAAGATATCAAGCAAGGATGTTCCGCCATTCGCGAGGCCTGCGCCAAGCTGGCCTGAACGCCAGGCGGCACACCACACCACGCTACGCAAGACCGTTTGACCACCACACAACACACAAGGGGAATCAACCATGAAACGCCACTCCATCTTCGCGGCCTGCCTGGGCCTGACCACGCTGGCGCTGGGCGCCACCGCGCAAGCGGATCAAGTCGACGACATCAAGGCGCGCGGCGAACTCGTCTGCGGCACGTTGGGCACGTCGCAGCCGTTCAGCTTCCAGGACGGCGCTACCCGCCAGTTGGTGGGCTATGACGTGGACGTGTGCAAGCTCGTCGCCGACAAGCTGGGCGTGAAGATCAGCTACAAGCTGCTGTCGGTGGCGGCGCGCGTGCCGGAATTGAATGAAGGGCGCGTGGACATCCTGGCCGCCAACCTGGGCTATTCGCCGGATCGCGCTGAACAGATTTCCTTCAGCCATGCTTACTACGTCAGCCCGCAAAAGCTGTTGGTGCGCAAGGACTCGGGCCTGGACAGCATCGAAGCGCTGAACGGCCACCGCATTGGCGCCACCAAGGGCTCCAGCTCGGAACGCGAGATCAAGCGCATCCTGGACAAGTCCAAGGTGATTGGTTATGGCGACAGTTCGGCCACTTACCTGGCCTTGCAGCAAAAGAAGGTGGATGCGCAATTTGCGTCGGAACTGGTGCTGGTGCGGCTGGTGCTGCAAAGCCCGCCCACGGCGCCCGTCAGCGTGATCGGCAAGTCGGTGTTTGACGAACCCTGGGGCCTGGGTGTGCGCAAGTCCGAGACGCGCATGCTGCAAACCGTGAACCAGGCGCTGGACGAAGCCGAGAGCTCGGGCGCGGCGGCCAAGCTGTTCGACAAGTGGTTCGGCCCCACCACGCCCTACAAGCTGGAGCGCGGGTTCAAGATCGGCCCCATCGCCGGCTGATGGCCGCGCAACCGCCAAGGGCCGACGCTTTATGAGCTTGCTAGATGCATCCCAATACCAGCTGCTGCTCAGCGGCATGGTGGTTACCGTGCAACTGTTCTTCGTTGCCTGGGTCATGGCCTTCGCCATTGCGGTGACGCTGGTGGTGGTGCGCGCCACCAACCTGGCGCCATGCCGCTGGGTGGTGGACGCTTATGTTGAATACCACCGCAACGTGCCGCTGTTGGTGCAGGTGTTGTTCTGGTATTTCGGCATGCCGGAGCTGCTGCCCGAAGGGCTGCGGCTGTGGCTCTACGATCACAACGCCGAGATGTCGCTGGCCGCGATTGCGCTGGCGTTGGGGTCGGCCGCGTACATTGCCGAGGACATCCGCAGCGGCCTGCGCGCCATACCGTGGACGCAGTTCGAGGCGGCGCGCGCGCTGGGCGCAAGCTACCTGCAATGCATGCGTTACGTGATCGTGCCGCAGGCGCTGCGCATATCCATTCCGCCGCTGGTCGGCCGCGCGTTGCTGCTGTTCAAGAACACCAGCGTGGCGATGGCGATTGGCGTGATGGAGCTGACCTATCAGGCACGCGAAATTGAAAACGAAACCTATCGCACCTTCGCCACCTTCGGCGCGGCCACGATCATGTACCTGCTGGGATCGTTCCTGATCATGGCGGTGGGGTCGCGCGTCTACGCCCGTTATCGCTTGAATCGCGGAGGCCACGGTGCTTGACCTGCTGATGCAATACTGGCCGACGCTGCTGGTCGGCCAATACCCCAACGGGCCCTTGGGCGGACTGGCGCTGACGCTGATCCTGGCGGCGCTGGGCTTGTTGATGTCCTTACCGTTGGCGCTGTTGATTGCGCTGGCCCGAGTCAGCCCGTTCGGCGCATTGCGGGCCGCCAGCAAGGCGCTGGTCAACGTGGTGCGCGGCATGCCGCTGCTGATGCTGATCTTCTGGGCGTACTTCGTGGTGCCCAAGTTGACGGGGCAGGTGGTCAGCGGTTTCTGGACGCTGATCTTCGCGCTGGTGGTCTATGAAAGCGCCTACTTGTCCGAGGTGATCCGCTCGGGCATCGAGGCGGTGCCGCGCGGCCAGATCGAGGCATCGCGTTCGTTGGGCGTGGGCTACTGGACGACGATGCGCAAGGTGGTGCTGCCGCAGGCGCTGTTCAACGTGCTGCCCAGCATGACGAGCCAGTTCGTATCCACGATCAAGGAAACGTCCTTGGGCTACGTCATCAGTGTCAACGAGCTGACCTTTGCGGCCAATCAAATCAATAACCTGGTGCTGACGCAGCCGCTGCAGGTGTTCGGCATTCTGGCCATTATCTATTTCCTGGTGTGCTTCAGCCTGAGCCGCGGCTTGAGCTGGCTGGACCTGCGTATCCGCCGCTCGCGCGCCATGGCTTAACGGAAAGAATCATGATCAAGCTTGAAAAAGTGAACAAGTGGTATGGCGACCATCACGTGCTGAAAGACGTGGACCTGTCCGTGGCGCGTGGCGAAGTGCTGGTGGTGTGCGGGCCGTCGGGCTCGGGCAAGTCAACCATGATCCGCACGATCAACCGGCTGGAGCCTATTGAGAAAGGTCGCATCCTGATCGACGGAGCCGACATCTACCAGAAGGGCGCCAACCTGAATGCGCTGCGTCAGAAGATCGGCTTTGTGTTCCAGCAGTTCAACCTGTTTCCGCACATGAGCGTGCTGGAAAACGTGATCTTCGCACCGGTCAATATCCGCAAGCAGCCGCGCAAGCAGTCGGTGGAATTGGCGCGTGCGCTGCTTGATCGGGTGGGACTGCTGAACAAGATCGACGCCTACCCTGGTGCGCTGTCGGGCGGCCAGCAGCAGCGCGTGGCGATTGCGCGCGCCTTGGCGTTGCAGCCGCCGGTGATGTTGTTCGATGAGCCGACTAGCGCGCTGGACCCGGAAATGGTGGGCGAGGTGCTGCAGGTGATGAAGGGCCTGGCCAAGGACGGCATGACGATGGTGTGCGTGACCCACGAAATGGGCTTTGCGCGCGACGTCTGCGACCGGGTCGTCTTCATGGATGGTGGCGAGATTCTTGAGGTGGACACGCCCGAGCGCTTTTTCAGCGCGCCCTCGCATCCGCGCGCACAGCGCTTTCTGGCCGACATCCTGCACCCACGCGGCTAGGGCCGTGGCGGCGATGGTAACGTGAGGGCTTTCATGCGTTTCGCATCCACCGCCGCGATGTACACCCTTAAACAGCTAGAGGCTTTTTACTGGAGCGCCGAGCTAGGCAGCTTCAGCGCATCTTCCCGGAAACTGCACACCACGCAATCGGCGGTGGCCAAGCGGGTAGGGGAATTGGAAGCCTTTGCCGGGTCGCCCTTGTTCGAGCGCCGGGCCAAGAAACTGGTCATGACGCCGCAAGGGCGCAAGCTGTTTGAACTGGCGCGTGAAATGCTGGATTTGAACAGCCGCATCGTGCAAAACATGGCCGACCCGGCCAGTTTCGAGGGCGTGATACGGCTGGGGGTGACCGAGCTGGTCGGCATGACGTGGCTGGCGCGGCTGATCAACCAGATCAGCTTGCGCTACCCGCGCGTACAACTGATGCCCGAGATCGACGGCGGCATTACGTTGTACGAAAGGTTGGACCAAGACCAATTGGACCTGGCCATCATGCCTGGCCCGTTCTGGAGCTATCAATACGAGGGCACCCATCTGGGCGCCGTCACCAACGTCTGGATGGCCAGCCCGGCGCTGGATATCGATTTGCAGGCGCGTTTGTCGCCGCAGGACTTGGCGCCGTATCCGGTGATTTCGCAGCCGACCAATTCCGCCTTGTCGCACCTGTACGACGCCTGGTTCGCCGAACAGGGCTTGTCGGTCAAGCGGGTGTTGACCTGCAACAGCCTGGGGATGATGGCGCAACTGACGATGCTGGGGCTGGGCATCAGTTATCTGCCTGGCGCCTACTTCGCGCCACTGGTCGAACGCGGCGCGCTGTGTCAATTGAATGTGGAACCCGACCTGCCCACGATCAATTACTACGCGGTGCACAAGAAGAACATCGTCAACCCGATTGTGTCGCGGGTGATCGAGATTGCGCGCGAGGAATGCGCGTTTGAAGTGGCGGGGGCCTTTCTGCCCCACGTGCCACCCACGCCGCCCGCCGCTTTGCCGGACGAAGCCTGAGGCGGCCGGCGATGTCAGGCGTCGGCCAGTCCGGGGCGGGGTCGGGTCCTCGCAGGGCTTGGGGGGAGATCAACCGCAGCGAATGGCGGTCATGACGTCTTTGTCATCCACGATCAGGTTCAAACGGGTGGCGTTGTATTCCATGGTGACGAGTTGGCCGGGGCGCAGAATGCGGGCGGTGGTACTGCCGCTGCGCGTACGCAGGTCTTCCATCGAGGACGTGGTGGCTTTTTGGCCAATTTGCGATTGCAGCGCGGCGGCATCGCAGGTTTTGCTACCGTAGCCCGGCATGGCCGAGCCCGACCCACCATAGGAAGCACCGCCCGACGAGCTGGCGCCGGACGAGGATGAAGAGCTGGAGGAGCTGGAGGCTGCCGGTGCGCTGGACGACGACGTTCCAGTGTTGGCGCATGCGGTCAGGCTGGCAACCAGAATGAAAGGGATCAGCTTGCGGATCATGTATCGCTCCTTACAACTTCACGACGAAAAAAGCCATGATAGACCAGCCTAGGCGCGCTGTAATCTGGCGTTGCGGCGGCGCGCCAAAAAGTGAAAAGCCCGCGTTGAAATGAGATCAAGGCGGGCTGCAATGGCGGGGTTTGGTTACTGAGGAAAGTACTAGCTTCCGCCAGTTGGCGCCTCAATGAAAATTCCGGCTATGCGTCGCCAGCCCGCCCAGCAGGTCGGACAGGTCCACCAGGCGTTGCGCGATCAGGTGGCGTACGCCGTCCACGTTTTGCCAGGCGCCGTAGACGCCCAGCAGCTTGGCGCCCAGCAGTTCGCGGCGTTGGCGTTCGATGAGTTCCGGGCGCACGACCACGTTGACGGGGCCGGTTTCGTCTTCCAGCGTGACGAAGATCACGCCCTTGGAGGTTTGGGGCCGTTGGCGCACGGTGACGATGCCGCAGGCGCGGGCCACGCGCTTGTCGGGGTAGCTGTTCAGGACCTCGGCCGGCTGGAAATTGCGGGCGGCAAGTTGCGCGCGCAACAGGGCGACCGGGTGGCTGTGCAGCGTCAGCCCCAGGCTGCGGTAGTCGGCGGCCACGGTCTGGTTTTCCGAAGGGGCCGACAGCTGGGGGGCCTGGGTTTCCACGATGGCGGCGTCGCGCAGCAGGTCGCGGCTTTGGACGCTGGCGGCGGCTTGCCAACTGGCCTGGCGGCGGTGGCCGGCAAGGGTGCGCAGCGCGTCGCCGGCGGCCAGGGCGTTCAGGTCGTGGCGGTTCAGCGTGGCGCGGCGGGCCAGGTCGCCGGTGTCGGTGAAAGGCGCCTTTGCGCGAGCCTCTTCGATGCGGCGCGCGGCGTCTTCCCGCATGCCCTGGATCAAGCCCAGGCCCAGCCGGACGGCGGGGCGGGTGTCTTCGGCGGGTGGTGAGTGCGGGCGCGGGCGTCGCTGGGCGCCGGGGTGATCGTCGGGCAAGGTTTCCAGCGCCGAATCCCAGCCGCTGACGGTAACGTCGGCGGGCAGCACGCAGACGCCGTGGCGGCGGGCGTCCTGCACCAGTTGCGCGGGCGCGTAGAAGCCCATGGGCTGGGAATTGAGCAGGGCGGCCAGAAAGGCCTCGGGTTCGTGGCGCTTGAGCCAGGAACTGAAGTACGCCAGCAGGGCGAAGCTGGCGGCATGGCTTTCCGGAAAACCGTATTCGCCAAACCCCTCTACCTGCCGGAACAGGGCTTCGGCGAATTCCAGCGTGTAGCCGTGCGCCAGCAGGCCGCCCACCAGCTTGACGCGGAATTTGTCCACGCCGCCCTTGCGTTTCCAGGCAGCCATGGACCGGCGCAACTGGTCGGCCTCGCCCGGCGTAAACCCCGCGGCCACCACCGCGATCTGCATCACCTGTTCCTGGAAGATGGGGACGCCCATGGTGCGGCTGAGCACGCCACGCACTTTTTCGCTGGGATAGGTTTCGTCTTCCTTGCCCTGGCGCCGGCGCAGGTAGGGGTGGACCATGCCGCCCTGGATCGGGCCGGGGCGCACGATGGCCACCTGCACGACCAGGTCGTAATATTTGCGCGGCCGCAGGCGGGGCAGCATGGTCATCTGCGCGCGCGATTCGATCTGGAACACACCCACTGTGTCGGCGTCGCAGATCATGTCGTAGGTGGCTTCGTCGCCTTCGGGTATGTCTTGCAAGGCCAGCGGTTTGCCACGACGCAGGCCGGCCAGCTCCAGCGTGCGGCGCAGGGCTGACAGCATGCCCAGCGCCAGCACGTCCACTTTCAGTAGTTTCAGCGCGTCCAGATCGTCTTTGTCCCATTGCACGACGCTGCGGTCCTGCATGGCGGCGTTTTCAATGGGCACCAGGCGCGACAGCTTGCCGCGTGAAATCACGAAGCCGCCCGGGTGCTGCGACAGGTGGCGCGGAAAGCCCATCATGGTTTGCGCCAGCGACGCCCATTGCCGCGCCACGCGGGATTCCGGGTCCAGCCCGCAGGCGCCCAGCGTGCGCAACATTTCCTTTTTGCCGTCCCACCACTGGTGCGCGCGCGCCACGGCGTCGATCACGCCCAGGTCCACGCCCAGCGCGCTGCCGGTGTCGCGCAGCACGCTGCGTGGCCGGTACGAAATGACCACGGCGGTCAGGGCGGCGCGGTCGCGTCCGTATTTGTCATAGATGTACTGGATGACTTCTTCGCGGCGCTGGTGCTCAAAATCTACGTCTATGTCGGGTGGTTCGTTGCGCTCTTTGCTGATGAAACGTTCAAACAGGTTGTTGCCTCGGACCGGATCGACGGCAGTGATGCCCAGGCAATAACAGACGGCGGAGTTGGCGGCCGACCCCCGGCCTTGGCACAGGATGCCCTGGCGGCGCGCGTATTGGACGATGTCGTAGACGGTCAGAAAATAGGCTTCGTAGTGCAGTTCGCCGATCAGGTCGAGCTCTCTTTCGATCTGGCCGGCCACGTTTTCCGGGACGCCGGCGGGAAAGCGACGGGCGGCGCCGGCCAGGGTTTCCTGACGCAGATAGGAAGCGGGCGTGTGGCCGGGCGGCACGACCTCGTCGGGATATTCGTAGCGCAGTTCGTCCAGTGAAAACGCGCAGCGGCGGGCCACCACCAGCGTTTGCGCCAGCGCGTCGGGCGGATACAGGTTGGCCAGGCGCATGCGGGTGCGCAGATGCTGTTCGGCGTTTTCAGACAATTCGTAGCCGCATTGGGCCACGGGCTGGCGCGTGCGGATGCCGGCCAGCGTGTCGTGCAGGGGCTTGCGCGATCGCACATGCATCTGCACCTGGCCCACCGCCACGATGGGCAGATCGGCCTGGCGCGCGGCGTGTTCGACGGCGGCGCGGTGCTGGTCGTCGCGTGACCGGTACAGCAGGTTCAGCCCGACCCAGGCGCGGTTGGGAAATACACGCGCCAACCAGCGTGCCTGCTCGGCCAGGCGGTCGGCGTCGGTGCCATAGGCGGGGGTCAGGATGGCCAGGCATTCCGGTACTTGGCGCAGGTGCTCGGAGCCCTGGGGCGGATGGGTCAGGTCGTCGGGGGCCAAGCGGTATTCGCCCTTGGGGGCGCGGGTGCGGGCCAGCGTGATGAGTTCGGACAGGTTGCCGTAGCCTTCGCGGGTTTGCGCCAGCAGGGTCAGGCCCAGCGGGGCGGCGTCGGGCGCGGCGCGCAACTGGAACGTGGCGCCGATGATCAGCGGCAGCTTCTGGGTCTTGGCTTCCATGTGGGCGCGCACTACGCCGGCCAGCGAGCATTCGTCGGTCAGCGCCAGCGCGGCGTAACCCAGTTCGGCGGCGTGCGCGACCAGCTCTTCCGGGTGCGAGGCGCCTTGCAGGAAGGAAAAGTTCGACTGGCATTGCAGCTCGGCGTAGCCGGGTAGCGTTGCCAAGGGGCTGGATGGTTCGGACGGATCGGGGGCGCCGTAGGGATCGTCTTGCATGTGGCCAGCCTCAGGCGTAGAGCCCGTGCAGGAACCAGCGCGCGTGTTCCGCGTCGCGTTCGCGGTAGATCCAGTAGCGCGCGGCCGCCGCGTCTTCGGCAACGAAGTAGTCGCGCACGGTCAGGGCTGGGTCCCACCAACCGCTTTCGATGCGTTCCGGCCCGCGCACCAACCGCAGCGGCTGGCCGCCGTATTGGGGGCGATGGCCCGACAGCTTCAGGGCCAGCGGCGTTTCCAGCAGCCAGAAGGGGCGGTCCAGCAAGGGGGGCAGGGGCTGGGGCGGGCGCGGGGCAGTCAACGCGTCGCCCCAGGAATTCGCGGCTTCGGGGCGGTGGTCGGGCGTGGGATGGGCGTGGCGCACCTGATCGCGGCCCAGCCGGGCCACCAGCAGGTCCAGCAGCCGGGCGTGGTCGGCCGCGGTGCCGCCGGGTTCGGGAAACAGCGTGGTGCTGACGGCGGGTTGCTCAACGGTGTCGGGCGCCAATAGGGAGACGGCGATGACGGGCGCTTCCAGCGTGACGTGGTTCAGTTTTTCGCGCAGCAGGTGCAGGATTTGCGGCGCCTGCCAGACCGGTTGCGCCAGCGCCAGTTCCAGTTCGGTGGGCGGGCGGGCATGGCGGCCGCGTTCGTGTTCCATGCTGAGCACCACGCGCCGCACCGCCAGTTGCCGCGCGGTGAGCCAGCCGCCCAGTTGTTCGGCCAGGCGGCGCGCCACGGCCAGCACGGCGTCGGTGTGCTCGACGTAGTCCATGAGTTCAATGCGCCGGGAGAACTGGTTGGGCGGTTCAATCCAGCGATACAGTTCCGGCGCCTGGCCATAGGCGGCGTCCAGGGCGGGGAGTAGATCCGGCGTGCTGCGGCGTTGCAGGCCGGCGCGCGGCAGGGCGCGCAGGTCGGCCAGCGTGTGGCAGCCGATGTCGCCCAGCCAGTCCAGCCGCGCCTGGGCCTGGGGCAGCAGCGCCAGCGGCAGCGCGTCCAGCCGGCGGGTCAGCGTACGCAGGGTGAGGGTGCGCCGGGGCATGCGCCGGCCCGGGCGGTGCGCCAGCAGCCAGGCGCCCCGGGCGGTGGACGCCATGCCCAGGGACACCCGCACATCCAGCGCGCCCAAGGTGGCGCGTATGCGCCGGGCCAGCGCGCGCGGGCCGCCAAAGAACATCAGGCTGGCGCCCACGTTCAAGAGCACGGTGTCGGCATCGCCCAAGGCAATTTCGGGGGTGTATTGCAGCAGCGCCAGCGCCGCGCCGTGCAGGGTGTCGGCTTCGGCCTGCGGCTGGCGCGGCAAGAGTTCCACCTGCGGGGCGATGGCCGCGGCGCCGGCGCGGCGCATGCCCGGCTTGACGCCGGCCTGGCGGGCGGCGGGGGTGAGGGCGGCAACGCGTTCCTGGTCCAGGACGGCGAAGGCGTGTTCCTCATGCGGCCAGTGCGGGCGTAGTACGTCCAGCGGCAGGCAGCGCAGGAAGGCGGCGATCCAGAGGCGCATGGCGGGGGGAAGACGGTGTCGGCGCGCCGGGCTCCAGGCCCACGTACAGCGGGGTGTCGCAGACAGGCCCCCGGCGCTTCAGAATATGGACGGACAAGCCGCCCGGGGCGGGCGCAAGCGCCAGCCGCAACGGGGCGGCGGTGGCATTCTGCGCGGCCTTGGCCGGGCGGATGGCGATAAAGAGCAGGTCGCTGGCCTGGGCCGCCAGATGCAGGCGGCGCAGGGATTCAGGGCGCACATGCGGTAGCCAGCAGATCAGGGCGCCGCAACTGCCGTTTTTCAGGATTTGTTCCGTGGCCCAGAGGGTATCGACGGGTTTTTGCGGGGCTACCCACAGCAATTGCCGGGGATCCAGCCGCCAGCTCATCCAACTGGCGATGTGGGGCACGTGCGGCGGTTGCACCAGCGCAATGGGGCGGCGCGTTTCCAATTGGGCCAACGCTGGGCGCAACAGGCGGATTTCGCCCACGCCGGGGTGCGGGGTCAGCAGTTCGATCAGGGATCCCAGCGGCCAGCCGCCGTCCGGCAGCTCGGCGGAAAGCGAAGCGTGCCCGGTGGGCAGGGTGCGCGCGGCGCCTTTGGCCAACTGGGTGGCGCGCCACAACGCGGGATGAATGCGTTCAGGGGTCATCATTACTGTATGAATATACAGTATTGTAGCCCCGTTTTGTGGGCGGCTTTTGTAGCGACTTTGTGACCAGAAAGGGCGGAGCAGCGCCTAGCCGTGGCCCCGATCCAGCCCATAAAAGCGCATGTCCTCGTAGCGCACCCAGCGCGACTTCTTCACCACGCGGTGCCCGATCCACAGCGCCAGGAACAGCGGAATGGCCAGATACGTGGACACCACCCCGATCCAGTCGATGCGATCTTGCAGGAACGCCTGGTAGTTCTGCCCCAGCGTCACCACCAGGCACAGCACAAAGGCCAGCACCGGGCCGAAGGGAAACAGGCCGGCCTTGTAGGGCAGGTCGGCCGTGTCGTAGCCGTGCCTGACATAGCCCTGGCGAAACCGGTAATGGCTCATCGCGATGCTCAGCCACACGATGAATTCCGTCATGCCCGCAAAATTCAGCAGCCAGATATAGACGGCCTTCGGGCTGTACACCACGCTGAACAGGCACAGGCAGGCCAGCGCCGTGGTGGCCAGCAGCGCGTACAGCGGCACGCCCCTGGACGTCAGCCGCTTGAACACTGCCGGGGCCTGGCCTTCGGCCGCCATGTTGAACAGCATGCGGGTGGCGGCGTACATGCCCGAATTGCCGGCCGACAGCACCGACGTCAGGATCACCGCGTTCATCACGGTGGCGGCCGACAGCAGCCCCGCATGCTGGAACACCAGCGTGAACGGGCTGACAGCGATGTCTTCGACGTCGTTGCGCAGCAATTGCGGGTCGGTATAGGGCAGCAGCAGGCCGATGATCAGAATGGCCAGCACGTAGAACAGCAGGATGCGCCAGAACACGCTATTGATGGCGCGTGGCACGTTGCGGCGCGGGTTTTCGGATTCGCCTGCTGCCACGCCCACCAATTCGGTGCCCTGGAAGGAATAGGCCACCACCATCGCCACGCCCACCCAGGTGGCCGCGTTGCCCACGAAAGGCGCGTCGCCGATGGTCCAGTTCGCCAGCCCGACCTGGTCGCCGCCGTGGATGATGCCCACCAGCATGCCCAGGCCAACGGCAATGAAGCACAGCACGGCCACCACTTTGATCAGGGCGAACCAGTATTCGGCTTCGCCGAAGCTGCGCGCCGAAAAGGCGTTCAACCCGAAGGTCAGCGCTAAAAACGCCACGCTCCAGATCCAGCCCGGCGTGTCCGGCAACCAGTAGGCCATGACCAATTGGGCGGCCACCACGTCCACGGCAACGACCGTGGCCCAACTGACCCAGAAATTCCACCCCAGCGCGAAGCCGAAGCCGGGGTCCACGTAGCGTGATGCATAGGTGCAGAACGAGCCCGACACCGGCATGAAGGTGGCCAGTTCGCCCAGGCTCGTCATGATGAAGTAGACCATCAGGCCAATCACCAGGTAGACGAGCAGGGCGCCGCCCGGACCCGCTTCGGCAATGGCCGCGCCGGAGGCCACGAACAGGCCGGTGCCGATGGCCCCGCCCAGCGCTATCATCGTCAGGTGGCGCGCCTTGAGCACGCGGTGCAGCTGATTCTGGCTGGCGGGGGTGGCGCCAGAATCGGAAATCGGTGTTTGCATTGCAAGGGGGAAAAGTGGCCGCCGCGGCGGCATTCAGGCAGGGTCCGCTATGGGGGCTGCCAAGAGGGGCAAGGGCATCCCCCGGGAACAAAAGGGGGCCAGGGCCAACGCCGCGCATTTTACAATGCTGTGACAGCGGCACAGTCCCGCAGCCCCAGCCAGCACGGAGCAGTTTCATGGCATCTACCGGTTCACTTGAATTCCTACCCGAGGCGGGCGTCGACGTGCGCCAGTTGTTCATCCTGCTGCACGGCGTGGGCGGGTCACCCGATAACCTGCGGCCATTGGCCAACGCCGTGCGCGCGGCCTTCCCGATGGCGGCGGTGCTGGCGCCCGAAGGCTTCGAACCCTTTGATGGCGGCGGCGCGGGGCGCCAGTGGTTTTCGGTACGCGGCATCAGCGAAGACAACCGCGCCGAGCGCGTGGCGGCGGCCATGCCGCCCCTGGAGGCCTATGTGCGCGAGGCGCAAGCGCGCTTCAATCTGCTGCAATCGGACACCGCGGTGGCGGGCTTTTCGCAGGGCGCCATCATGGCGCTGGAACTGGTGCAGGCCCACGACGGCATGGCCGGGCGCGTCATCGCGTTTTCGGGCCGCTACGCGCAATTGCCAAAGGCTGCGCCGCAATTCACCACCTTGCACCTGCTGCACGGCGCCGACGACCCTGTCATGAACGTGTCCCACATCCAGGCCGCGCAAGCCCGGCTGGAAGCGCTGCACGGAGATTCCACCATCGACATCGCCAGCCACGTCGGCCACGAACTGCATCCCGCCCTGATCGAACGCGCCATTGTCCGCTTGCAGACCTGCGTGCCGCTGCGAAGCTGGGAAGCGGCCCTGGGGCTGAACCAGACACCGCCCGATGGCACCACGGTGCATTGATTGCGGGATGAACACAGCCCGTGAATGCAGCCCGATGCCCCGCAGCCCAATGAACACAGCCCGATGATCCGCATCCAATGAGCACCGCCCGTTCTTCCGTGCCGGCTCCGCCGCGCGCCGCCGATGCGGTCGGTGGCGCGCAAAGCATCTTCCGCGTGCTGCGCCTGCTGAAATACGTGGGAGCCGCGCCCGCGCGTGGCGTGGCTTTAAGCGACGTCGTGCGCGACCTGGGCCTGACCGCGCCCACGGCGCATCGCATGTTGGCGGCCTTGCTGCAGGAAGGCTTTCTGTCGCTGAACGCCAAGCTGAAAACGTACAGCCTGGGGCGTGAGTCCTACATCCTGGGCCTGGCCGCCGAAAGCCGCCACGGCATCAAGGCGATTGCCGAATCCGCCGTGCTGCGGCTGGCCCAATCCACCGGCGACACCAGTTTCCTGTCGGTGCGTTCCGGCCACGAAGCCGTGTGCGTGGACCGCAAGACGGGCGACTTTCCCATCAAGATCCTGACCTTGGAAGTGGGGCACAGGCGGCCCTTGGGCGTGGGGGCGGGCAGCCTGGCGCTGCTGGCGTTTCTGCCCAATGACGATATCGAGCGGGTGCTGGCCCGCTATGACGCCACCACCGCGCCCGACCTGCCGTCCACCGACATGCTGCGCGACGACATTGCCGCCGCCCGCAAACAGGGCTATGCGCTGAACCCGGGTCGCATCATTCCCGACATGCTGGGTGTGGGCGTGCCGGTGCTGGACCGCGAGCAGAACGTGGTGGCCGCCTTGAGCGTGGCGGCCATCCGCTCACGCCTGTCCGGCGCGCGCCTGCATGACGTGGTGGCGGCCTTGCAACGCGCGGCGGCCGAGCTGTCGGCGGATTTGCTGCCACGTCCTTGAGTGTGCGCCGGAGGGACTAGCGCCCCGCGCAGGCCTTGCCGCCATCCACCGGCAGGCATACACCGGTGATGTACTTGGCTTCGTCGCTGGCCAGGAACAGCGCGGCGTGCGCCACGTCCCAGGCATCGCCCATGCGGCCCATCGGGCTGGCGGCGTTGCGGCGCTGGCGCATGGCTTCCACGTCCTGGAACTGGCCGGCAATTTGCTGGTAGATCAAGGGCGTATCGATCACGCCGGGCAGCACCGCATTGACCCGGATGTTGTCCGGCGCATAGCGCACGGCCAGAGACCGGGTCAGATGGTTCAACCCCGCCTTGGCCGCGTAATAGGACGTGTACGGGTAGGTGTTGACCTGTATGGACGCCAGCGACGAGATATTGATGATGCTGCCGCCGCCTTGCGCCAGCATGGCCGGCAGCACGTGCTTGCAGGTCAGGAACACGCCGGTCAGGTTGGTGTCCAGCACGCGGTGCCAGCTTTCCTCGCTGGCCTCGATGGGGCCGCCCATTTCGGTGATGCCCACATTGTTGTGCAGGATGTCGATGCGGCCGGCTTCGTCCAGCACGCGCGCCACCACCGCCTGGATCTGCGCGGACTGCGTCACGTCGGCCACCAGCGCGGCGCATTGCCCGCCCTCGGCTTCGATGACGTGCCGGGTTTCCTCGGCCGCTTCCGCGCGCACATCCACGGCGTAGACCCGCGCGCCCTCGCGCGCATACAGCGCGGCGGCCGCCTTGCCGTTGCCCCAGCCCGGCCCCGACGACCCCGCGCCGAACACCAGCGCGACCTTGTCTTTTACGCGCTGGCCCATGCTATTGCACCGAGATGTTGGCGAAGTCGGCCACCTTCTTCCACTTGGCCACGTCGGCTTTGATCATCGCGCCAAACTCCTCGGGCGTGTCGGCCACCACATAGGCGCCCACGCCCGCATACTTGGCCTGCACGTCCGGGTCCGCCAGGGCCTTGCGCGATGCGTCGCTCAGCTTGGCCAGCACGTCCTTGGGCAGGCCGGCTGGGGCCAGCAGGCCGTTCCACATTTCGGCGTCGTA
This sequence comes from Achromobacter sp. JD-1, assembly GCF_038594925.1. Taxonomy (NCBI): domain Bacteria; kingdom Pseudomonadati; phylum Pseudomonadota; class Betaproteobacteria; order Burkholderiales; family Alcaligenaceae; genus Achromobacter; species Achromobacter sp. JD-1. The sequence goes on along the minus strand of NZ_JBCGCS010000027.1, from coordinate 37,308 downwards.
GTCAGGCAGGCCCATTTCCGCGAAGGTGGGCACGTCGGGCAGTTGCGGCAAGCGCGTCTTGGCCGCCACCACGATCGCCCGCAAATTGCCCGACTGGATGTGCGCCATGGACGACGCCGCCGTGTCCCACAAGATGGGCACCTGGCCGGCGATGACGTCGTTCAATGCCGGGCCGGTGCCGCGATACGGCACGTGCATCATGTCCAGCCCCGACAGCGACTTGTAGTACTCCATGGCCATGTGCGTGGCGCCGCCATTGCCCGAGGACGCATACGAATACTTGCCCGGCGCGCCTTTCACCAGCGCGAAGAATTGCGCGTAGTCCTTGGCCGGGAAATCCTTGTTGACCACAATCACGCCCGGCACGCGGATGATCTGCGTGACCGGCGTGAAGTCTTTCACGGCGTCGTAAGACAGGTTCTTGTACACCGCCGAATTGGTGCCGTTGGTGCTGGACGTGCCCAGCAGCAGCGTGTAGCCGTCGGGCGCGGCGGACGCCACCGCGCGCGTGCCGACGGTGCCGCCCGCGCCGCCCCGGTTTTCCACGACCACCGTCTGGCCCAACTGCTTGCCCAGCGCCTCGGCAAAGATGCGGCCCACCACGTCGGACGTGCCGCCCGGCGGAAAGGGCACGATCAGGCGAATGGGGCGGTCGGGGTAGCTGCCTTGCGCCGTGGCGGCGCCCGTCAGCGATAGGGCCAGCGTTGCGGCCGCCAAGTTCATCCAGGTTCTTCTCTTCATGGTGTTGTCTCCTCGCTTTGGTTTGTTGTGCGTGTTGTCGTTGTTGTAGTTGCTGACTGATATCAGGCGATGCGGTCGCCCGGCTTGATCTTGGCGGCGCGGCTGTCCACGCCCGGCAACATGTGCGCCGGGTCGCGCGTGACGACGACGTCCAGGATGGTGGGGCGGTCCTTGCAGGCGTAGGCGCTTGCCAGGGCCGCCTTGATGTCGGCGGGGTCTTCAACGCGGATGCCGTTGCAGCCCAGCGCGCGCGCCACGTTGGCGTAGTTGGTTTCCACCAGATCGGATGATTGATAGTTGCCGCCACCGTACATCAGGTGCTGCAACGCCTTGATATAGCCCGACGCCGCGTTGTTCACCACCACCAGCGTGAAGGCCAGGCCCATGCGCACCGCCGTTTCCAATTCACCCAGCGACATATTGCAGCCACCGTCACCCGTCAGGCTGACGACTTGCCGCCCGGGCGCGGCGGCGGCGGCGCCGATTGCACCCGGAATGCCGTAGCCGATGGAGGCAAAGCCGCGGTCGGGCACAAAGCCCCGGCCCGCGCGCTTGGTGTCGAACAGCAGGCCGCCCCAATGCGCCGCAAAGCCGCCGTCGGCCACCAGGATGCCGTCTTCGGGCAGCGTGGCGTTGATCTCATGCATCAGGCGCGCCATGCCGATGGGGCTGTCGGAAGACGTCAGCTTGCCCTGCACGGATTCGCGCCAGGCGTGCATGGCTTGCCCGACTTCATCCGCGTATGCCTGGCGGTCGGCTTGCGCCGCCTGCGCCGCCATGCGTTCGCCCAATTCTTCAAGCGTGGCGCGCGCGTCGCCCCATAGCCGCAGTGCAGGGGTGGTGGTGCGGTCGAACTCTTCGGCCACGATGTCCAGATGAATGACCGGCACGCCCGCGTTCAGCAGGTCATAGCGCCGGGTGGCCACTTCGCCCAGCTTGCAGCCGACGACGAACAGGCAGTCGGCCTTGGCGATCAGGTCGTTGGCGATGCGGCTATAGCGGCCGAAGAGGCCGGCGTTAAGCGGGTCGCTGCAGGCAATGGCGCCCTTGCCGCTCATGGTGTGCGCCACGGGGATGTTGAAGCGGCGTGCAAAGGCTTCGACGGCCAAGGCGGCCTCGCTGATGTGCACGCCGCCGCCGCACAGCATCAGGGGGCGCGCGGCGCCGGCCAACATACTGGCCGCCTGGGCCAGGTCATCGGCGGCGGGGCGGCAGCGCAACGCGGGGGCGCGGCGGGCGTTGGCGCTGGAATAGAACTCGTCGGCGTCAAAGGCGTGGATGGCGTGCGCGATGTCTTCGGGCACATCCAGCACCACGGGGCCGGGGCGGCCGCTGGTGGCCACCGCGAACGCGCGGCGCACCAGCTCGGGAATGCGCTCGATCATTTCCACGCGCAGCACGTCCTTGACCACGGGGCGCAGCACTTCAAGCTGGCGCGCTTCCTGCGTCATGTTCTTCCACGAATGCAGGCGGTGCGAATCGCCCACCAGCGCCACCAGCGGCGTGCCGGCGTTGAAGGCTTCGGCCAGGCCGGTGACCAGATTGGTGGCGCCCGGCCCCAAGGTGGCGTCGCACACGCCGGGGCGCCCGCTGACTTTGGTGTAGGCGTCGGCGGCGAACACGGCGCAGCGTTCGTCGTTGATCAGGTTGTGATTCAGCTTCAGGCGCCGTACGGCGTCGTAGAAGGGCAGCAGTTGAAAGCCGCCCATGCCGAACATCAGGCCGACGTCATGCGCGGCGAACATGCGGGCGATGGCTTCGCCGCCTGTGATTTCCAGTTTTTCCGACATGCGGATGTGCTCCTCGTTTCTCGTGTTTGTTTTAGTGATCGGTTCTATTGATTGACGCGCCCGTTCAAGAGGGCGTCGATAAAGGTCTTCAATGGCGTGCCGACCCGGCAGCCGAGTTCGCGGGCGCGCGCGTTCGCGCAGGAAATCACGCCCTCGTCGTAGCAGGATCTGGCGTCGCCGATGCAGGCGCTATGGGCCGACACCGTCAATGCCGCAATGCCGCGCTGTTGCAGCAGCGGCAGGCGGCCGACGCCCGCGCCGTCCTGGCCCATGCCGGCGTCGTTGAACGTCACCAGCCGGGGCGTGGCCTTGACGCCATCGGTCGGCAGCCCGGCCAGGCGCTCGCCATGCGATGCCGTGACGGCGATCAGGCCGTTGTCGCGTTCGTCCAGCAGCGACACCGAGTCCACGCCGATGACGCACGGCGTGCCGTCGGCGGCGGTGCGCAGCACCATGCGGGATTCTTCGCGCTCGGCGGGCGGTGCGGGCCGTGCTGGGGAATGCAGTGAAGAGGATCGGTGCAAAGGGTGACCCAAAGACTGACCCAAAGACTGACCCAAAAGCGCGGCGCATTCGGCAACGCGCATGCCGGCCTGGCAACCCAAGGCTTGAGCCAGTGGGTTGGCATGGCTGATGACGCCACGGCGCAGCATGTCGGCGCCGTCGCCGATGCGGCAACTGCGGTAATCCGCCGTGGCGGCGGGCACGCCCCAGAGTTCCAGGTCTTGCAGGCCCGCGATGCCGGCCTCTTGCCAGCCCACGCCCGCATCGTTGAGCACCACGGCGTGAACCCGACCCCGGGCGGCGCAATAAGCCGCATAGCGGCCGCCATGGGATCCCGCGATCACGACCCTGCCGACATCCGCGTCGCCAAGCTTGGTAATGCTGTCGAGCACTCGTGCGTCGAGGCGGTTTGTGTATTCCATATTATGGATTTTTGTTTTATGTGTTTGCCGGCCAAGTGTGCTTGTGGCCAGCATTGAGCATTTGCGCTCAACTAGTTTCAACTGATTTGTCTCGGAATTATTCTAAGGTCCAGAAAACCTGCGCGGCAATGCGCTATCCATATTGTGGAAATAGATTTGACGGCGATGGCGGGACGAAGCCCGCGCGTCAAACGCCAAGCAAAAAAAAAGCGCCCCGCGTAGGGGCGCCGATGCGGGGCATCCGCTGGCTAGTCTTCCCAGCCACCGCCCAGCGCCAGAAACACCGCGATCTGGTCGTTGCTCAGTTCGGCTTGCGAGGCCGCCAGTGCACTCTCATTGCTGGCCAGCGTGCGCTCGGCGTCCAGCACGGTCAGGTAGTCGGTCTTGCCGTACTGGAACAACCGCCGCGCTTGCGAGGCGGCTTCGGCGCTTTGGTCGCGGGCGGCGCGCAAGGCGGTGTCGCGATCCAGTTGCCGCGCGTAGACCACCAGCGCGCTTTCGGTTTCGCGCAGCGCGTTCAAGACGGTGGCATCAAAGCGCGCCACGGCGGCCTTGGTGTTGGCTTCGGCCTGGGCAATGAGGGCCTGCACCGCGCCCGTGTTCGGGATCGTCCACGAGATCAGCGGACCCACGCTCCAACTGAAGGTGCCCCGATCGCCCAACATGGCGGCGGGGCCGCCCGACGCGGCGGACAAACCCAGCGTGACCTTGGGGTACAGGTCGGCGGTGGCCACGCCGATGCGGGCGGTGGACGCGGCCAAGGTGCGCTCGGCCTGGCGGATGTCGGGCCGGCGGCGCAACAGCGCGGCGCCGTCGCCCACGGGAATGGTGCGGGTCAGGCGCGGCGCGGCGGCGCATTGCAGCAGCGACGCGGGTATGTCGTTCGGCGTCTGCCCCGTCAGCGTGGCCAGACGGTACAGCGCCGTGCGCTGCTGCGCCTGGAACGGCGGCAGGTTGGCCTGCAACTGTTCAAGCTGGCTGCGCGCGCGCGTGACGTCCAGCGTGGTGCCACGGCCGGCGCGTTGCAAGCGGCTGACGGCATCCAGCGATTCCTTTTGCACCCGCACCGAATGCTGGGCCGAGGCCAACTGCATGCCCGCCGCGCACATCGTGGCGTAGGCGCGCGCGGTTTCGGCGGCGACGGTCACGCGGGTGGCGTCGTAGGCGGCTTGCGCGGCCTGAGCGTCGCCGCTGGCGGCTTCGATGGCGCGGCGAATCTGGCCGAACAGGTCCAGTTGGTACGACACGCTGGCGCCGGTGGAATACGACCAGCGGCTGGGCGGGTTGACGCCCGGTTGCAGTTCCTGCAAGCCCGATACGTGGCCGAAGGTGGGTGATGCGTTCACGCCGATGCTGGGCTGCTGCTGCGCCTGGGACTCCTGCACGGCGGCCTGCGCGCGTTCCAGGTTGGCGCTGGCCACGCGCAGGTCGGTGTTGGCCGACAGGGCCTTGTCGATCAGGCCGCCCAGCACCGGGTCGTGGTACAGGCGCCACCAGTGCCCGGCTACCGGCTCTTGCTGATACACGCCGGGCTGCGCTTCGATGAAGGCGCCTTGCGCGCTGGGCCGTTGCACGGCGGACCCGGCGGGCGCTTGATAGTCCGGGCCCACGGTGGTGCAGCCGGCCAGCGCTATCGCCACAGCCAACAGCGGGGGTAGAAAGTGCCGGGCGTTCATGCCGGGTCCACCGACACGGTGGCCGTTTGGCCAGCGACCAGGCGCACACCGTCGGGCACGGCGTCGATCTTCACGCGCACCGGAATGCGTTGGGCCAGGCGCACCCAGTTGAAGGTGGGGTTCACGTTGGGCAGCAGATTGGCGCCCGTGCTGCGGTCGCGATCGGCAATGCCCATGGCGATGCTTTCCACATGGCCACGGATGTGGTGCGTATCGCCCATCAGCGTCACCGTGACGGGGGCGCCTTCGTGGATGCCAGGCAGCTTGGTTTCTTCAAAATAGCCTTCCACGTAGAAGCTGCCGGCGTCGACCAAAGCCATTACACCGCGCCCGGCGGTGGCGTAGGAACCCGCGCGCAAGTCCAGGTTGGTAATGCGGCCGTCGCTTACGGCCAGCACGCGGCTGCGTTCCAGGTTCAGGCGCGCCGTGTTCAGTTGCACTTGCGCCTGGGCCAGCGCGGCTTCGGTCTGCTGCACCTTGGTCTGGCTTTGCTCGACCGCTTCGGCAGCCACCAGTTGGCCCAGCGAACGGTTGCGCTTGGCGTCGCGCAGCGCCTGGTCGTGCGCCACTTGCTGCGATCGCACAGCTGCCTGCGCTTGGTCGAACGCTAACTGGAAGCGGGCGCGGTCGATTTCAAACAGCAGGTCGCCGGCCTTCACGTCCTGGTTGTCGTGCACGGGCACGCTCGTCACCAGGCCCGAGACGTCGGGCGCCACCTGCACCACATAGGCCTTGACGCGGCCATCGCGCGTCCAGGGTTCAACTTCATAGTGCACCCAAAGCTGCCAGCCGGCGTAAGCGGCGGCGGCGACGACGATGGCCGTCACCGCGAACTTGCCGATAGCAGCAGGGCGAAGGGCGTTGGGGAGTTTCATACCTATCTCTGTAAAAAATATGGGGAAAGCAGGGACACGCCATACAGCAGCACCACGAACAGCGCCAGGTCAAACAGCGCGGGGTGCCATACCAGGCGGTACAGGCCGGCGCGGGCCAGCACGCGGCGCACCGCCCAGGCCACGCCGAGCGTGACGACGCCCAGCACCAGCAGCCAGGGGAAGTAAATGCCGTAGAAATTGAATTCACCGATCATGATGCTTGGCCCTCCATGGCGGGATGGGCGGGTTGGTAGTCGGGGGCGTCGGGAAAGAAGGCGCGGCGGATGCCTACCAGCGCCACCACCGCGCGGTCGCGGGCGGCCAGGTCTTGCGGCGTGGCGGCCACGCTGCTCAGTGCGCGGTCGATCTGCGCCAGGAACTCGGGCGTCTTTTCGCCGACGCGCCACGCCGAGCGGGCGCGGAAGAACTGCGCCAGGCTGTTCAGCACGGGTTGGATGGTGGCATCGGCCATCGGCAGATGACGGCGGGCGCGCTGCAATTCGGTAATGTCGCGGCCCACGCGCAGGTCTTTCAATGCATCGGCGGCCACCAGGTCATCGGGCCGCTGGGCCAGCGCCAGGCGTGGCTGCAACAGGCCGATGCGGTCCAGCATGCGGGCGGTGTAGGTGTGGCGCGACGGCGCGCGCGGGGAGGCGGCCAGCGTCGCCAGTTCCTTCCAGTTGGCGGCCTGGATGCGGCGCGCGCTCCAGTCCACACTGACGGTGCGGAACACGGCGGCGATGATGGCGGCGGTGGCCACGCCCATGCACTGCGCCACCTGCGTGTCGATGAACGACACCACGTTGGCGGTGTGGGTGTCTTGCAGCGCCATGGTGCCCAGAAAACCGAACAGCATCGCCATGCCCTTGCCGGTGCTCGCGGGCCGCGCAATGAAAATGCCCAGCACGAAGGCGGTGGGCAGCATCGCCAGGGCCAGCATTTCAAAGGAATGGATGGCGGGCATGATGCCCAGCAGATACAGCGCCGACAGCGGAATCGAATACACCGTGTAGGTCAGGAACTGCATGATGCCCGGCACGGGATTGTCTTGCGACGCAAAGAAGCAGCTGAAGATGGCGGCCATCAACGCGGCGGTGGCGCCGTTGCTCCAGGCCGTGCCGATCCAGAACGCGCAGCACACCGAAATGGCCACACCCGCGGCCAGCGCGGACAGCAGCGCCATGCCATGGTCGCGGTGCAACGCGGCGTTGGGGTCGCGGGCAGCGTGGGCTTTATGTGCCGAAGCCCGTTGTGGTGCGCCTGCCAAGCCGGCGTGGATTTCGCGGCGCAGGGCCAGGCATTCGTCATAGGTGTCGATCAGCTCGCGCAGCCGCGTCATCAGGCTGGCCAGCAGCGCGTCGCGCCAGGGGGAATGGCTGTCGATGGCGGGGGTCAGCCGCGATACGGCGGCACGCAATGCTACGGCGGTGTCGTGCGAAGCCTGGGCGCCAGCATTGATCCATTCCGATATATCGTTCAGCAGCGCGGACACGGGTTCGGGCAGTGGCTGGTCATTGGCCTGAAGCGCCCGCAGGCGGTCTTCCACGGCCGACACCGCCGGCGTCAACGCCGATATCTGGTCCTGCATGGCGCGCACGGCGCCGGACGTCCAGCGCAGGTTGCTGGTGTCGAACGGCACATGGGTGGACAAGAGCCGCAATTGGGTGATGTCGTTGGCCAGCACGCGGCGGTCGCGGTCGCGCTGTTCGGCGGTCTTGCCGCTAAGCGTGTCGTGCATCCAGTTGCGGGCGTCGCGCACGGCCTTGTCCAGTTGCAGCGTCAAGGCAGGCGCCAGTCCACGCGGCAGCACAATGCTGTGGACCAGCGTGGCGCAGACGATGCCCAGGGTGATTTCCTCGACGCGGGCAAGCGCGGTGTCGAAGACCAGTGACGGGTCGGTCACGCTGGGAAAGCCGATCATGGCGGCGGTGTAGCCCGCCAGCATGAAGAGGTACGAACGCGGCGTGCGGTCCAGCACCGACATATACAGGCAGACGCCCACCCACAGCACCATGGCAGCGGTCATGATGACGGGTGAATTCGACAGGCGCGGCACCAGGTAGACGGTGGCGGCCGACCCGGCAAAGGTGCCCACCAGCCGGTACAGCGCTTTGGAACGCACGGCGCCAGACCAAGGTTGCGCCACGACGTAGGCGGTGGTCATCGCCCAGAACGGACGCGGCAAACCCATGCTGTAGGCCAGATAAAGCGCCATGATGGCGCTTAGGTAGCTCTTGAGCGAAAAAAGGGTTTCGCGGACGTTGGGCAGCTTCACGATGCGTTGTCCTGTTGCTGCTGTGGCTGCGCGCTGGCCGCGCCGCGTCCCAAGGACACATTCAAGGCGTCGAACACGCGCAGGCAGGCTTGCAGATCGGTTTCGCTGACGCCGTTGAACAAGCGGCGGCGCAGTTCCACCAGCACGTCTTCGACCTGTGCGCGCAAGGCATGGCCGGCGTCGGTCAGGTGCAGGGTCTTGGCGCGGCGGTCATGGGCGTCTTCGCGGCGTTCCATCAGGCCGGCGGCGACGAGTTGATCAAGGACGCGAACCAGGGAGGGGCCTTCGACGCCCAGCGCCTCGGCCAACGCGCCTTGGCGCACGCCGTCGCCCAGGCGTCCGGCCAGGATGACGGGCCAGGCGGTGGCTTGCGATAAACCGTAGTCGGCCAGGGCTTTGTCAGCCGCCCCGCGATAGGCACGCGACAGCACCATCAAGTGAGCGGTGGTGGCCATGAGTTGGGAGTCTGAAGGAGGGTTCATGGAAATCGATTGTATCCTATCTATTAGCTTGCTAATGATTGAATGTGCCGAATGGGTCGATAGGAATTTTTAATCGGTGGGTTCTTGTGTCTTTTCTTGCGCGCGCTGTACTGATCACGCGGCAAGGCACGTAGGATGGGTGCAGCGCGAAATGACCCGTGGCAAGGACGCCTCCGTTGATCGCGCGTAACCCATCGAACCACCGCCAGGATGTGGCCGGATTATTTCGGGTTCCGGGGTTGATTGATGGGTTACGCGCGAACGGCAGTTGGGTTCTTGTGCCTTTTCTTGCGCGCTGCACCCATCCTACGATGGGGGGGATCCATCAGCGATCTATCCGCGACCCATCTCGCCGCCAACCCTCAACCGTTGCAGTCTGCCCAGCAATTCGGGGTTTCGTACAAGCGTACGCGGGACAGGCGCAGGTCGGCGCCGTAGTGGCCGTGGTAGTGCGGCGCCAGCGTGTCGAACACGATCTTGGCCAGGTTTTCCGCCGTGGGAATGCGGTCCAGCACCACGGTCTTGTGGTCGGGCAGGGTGTCCAAAAAGCCGCGCACGGCGGCGTCGCCTTCGTACACCAGGAATGCGTGGTCCCAGACGTCCACGATGTGGGTCTTGGCGATGTGCTTGATCTCGGAAAAATCCATCAACATGCCGTTGTCGGATTCGCCGGGGGCTTGCACCACGTCGCCCGTCAGGGTGATTTCAAGCACATAGCGATGGCCATGCAGGTTGCGGCATTGGCTGCGGTGATCGGGGATACGGTGGCCGGCATCGAATTCCAGCCTGCGGGTAACGGAAATCATCGCGCGATCCGCCGCGCGTGGGGGGTCATCATGGAATGCCTATGTATTTATGGGTCTGCAAACTCAGCCGCCATTGCGGATGCTGCATACAGTACTGAACGGCACGCTCGGTGTTGGCCACGCGCGCGGGGCCGTCCATGGGTTGCAGGAAAAAATGCTCGAAATCCAGGTGGGCGAAGGTCTCGGGCAAGGCGTTCAACTGGGGGTAGACCAGCTTCAACTCGTCGCCGCGTTCGATGACGAGAGGCGCCGTGCCCTTGGGGCTGACGCAGATCCAGTCGATGCCGGCGGGCGGCTTGACGGTGCCATTGGTTTCAATGGCAACGGTGAAGCCGCGCGCATGGATGGCGGTGAGCAGCGCCGCGTCCAGTTGCAGCAGGGGTTCGCCGCCCGTGAAGACCACGTAGCGGTCTTGCGTGCCCGGGCCCCAGGTGGTGGCGATGGTGTCGGCCAAGAGGTCCGCCGTGGCGAATTTGCCGCCGCCTTCGCCATCGGTGCCGATGAAGTCGGTGTCGCAGAAGGTGCAGGCGGCGCTGGCGCGGTCGCTTTCGCGGCCGGTCCAGAGGTTACAGCCCGCAAACCGGCAAAATACCGCCGCGCGGCCTGCGTGGGCGCCTTCGCCTTGCAGGGTCTTGAAAATTTCTTTGGCGGAGTAGGTCATAAGGTTGCTGGCGGCCGGAGGCGCCGCGAAAATCGGGCAAAAGCGGATTATTTTACTTGGTATAGACTCCCGCCCTATGTTTCATGTCCAAGATTCCCTGTATATCGACGAACGCGACCTGACGTTCAGCATGATCCGCGCCCAGGGAGCGGGCGGCCAGAACGTCAACAAGGTGTCCAGCGCCGTCCACCTGCGCTTTGACGTGCGGGCTTCACGCCTGCCGCCCGAGGTGCAGGACGCCGTGTGCGCGCTGAGCGATCACCGCATCTCGAAAGAGGGCGTTATCGTCATCAAGTCGCAGTCGTTTCGCAGCCAGGAGAAAAACCGGGCCGAAGCCATCGAACGGCTGGTGACCATGGTTCGCAACGCCATCCAGGTCGACAAGCCGCGCCGCGCCACCAAGCCCACGCGATCTTCCCAACGCCGCCGCGTGCAACGCAAAGTCCTGCACGGCGAGGTCAAGCGTCTGCGTGGCAAGGTGCAAGGCGACTAGGCAAAACCGCGTTGCCCGCAGGGGCATGACTATATATCGAATACTTTCGATTTAAGATTCGATAAATTGCGATATACAAATATGACTCGCTCCGCTTCGTCCTCCGATCAGACCGGCGCAGAACCCGGAATTGATACCGACGCCATCATCAAGGCGCTGGCCAATCCGGTGCGGCGTGACATCCTTGCATGGCTGAAGACGCCGCATGCGTATTTCGAGGAACGTCCGGGCCACTCCTTTGAACATGGGGTGTGCGCGGGCCACATCGATGACCGCTGCGGGCTGTCGCAGTCGACCGTGTCTTCGCACCTGGCCGTCTTGCAACGCGCGGGCCTGATTACGTCGACCAAAGTGGGGCAGTGGGTCTTTTTCCGTCGCAATGAAGCCACGATTGCCGCGTTCCTGCGGCAGTTGAACCAGGATATGTAGTCAGCCGGCAGGCGTGTGCCCCCCACACCGCACTACGCCACCTTGTATGCCGCTGCACATCGCGCCCCATCGCCCCGGGGCGGAAGGACTTTGCATGAGCACCCTGTTTGAACCCCTGCGCGTTGGCGCGCTGACGCTGCGCAACCGCATTGTCATGGCCCCCTTGACGCGCCAACGCGCCAGCGAAGGCCGCGTTCCCAATGATTTGATGGTCGAGTACTACACCCAGCGCGCCGGCGCGGGCCTGATCCTGACCGAGGCCACCGCCGTGACCCCGCAAGGCGTGGGCTACGCCGACACTCCCGGCCTGTGGTCCACCGAACAAGTGAAGGGCTGGCGCAAAGTGACCGCGGCCGTGCACGAAAAAGGCGGCCTGATCGCGGCCCAGCTTTGGCACGTGGGCCGCATTTCTGACCCCATCTTCCTGAACGGCGAACTGCCCGTTGCGCCCAGCGCCATCGCGGCCGGCGGCCATGTCAGCCATGTACGCCCCAAGCGTGCCTACGTCACCCCGCGCGCGCTGGAAACGGCCGAGTTGCCCGGCGTGGTCGAGGCCTACCGCCATGGCGCGCAAATGGCCATGGAAGCGGGTTTCGACGGCGTGGAAGTGCACGCCGCCAACGGCTACCTGCTGGATCAGTTCTTGCAAGACAGCACCAACCAGCGCACCGACCAATACGGCGGATCGCTGGAAAACCGCGCTCGCCTGCTGCTGGAAGTGGTGGATGCGTGCGTGGGCGTCTGGGGCGCCGACCGCGTGGGCGTGCACCTGTCGCCGCGCGGCGATATTCACACCATGGGCGATTCCGATCTGGCCACCACCTTCCTGTATGTGGCCACCGAACTGGGCAAGCGCGGCATCGCCTTTCTTTGCGTGCGCGAGCGTGAAGCGGAAGACAGCCTGGGCCCGCGTTTGAAGGCGGCTTTTGGCGGCGTCTACATCGGCAACGAAGGCTACACGCGGGAATCGGCCGAAGCCGCCATCAAGGCCGGCCGCGCCGACGCCGTGGCGTTTGGCGTGCCCTACATTGCCAACCCCGATCTGGCGCGCCGGTTTGAATTGAACGCCGAGCTGAACAAGCCCGAACCGTCCACGTTCTACGCGCAGGGTCCGACGGGGTACACCGACTATCCGGCGCTGGCGTAAGCCACCTGCCGTGCGGGAATACGGTGCGGCTGCGCACCAGAACGTCACGCTAGAACACCGCGCGCATCGGGTAGGTAAATAAACCGAAGTGCGCGGCGTTCAAGCCCAGATGCGCCAGCACCGCCGCCGCCAGTCCGCCGTAGCGGTAAGCCACGCCATAGGCGGCGCCGGCGATGGCGGCCAGCAACATCCATTGCCAGCCGCCCGCAAAATGCGCCAGCCCGAACAGCACCGCAGCCACGCCCAGCGCGGCCCAGGCGCCCCAGGGATGATGCCGCCAGCGCGTGGCCAACTGCTGCTGCACATAGCCGCGAAACAGCGCCTCTTCAGCCAGCGTGACCAGCAGCGCATTGTTGATGAGCCAGATCCAGCCCGAGTCCGGCCACTTGGGCGCCCAGCCCACCACGCCCAACGCCAGCGCAATGCCCAGGCAGGCCAGCACCGCCGCGCCGCAGGCCAGGCTGGCCGCCAGCACCGTGCGCCGCAGGTCGACGCCCGACATGGGCGGGGCCAGGGCCAGGATCACCCAGAAGGCAACCAGCGGCTTGTCCAGGTTCAGATACATGCCAAACGCCACGGCGTCCGCGCTCAGCGGGGCGGGCGCAATCACCAGCGGGTTGTGAAAGCCCGGCAGCAGATGCAGGAAGAGCGCTGCGGCTAGAAGCAGGAACAAGCCGTGGCCGGCGATCCGCACCGCATCACCAGACCCCGGCCGCACCCAGGCCGCCGCCAACACCAGCAGCGCCGGCGCGACGAACGCCACGGGGTCTATCACGCCATCGGCCCAGCCCCACGCCCAGGCAAGCATCAACGGCGCCAGCGCCCAGCGCCGCGTTGCGGGGGGCCAGAGCAGGGCGGCGGCAAGAAATAACGGGGGCCAGGGGCTCAGCAAGGTCATCAGGCAAGCGGGCGCAAAACTTGGAGCGCAAAGTGTAAGCGCGCATGGCGGTTCATCTCAGCGCGCGGCTTTTCATTTTTTTGCTTTCAGGCGACCATGCCGCAGGGGCGGCTAAATGCCCGTCACCCTGTCCGGCCCCACCTTGGGGCGGCGCACCTGGAGTCAGTATGAAAATGATCGCGTGGTTGATGTTGGCAGCGGCACTGCTGCCGCTGGTGTCGACAATCATCGCCAAGGCGGGGGGAAAGAAGTTCGACAACAATGACCCTCGCGCGTGGCTTGCTCGCCAGGAAGGCTGGCGGGCGCGCGCCAACGCGGCGCAGATCAATGCCTTTGAAGCGCTGCCGTTCTTCTTTGCGGCGGTGCTGTTCGCGCTGTATACGCAGGCGTCGCCCGCGCATGTGGCCACCCTGATGGCGTGCTGGTTGGGCGTGCGCCTGGGCTATCTGGCGATGTATCTGGCAGGCTGGGGAGCGCTGCGGTCCCTGGCTTGGGCGATCAGCGTGGGCTTCATCATCGCCATCCTGTTTTCAGGGGTCTAGGCGCTTACTTCCATTCAAAAACGGCGCGCGCGGTGCCGGTGCCTTGCACAGTCACTGCGCGTTCCTGCTTCTTGCCCTCAAACGTCGCTGAAATCTTGTAGCTGCCCGCGGGCAGCTTGACCAGCATGTAGGGACCTTCGGACGTGGCCTTCAAGACTTCCTTGCCTTGCGCGTCGAGGATGGTGACGCCGACGCTGGCCACATAATCGGCCTTGCCATCACGCTGGGCCGCGAAAGTCAGCGCCAGCGGATAATCTTTTGCGGCGGCTTTCATGGCTTCGGATTCATCGATGCCGATACCGCCGCTGACGTATTGCACCGAGCCCTGGTGCTTGACCGGTGGTAATGCCGCCTGCGCGGTGGACAGCACGCCGGCAATGGCCATGCTGCCCAAGGCCATCATGGCGGACAGGGTGCAGCGTTCAATGCGTTTTTTCATCTGATTCTCCAGACGTGAATGATTGAGCTTCGACCTGGGCGACGGCACGGAGTTCGCGGCAGCGCGTCTCGGAGATCAACCGATTGTTTCCGTGGCCGTGATTCTGCCGCTGGTTTTCTCGCCGCCTCGCAAAACAGCATATTCCCGCGCGTTCAGCCTTGCCAGGAAAAAGCCAGCCGGCTTTCCCCGCTGACCGTGCCGTCGGGCGCAAAGCGCCTTTCATCCAATTGGCCCGCGCCGCCCTCGCGCAGCACCAGCACGCTGGAGGCGCGGGTGCCGTAGTCGGGGCTGACGATGAACGGGCTGCTCAACAGTCGTTCGCGGTCTTGGGGCAGGCCGGTTGCGGGCATCTCCTCATCGGTGGCCGTCTGCCTATCCGCCAGCGCGTCGAACAAGGCGGGCAGGTCAGGTTGCGGCGTACGCCCCAGTACCTCGGTAAACGCCGTCTTGGTGCGGGCCAGCTTGGGCCAGGGCGTGTCCAGCAAATGGTTGGACAGGGCATAGATGCCGGGTGCAAGCGGGCGCGGCGCGCCATCGCGGTTGCTCAGATACCAGGCCTGACGGGTGTCGCCCACGATCAGGTTGAAGCCGTTGTAAGCCTGATCCGATTCGTGCGTGCGCGCCAGGTATGCCTGCGGCGAGTCGCTGCCGCGCAAATAATCTTCAACCAGCGCGCCGCGTGACGGGGCAGGGTCCAGGTGCCTGCCGGGTTCGCGGAAATTGGTGACCAGCGCAAAGCGGCCTTGCGCCGTCACGCCCATCCAGGTGCCGCCGGCCAGGCCGTCGCGGCCTGCGTAAAGGCCGGGCGCATCCGCCCATTGCGCGGCTGGGAGCGTGGGGCGTGCGTGGAATTCGTCGCGGTTGGCGGCGATCAGGACGGGAATGCCCGGCAAGGCGTGCAGGGCCAATACGGCAAGACACATGGTTCAGACCTGGTTGGATGGAGGGGTAAGGGGATGGGTGGAGCGACGCTTGGGCAAAGCGGCGAGGGGCGCGGCGGCAAAATCCGGCCCAGCCAGCGCGGCGCGCAAGCTTTCGATTTCGGCGGCCACGTCGGCCAGCGCCGGGATGGGGGCGGAGATGGCCGCGGTCGGTACAGCCGTGCCTCCCACCACCGCGACGCTCATGGCGTGCAAGGCGTGCGCCAGTTGCCCGACTTCGGCGGCGCTGGGGGTGGGCTGGTCGGCAGGCAGCGACCAGGCCGTGTCCGACACGGCGTTGGCCACGCGCTCCAGCGCCACCTCCACCGGCCACCAGGCCAGCGCGCGGCGGCTGACCAAACGCGGTTCGGACAGGCCGCGCTGCAACGCGATGCGCAGGTCCGACAAGCTCGCATAGGCGCGGGCGCGCAGGGCGTGGCGCTTGGCGGGGTCCGCCTGGAACACCGTATTGACGTAAGCAGCCAGCGTGGACATCGCCGTGGCCACGGCCTGGTCCAGGTTATTGCGTTCGATGCGGATCCACGGCAGGTAGCCCACCAGCAGCACGATGCCGGCCGCCACGCCCACATCAAGCAGGCGCGCCAGCGCGATAGCCCAGGTGCCGGGCTGCAAGGCCCCGATCAGCAGCATCAGGATAGGCACCAGAATGGCGGAAAACAGCCCGTAATTGCGGCGGATGGACCAGGGCAGCAAGGCCGCCAGCGCCGCCACCGTCAACACGCTGGCGATGCCGTTCTGGTCCACCGCCAGCACGGTGGCGCTGATGGCCACGCCCACCACGCTGCCGCCGCAGCTTTGCAGCGCCCGCGCGAATACCGAACCGAAGTTCGGCTTGAAGATCACCACCACAATCAAGGGCACCCAATACGAACGCGGCAGCGACGCGGCCAGCGCCACGGCCTCTGCGGCGATCAGGCACAGGCCCAGCCGGATCAGATATCGCACGGTGGTCGGACCGGGGCGGTAGGTGCGTGCAAGCACCCGCCACGGTGTGCGCGGAGGCGCCGGCGCAAGCTGGGCCGTGGGGTCGGCGTCGGGCGTCTTGGCGCCCGTCAGCAAGGGTTCGGCCTGCGCCAGCGCATCCGCCAGTTCCAGCATGCCGGCTTGGCGCAAGGCCGTGATGTCGTCGCCGGGGGCGGGGGGCTGATCATGCTCGACCCGGTCCGCCAGATGGTTCATGACGCGCGCGCAGGCCGGCGGCAGGACGCGGCCGGCGCGGGCCAGCGCCAGCGCCGTATTGGTCAGCGGTGTGCAGGCCTGGAGTTGGGCCGCCAGGCGGGCCAGGCGCGGCGACGGCCCGGCGGCGCGGCCACGGGCCGCCAAGACCGTGTCGTAGGCGGTGGCCATGGCCGCTTCCATGTCGCGCCGGGCAACCATGGTGCGCGATGTGCCGATGGCGGCGAACAAGGCGGCCAGCTTGCGATACGCCTGCGCCACGGCGGCGCGTTCGGGCGCAATCGGGTGCACCACCCAGCCCGCGAGCGTCAGCGCCAGGCCAAACAGCCCGCCCATGCCCACCAGCACCGAAGGCAGCCAGGCGGGCAGGGTGGACGTCAGGCTGGAACCCACGATGACGTACACCGCGAATTGCAGCGTGGCGACCGCCGCGATGTTGTTGAAGGTGCCCACCAGGCTGGCGATGAGCACCAGCAGGGTCATGGCGGCGGACGTCCACAGCCCGTGTCCGGCCACCAGGTTGCCCAGCAGGTAACCCAAGGCGCCGCCGAACACCGTGCAGCCGATGGACAGCGCCCGGTTGCGGTAAGGGCCGCCGTTGTCGCCGGTGATGGCGGGCAGCGCGCCCAAGGCGACCAAGGCGGCGGGCCCGATCTGGTCCAGCGCCAGGCCCACGGCCGTGGGCAGGCCGATGGCCAGCGCCGCCCGCAGCGCCACCCACGGGCTGACGGGCGACGGCTCCATGTGCGCCAGGCTCATCAGCCAGCGCATGTTGGCGCCGCGTGCAATCTTGGAGCGGAACACGGCGGGCGTCATGGTGGGGTGGTGGCGGCGGGAGTCAGGCCTTGATCAACGGCGCTTCCTGGGGCGCCGCCAGCCGGAAGTAGTCTTCCGTGTTCAGCAGAATGGACGCATCCAGCCGCCCCGCGTTGAACACGATTTCATCGTGGCGCGTGCGCAGGCTGGGGTCCACCAGCAGGTGCAAGTCAGGGTTGAAGGAAAACGGCGGGATGGCGCCAATTTCGCAGCCGGTCAGTTCGCGGGCCAGGTCCTGCGAGGCCAGCGACGCCTTTTTGCCGCCCGCGGCGCGCGCGATAGCGTCCAGGTCGGCCTGCTTGTCGGCGGGGAAAACGGCCAGCACGTTCTTGCGCACGTTCGACGAAATTTTCACTCGGCAGACCAGCGCCTTGGCGCCCTGGCTGACGTCGGTGCCACGGATGGCGGCCACTTCCACCGAGCGGCCAGCGGCGGGATGGTTGATCAGGCGGTGGCGCGCGTGGTGCTGGGCAAGCAGCGCTTGCAGGCGTTCGAAAACTTCCATATCGGTGGCGGCGGCGTAGGGAACAAGGGGGAATGCAAACAACGGGCGCCAGACGCAAGATGTCTGGCATCGGCCCCGCTACGCATGATACGCCCGCCAGCCGCCGTCAGATCTCGCCCGTGAAGGCGTAGCCCCAACCCCAAACGGTGCGGATCGGCAGTTCCACGTTCAGGTCCTGCGCCTTGCGCCGCAGCCGGCTGACCACCACATCGGTGCGTCGGACGGATTCACGGCCGACCTGCGCGTCGGAGCCGGACGCATCGCCGCGCGGCAGGCGCTTGTCGGCCGATGTGGTCAGCTTCAGCAGGAATTCGCGTTCCGCCAGGGTAAGCGACACGCGCGTGCCTTGCGGGCTGACCAGCGTCCAGGCGGCGTCGTGGAACTGCCACTTGCCCGCGACGTCGCCTGCCGGTGGCGTGGCAATGGCGCGTGGCTCGGCCTCGGTCAGCAGGGGGCGGCGTCCGGTGGCGGGCACGCGGCGTACCAGCGCCTGCAAGGCGGCGGCGATTTCCGCGGTGGCCACGTCGTGCTGAAAGCAGGCGTCGGCGCCGCAATGCAGGCCTAGAATGCGGTTTTCAGGCGTATCAAAGTTGGACACGGCGATGATGCCCGCCGTCGTGTCCATGGCGCGCAGACCAGCGACGGCCATGCAGAGATCGGTAAGGTCGGCCTCCATCACTAGCAATGGCGTGCGGCGCGCCTGAAACAGGCGGAACAGGCCATTGGAGTCCTCGCACCGGCGTGGCGAGAATCCCATCTCGGCCAGTGCGTCGCTGCGGCGCACGCGTTGGTCGGGATCGGGAGAGAAGACGATCAGGTCTAGTAGGTCATTCATGAAATCGTAGTGATCTGTGCAGCTTGAGCGCTTGCATGATGCTACGAATTGGCGGTTTCCCTAACCCCGCTCAACGACACTTTCGTACCCGAATTCTCAGACATGATTACAGGCGGCCTATCGCGGTCAATTGTCGGGTGGTTACCGAACAATGTTTGAATTCGGCGGTTGCTGCTACAACCCTGACCCTCAATTGAACGTCGGGGCTCGTCAGGGGCTCGCGGTCAGGGGGGGCGACACGCTGGATTGCGCTGCCCTCGGTCCGGCGGCGGGCTCGTTCCACCAGCCGCCGCCCAAGGCTTGCAACAGCGCCGCGGTGTCGGCGTAGCGGGCCGCGTCCGCCTCGGTGCGGGAAATCTGCGTTTGCAGCAGCTGGCGCTGGCTGTCCAGCAGGCTTAGGTGGCTGATGCCGCCTGCCTGGTAGCGGCCTTGCGCGATGCGTTCGGCGTCGGTGGCGCGGCGCCAGGCGTCGTCATAGGCGGCGTAACTGTCGGCATCGGTCTGCACCGCGCGCAGGGCGTCGGCCACCTGGCGGAATCCGTCCAGCACCGTTTGCTGGTAGGCGGCCGCCGCGGCCTCGTAGGCCGCTTCGGCGGAACGCTTGCGCGCCCGTAGCTCACCGCCGCGAAACAGCGGTTGCGCCAGCCCCAGCCCCAAGCTCCACACATTCACGCCGTCGGACAAATCGCCCGCGCGTGTGCGCTGTGAGCCAAAGCTGGCCGTCAGCGTGAACTGCGGGTACTGGTTGGCGGTGGCCACGCCCACATCGGCCGACGCCTGGTGCCACAGCGCCTCGGCGGCCAGGATGTCCGGGCGCTGGCGCGTCAGCGCGGACGGCACGCCGGTGGGAATATCGGCGGGCAAGCTCAGGTCGGCCAGCCGCAAGTGCGGCGTGCGCAGCGCGGCGGGAGGCAGGCCCAGGTACACCGCCAACTGATGCGTGGTTTGCGACAACTGCTTTTCCAGAGGCGGCAGCGTGGCGCGGGTCTGGGCCACCAGCAGTTCCTGGTTGCTCAGGTCGGCCTGGGCGGCGCCGCCCGCTGCCACGCGCTGCCGCATGATGTCTTGCTGGCGCACCTGCGCGGCCAGCAGGTCGCGGGTGGCGGCCAGACGTTCGGACAGGTCGGCCTGGCGGATGGCGGCGGTGACGACATTGGCGGCCAGCGACATGCGCGCGGCCTGCAATTCGTGCGCCTGGTAGTCCACCTGCGCCGCCATGCCTTCCAGTGCCCGTCGGTTGCCGCCGAACACGTCCAGCGTGTAGGACACATTGATCGAAGCGTTGTAGAGCGTGAAGGGCGGCGGCAATTCCGCCACCGGCACACCGTAGGCCGATGGGTCCACCTTTTGCCGTTTGACGGAAAGGTCCGCATCCACTGACGGCAACAGCCGGCCGCCGGTTTCGGCATCCAGGTCTTCGCTGGCCTGGCGCAGCCTGGCGCGCGCCTGGGCCAGCGTGGGGCTGGCTTCTAGCGCCTGGCGCACCAGTTGGTCCAGTACGTCGGACTGGAACAGCCGCCACCATTGCGCGGGAATGTCGACGCCAGCCTGCAAGCGTTGCGCGCCGGGGGGGGAGGGATCGGCGTCGTGGGCAGTGTAGGACGTGGCGTCGGGCGCCGGGGGGAGCTTGAAGTCTGGCCCGACGGCGCAGCCTGCGATCAGGGCGGGCAGGCCGATGGCCAGCATGGCAATGTGAAGGCGCTTGATGCGGCGGTGCGGCGCGGCACACCGGCTCAAGGCCTGGCGGACAGTCACGGGCAAAGATGAAACAGGGTTCAGGGCTAGGCGTGGCATGGCGCATCAATCCAAAGTTCGGCGGTAGAACTTCACGGCGGCGGTCATGACAACCGCGGTGAACAGCATCAGCGGCCAGATGCTGGGCCACAAGTCCCACCAGCCGTTGCCCTTGAGCAGGATGCCGCGAATCAGCCGGTTGAAGTGCGTCAACGGCAGCAGGTTGCCCAGGTACTGCGCCCACATCGGCATGCCCTGAAACGGGAACATGAACCCGGACAGCAGCAAGTTGGGCAGAAAATAGAACATGGTCAGTTGCATGGCCTGCAACTGGTTCTGCGCCAGCGACGACAGCGTGATGCCCACCGTCAGGTTCGCCGCCACGAACAGCAGCGCCGCCAGATACACAGACAGCAGGCTGCCCAGGATCGGCACATGAAAAACGAAATGCGCGGCCAGCAGGATGATGGTGGCCTGAATCAACCCGATGGCGATGTAAGGCACGATCTTGCCCGTCATGACTTCAAGCGGGCGCACCGGCATCGACAGCAGGTTTTCCATCGTGCCGCGCTCGCGTTCGCGCGTCATGGCCAGGCCCGTCATCATCACCAAGGTCATCGTCAATATCACGCCCATCAGGCCGGGCACCGTGTTGTATTGCGAGATCTGCTCTTCGTTGTAGAGCTGGTGCACGCGCACGTCGAAAGCCGGCTGCCCACCCGCCAAGCCGGCTAGCGGCCCGGTCAGGTCTTTTTGCGCCACGGCTTGCGTCAGTTGTGTGGCCGCGCCAATCGCCATGCCGGTGGCCATGGGGTCGGTGGCGTCGGCCTCGATCAGCAGCGCTGGGCGCTCCCCGCGCAACAGCCGTCGCGAAAAGTCCGGCGGAATGGTCACCACGAACAGCACACGGCCTTGCGCCAGCGCGGCGCGGCCGGCTTCCTCGGAGTCCAGTTCTTCGGTGATATGGAAGTAGTCGGACGACTTCATCGCCGCGATGAAGCTGCGCGTGAACGGGCTGTGATCGGCCGTGATGACCGCCGTGGGCATCTGCTTGGGGTCGGTGTTGATGGCGTAGCCGAACAGCGCCAACTGCATGATGGGCAGGCCCACGATCATGCCGAACGTGATGCGGTCGCGGCGCAGTTGCAGAAATTCCTTCAGCACCATGCTCCACCAGCGTGCCCAGGAAAAGCCTTGCATGGCGCGCATCATGGGGGGCTCGCGAAGTTGTCGGTGGACCGGTTCATTAGGTAGATGAACACGTCTTCCAGGCTGGTGTCGATGCGTTCCAGGCGCAGGTCTTGGCTACGGATGGCGTCGCGCAGCGTGCGTTCCAGCAGATCGGCGTCCTGGCCGCTGATGTGCAGCGCCGACCCGAACGCCACGGTCTGGTCCACGCCCGGCGCGCTGCGCAGGCGCTGGCCCAGCGGCACCAGGTTGTGGCCGTGGATCGCCCAGGTGGACAGGCGCTGTTCGGCAATCACCTGTTCGGCCGTGCCTTGCGTCAGCAGCTTGCCGTACGAGATATAAGCCAGCTTGTGGCAGCGTTCGGCTTCGTCCATGTAGTGCGTGCTGACCAGCACCGAGATGCCGCGCGCGGCCAGCTCGTGCAGTTGCTCCCAGAAGTCGCGCCGCGCGGTCGGGTCCACGCCCGCGGTGGGTTCGTCCAGCAGCAGCAGGCGCGGCTCGTGCAGCAGGCAGGCGGCCAGCGCCATGCGCTGCTTCCAGCCGCCCGATAGAGACCCCGTCAGCTGGTTGGCGCGGGTGTGCAGGCCCAGGTCTTCCAGCGCGCGGTCCACCGCCTGCCTGCGTTGCGGCATGCCGTACATGCGCGCCACAAAGTCCAGGTTTTCGCGGATGGTCAGGTCATCCCAGTACGAAAACTTCTGCGTCATGTAGCCCACGTGGCGCTTGATCTGGGCACTGTCTTGAACAATGTCGTAGCCCAGGCAGGTGCCGCTGCCGGAGTCCGGCGTCAGCAACCCGCACATCAGGCGGATGCAGGTGGTCTTGCCGCTGCCGTTGGGGCCTAGAAAGCCGAAGATCTCGCCTTCTTGAACACGCAGCGATACGTCGTTCACCACATGCTTGTCGCCAAAGCGCTTGTTCAGGCCGCGCACGTCAATGACGGCCTTGCCGGGGGCGGGCGCGGCGTTTTGCGTGTCGGACGAGGCGGGCGCGTTCATTGCAGCGTTGCCTCGACCGGTTGCCCAGGATGCAGCCGCGCGGCGGCGTCCGGCGCGGGGCGCGCTTCCACCATGTAAACCAGCTTGCTGCGGCTTTCGCGGCTGTAGATGACGGGCGGCGTGTATTCGGCCTGGTCAGACACGTAGTCGATATGTACGGGTATCGGGTCGCCGCAGCCGTCGCAGCGCAGCGTGGCCGTCTGGCCGGCTTTCAGCGTGCCCACCACGGTTTCGGGCACGAAGAAGCGCACCTTCACATTGCCGGGCGGCAACAGGCTGACAACGGGGCTGCCCGCGGGCACCCATTCGCCCACGCGGTACATCGTGTCGAACACTTGGCCCGCGGCCGGCGCGCCCAACTGCTTTTGCGCCAAGGTCCATTCCGCCTGCGCCAGCGCGGCGCGCGCGGCCGCAACCTGAGCGGCCTGCGCCCGGCGCTGGTCGTCGCGGCCAGGCAGGTTGGCCACTTCCAGTTGGGCGCGCAGTTCGCGCACGCGGGCGGCGTCTGACTGCGCCTGTTCGCGGCTGTCGTCCAACTGCGCGCGCGCTATGCCGCCGATGCGGAACTGCGCCGTATCGCGTTGCAGTTGCGCGGCCGAGCGGCGGCTGGCGGCTTCGGCTTGCGCCAGTTGCGCGCGGTTGACGTCGATTTCCGCCGGCCGCTTGCCCGTGGCGATGTCTTCCAATTGCGCGGTGGCCGTCGCCAACTGCGCGCTGGCCTCATCACGGGCGGCGCGTTCGCGCGTGGCCTCCAGCGTAAACAGTGGCGCGTCGGCGCTGACCTGCTGCCCTCGCTTGACGGCCAGCGCATCCAGGCGGCCGGCTTCGGAGGAGGCCACGTAGACGTAGTCGCCTTCCACGTAGCCCTGGTAGAACGGCGTGCTGTCCGGGCCGCAGCCAGCCAATAGCAGCGTCAGCACCGGCAGGCCGGGCAGGAATCGAAGCAGAGCAGGGCGGGTGCGCATGGTCGGCATCCTTATCGGGCAGCGGAATGGGGCGGGGAAAGCGGGGCGGCCGGCGAGAACAGGCCGCCGGTCAGCATGGCAATGGCGTGCGCCGCGATCGCTTGGGTATCGATGGCTTGCGCCTGCGCGTCTCCTTGCCAGATGCGGCGCCACAGGTTGGACGTGGCAAGCGGCAGCAGGGTCAGGCCAAGAATGGAAAGAAACACCAAGCGGGGTTCAACGCCGGACGTGATGGCGCCCTGATGCTGGGCCTGGCCGATCATCCCGGCAAAGGCGGCCAGCCGGTCGGTCGGCAGGTGGGGCAGCACCCGTTCACGCAGTTGCCCGCCTTCATTCACCACTTCATGCATCCACAACGCCGGCAGCCACGGCCGTTGCGTGGCGCTTTGCACGATGCGATTCACGATTTCCGTCAGGTAGGTGCGCGCCGCCGTGGCGGGGTCCGTGTCGGGCGCGGCGTCGGGGTCAATGGCGGTAGCAGGGTCCGACTCCGAGGCCAGTCGCACCGGCGCCCAGACATAGGCGATGACCGGCACCACCCGTTCCAGCACCACGGCATCGAT
The DNA here is from genome assembly GCF_038594925.1 of Achromobacter sp. JD-1. Lineage (NCBI taxonomy): Bacteria > Pseudomonadati > Pseudomonadota > Betaproteobacteria > Burkholderiales > Alcaligenaceae > Achromobacter > Achromobacter sp. JD-1. The sequence continues at coordinate 13,407 of NZ_JBCGCS010000027.1, read as the reverse complement.
CAGTTGGTCGCGGCTTCTGAAGTAGTAGTGCAGCATCGCCGGCGTGACGTTGGCACGCTGGGCGATCTGCGCAATGGTGGTGGCCGCCACACCCTGCGCAGCGAACAGGCCGGTGGCGATGTCCAGCAATTGGGCGCGCATGGCGGCGTTGTCGGGGCCCGAAGCACGCGCGGGGCGGCCGGGCCGGCGGGTGGGGGCGGTAGGAATCGGGCACATGGCGCGCAGTTTAATTAAGTATTTAATTAATTAAAACAGGGTCGGCGTTAAATGTTGCAACGCGGGGCAGAGGGCATCGATGGTGTAATGGATCGGTTTCCCAATCCGCCGCCCGGGCCTTGCCTGCAAGGCCTGGGCGGCTTCCCCAGGAGGCTGGACTTCATGACGCAATCCCCGTCGATCAACCGCCGCATCGTGCTTGCCGCTCGCCCGCATGGCGAGCCCACTGATAGCGATTTCCGCCTGGAAACGGGCGAGGTCCCGCAGCCCGGTCCCGGCCAGGTATTACTGCGCACCGTGTACCTGTCGCTCGACCCCTATATGCGCGGCCGCATGAGCGACGCGCCGTCCTACGCCGAACCCGTGCAGATCGGCCAGACCATGGTGGGCGGCACGGTGACCCGCGTGCAAGCGTCCAATCACCCCGATTACAAGCCAGGCGAATGGGTATTGGCCCAGTCCGGCTGGCAGGACTACGCCTTGTCCGACGGCGCCGGCCTGTTGCGCCTGGGTCCCAATCCGCAGCATCCGTCGTATTCGCTGGGCGTGCTGGGCATGCCCGGCTTCACGGGCTACATGGGGCTGCTGGACATCGGCCAGCCCAAGGCCGGTGAAACCGTGGTGGTGGCCGCGGCCAGCGGCGCGGTGGGCGCGGTGGTGGGGCAGATCGCCAAGATCCATGGCTGCAAGGTGGTTGGCATTGCGGGCGGCGCGGACAAATGCCGCTACGTGGTCGACGAACTGGGCTTTGACGACTGCCTGGACCACAAGTCGCCCGACTTGCCTGGCCGTCTGGCGCGCGCCGTGCCGCAAGGCATTGATGTTTATTTCGAAAACGTGGGTGGCGCGGTGTTTGATGCCGTGCTGCCGCTGCTGAACCCACGCGCCCGCGTGCCGGTCTGCGGCTTGATCTCGGCCTACAACGCGATCAGCCTGCCCGATGGCCCTGACCGTCTGGCGCTGTTGATGCGCAACATCCTGACCAAGCGGCTGAAGGTGCAGGGCTTCATCATCTTCAACGAATACGCCCACCGCTATGGTGAATTCCGCGAAGCCATGGAAGGGCTGATTGCGCAGGGCCGCATCAAGTATCGCGAAGACGTGGTCGAGGGGCTGGAGAATGCGCCGCGCGGCCTGATCGGCCTGCTCAAGGGCGAAAACGCCGGCAAGCGCATCGTGCGCGTCGGCTCGGATGAATAAGCGCGTACCGCAATCGGAGCGAAACATGAAAATCCTGATCGTGCTGACTTCCCATGACACGCTGGGCGACACCGGCCGCAAGACGGGCTTCTGGCTGGAAGAGTTCGCAGCGCCTTACTACGCCTTTATCGACGCGGGAGCGGCGGTTACGCTGGCCTCGCCCAAGGGGGGCCAGCCGCCGTTGGACCCCAAGAGTGATGATCCCGACGCACAGACCGACGCCACGCGCCGTTTTCGCCAGGATGCCGACGCCCAGCGCGTTTTGGCCAATACGCAGCCGCTGGCCGACATGCAGGCGGCGGACTTCGACGCGGTGTTCTATCCCGGCGGCCATGGCCCGCTGTGGGATCTGGCGGAAGACGCCAAGTCGGTTGCGCTGATCGAAACCATGCTGGCCGCCGGCAAGCCGGTGTCCGCCGTCTGCCATGCGCCCGGCGTACTCCGCCATGCCAAGACGGCCGATGGCAAGCCGCTGGTGCAAGGGCGGCAGGTAACGGGCTTTTCCAACAGCGAAGAGGCAGCGGTGCAGTTGACCGATGTGGTGCCGTTTTTGGTGGAAGACGAACTGACGCAGTTGGGCGGTTTGTATAGCCGTGGGCCGGACTGGCAGCCCCATGTGCTTTGCGACGGCTTGTTGGTAACGGGGCAGAACCCGGCGTCGTCGGTGGGCGTGGCAGAAGCGCTGTTGGCGCGCTTGAAGCAATGAAATTGTTCGGATAGCCGCGCGGCGCGGGGGGCAGGGAAAGCTGAGCCAACCCCGGTGCCGCTGGCCAGCGGGTCGTTGGTGTCGTAAAGATTGGTGCGCATTGTGTCAGAATTGCGACTTTCCGACATAAGCGCGCCGCTCAAGCGAGGCGCCGCGCGTTTCCTGATGCCTCCCGACGTACCCGAGTATCCAGCAAGTTCCTGCGAGGCCGCGCTGTTCGCCGCCATGCAGGCGCGTGACCCCGCCACCGGCCGACATTGCGGCCGTGTGGTCGCGCTAAGCGTGGCGCTGGCACAGGCCTGTGGCCTGTCCGAAAACGAACAACAGGCCGCCGCCGTGGCCGCGCGGCTGCACGACGTGGGCAAGGTCGGCACGCCGGACCGCGTGCTGTTTTCACCGCATCGCCTGGAAGGCGAAGACTGGGAAATCATGAAGTCCCACGCGGCGGTTGGCGCCGACATCATCATGCATAGCGCGATGCCGCAACGCGACCTGATCGCGCAAGCGGTGCGCCACCATCACGAGCATTTCGACGGCTCGGGTTATCCGGCTGGCCTGCACGGCCACGATATTCCGATGCTATCGCGCATTATTTCGCTGGCCGATTCGTATGATGCGCTGGGCGACGCGCGCCCGTATCACCCTGCGCGCGGGCATAGCGAGATCATGCGGATCCTGCATCGCGAAGCCGGTTCAAAATGCGACCCGGATTTGCTGCGCGTGTTCGACGCGATGATAGAAACGAGCACGCTGCGGGTGCCGTGAATCGCAGCGGGCGTGCGGGCAACGTGCATCGATGCTCGTAGGATGGGTGTAGCGCGAGAAATCAGCCAATAGAAAGCCAGCCCATGCCGCGCGCAACCCATCAAGCAAGCGTGGATGCATTCCAACGTTGGCAAGAACTTCACGGGTGCTGATGGGTTTCGCGCGTTTTACGCCTAGTTTCTTTTGAAGGCGTCCCCGCGCTGCACCCATCCTACAGCCGATACGTCTTCGCTACCGTAGCCAGCTCTTGCAGTGTGCGCTGCTGCCACGCGGCATCGTGGCCCAGCTCTTCGGCCAGGATGCGGGCGACTTCGGGGGCGGCCAGCATTGCGGCTTCCGCGTCCAAAAACAGCGCGCGGTTGCGGCGGGCCAACACGTCTTCGGCGCTGCGCGCCAGCTCAAAGCGTGCCGCGAAACGTACGTGCGCTTCCGACAAACCACTGGCCTTGACCAGCATGCGGTCGGCGCCCGGCAACGCCTTCAACACTGCAAGATCGCTGCCGTAGTAACTGTCCGGCGTGCCCGCATGCTCTTCGGACGGCGCCAGGCCCGCCGCGCCGTGCAACGGCAGCGATTCGGTCCGGCACGACGCCTGCGTCAGCAAGTGATGTTGAATCGCCGTGTCCACCACGTCCTGCGCCATGCGGCGGTAGGTCGTCCACTTGCCGCCTGTTACCGTCACCAGCCCGGCGTTGGACACCAAAATCGTGTGCTCGCGCGACAACTGCTTGGTCGACGCTTCGCCCGTGGCCTTGACCAGCGGACGCAGGCCCGACCAGACGCTGGTGACGTCGTCGCGGGTCGGCTTGCGGCTGAGGTAGCGCGCGGCGGTGCTCAGGATGAAGTCCACATCCTGCGCGCCGGCTTCCGGGTCCAGCGGCAGATCGCCGCGCGGCGTGTCGGTGGTGCCCACGATGGTGTGGCCGTTCCATGGCACCACGAACAGCACGCGGCCGTCGTCGGTCTTCGGGATAAGAATGGCGCGTTTGCCGGGCAGGAACTCTTGCGGCAAGGTCAGGTGCACGCCCTGGCTGGGCGCCACCATCGTGGCCGCGTTCTTGTCTTCCATGCGGCGCACGGCGTCCACCCAGACACCGGTGGCGTTGATCACGCAACGCGCGCGCAACGAGAAGCTGGCGCCGCCGATCACGTCTTGCGCGGTCACGCCGTCAATTTTGCCGTTGCTGGTGCTAAGGCCCGTGGCGCGCACGTAGTTCACGGCCGTGCCGCCCAGGTCGAACAGCGTGCGCATCAGGCTCATCGCCAGGCGCGCGTCGTCGAATTGGCCGTCGTAATACAGCACGCCACCCTTCAAGCCACGCCCGTTGACGTTTTCCGCCAGCGTGGGCGCATTGGCCAGCGTGTCGCGGCGCGACAACCAGCGGCTGGGCGCCAGGTTCAGCTTGCCGGCCAGCATGTCGTACATCTTCAGGCCGATGCCATAGAAAGGCTGGTCGAACAGGTTGTAGGCGGGCACCACGAAACCCAGCGGCCACACCAGGTGCGGCGCGTTGCGATTGAGCAGGCCACGTTCGTGCAGCGCTTCGCGCACCAGACTGACATTGCCTTGGGCCAGATAGCGCACGCCGCCATGCACCAGTTTCGTAGCCTTGCTGGACGTGCCCTTGGCAAAGTCGGCGCCTTCGATCAGCAAGGTGCGGTAGCCACGCGCGGCGGCGTCCACGGCGGTGCCCAGGCCCGTTGCGCCGCCACCGATGACGATGACGTCCCAGGACGGCGTGTTGTCCAGCGTGGACAGCAGGCGGTTGCGATCGGGCGGGGTGACGTTGGCGAGCGGTTGGTTCATAAGTTGGATGCGGAATTATTCGTGGGGATCTCTACGCCGGCCCCGTTGGGCGCGGCCGCGACTTCGCAGCGCACGCCGGAATCCAGCAGCACCTGCGCCAGGGGTTCCTGCGGGTGCGCGTCGGTAAAGAATCGGTCGATTTGCGAGATATGCGCCAGTTCCACCATGGCCTGACGTTTGAATTTGCTGCTGTCGGCGGCTAGCCAGACTTCGCGCGATTGTTCGATGATGGTTCGCGCCACACGCACTTCGCGGAAGTCGTAATCGCGCAGCGTGCCGTCGGCTTCGATGCCCGAAATGCCGATCAGGCCGATATCCACCTTGAACTGGCGGATGAAATCCATGGTGGCTTCGCCCACGATGCCGCGGTCGCGCGAACGCACCACGCCGCCGGCCACGATGACTTCGCAATCCGGGTTGTCGGACAGGATGTCCGCCACATGCAGGTTGTTGGTAATGACGCGCAGGCCGCGATGGCGCAGCAGGGCGCGCGCGATGGCCTCGGTGGTGGTGCCGATGTTCAGGATCAGCGAACAGCCGTCCGGCACGGCGCGCGCCACGGCTTCGGCAATGCGTTGCTTGCCCGCGGCGTGCAGCCCCTGGCGCTTGCGGTAGGCAATGTTCTCGATGGTGGACGCTTCAATGCGCACGCCACCGTGAAAGCGCGACAGCATGCCGGCTTCGGAAAGAATGTTGACGTCGCGCCGCACGGTCTGCAGCGTGACGTCAAAGCGTTTGGCGAGCTCTTCGATCGTGGCCGAGCCTTGGGCCCGCACCATTTCGACCAACGCGCTCTGTCGTGGATTCAGTGTCATATTCGCATGATAAAACAACAAAAGCGAAAAATAATGCCGCACTGCAAGATTGTTTTTTGTTCGCTTCTTGGGTAAAACGCAAAAAAAACGAAAGATACCTGAAAGAGTATGCTCATCCTGTTACGCCATTGCGCGTAGCGGCTGGGGCGCTGTACCGAATACCGAAGTCCGTTTTAAAACAGGGACATATAAGTAGGTTGAGGAGACTAGATGCAGCTGACCTTGGACAGGATAGGTTTGCGGGCCGGCTCGCAAACGCACCTGACTCCCATGAGCCTGGCTCCCGTGCCGGGGGCCATGACGGTGCTGCTGGGGGTGACCCTGGCGGGCAAAACCTCGTTGATGCGCATCATGGCCGGGCTGGACCGACCCACCGAAGGCCGCGTGCTGGTTGACGGCGTGGATGTCACGGGCGTGCCCGTGCGCCAGCGCAACGTCGCCATGGTGTACCAGCAATTCATCAATTACCCGTCGATGTCGGTCTACGACAACATCGCGTCGCCGCTCAAGCTGCGCGGCGAAAAGGACATCCGCGAAAAAGTCCGCGCCATGGCGGCCCGGCTGCACATCGACCATCTGCTGGCGCGCTACCCGTCGGAACTGTCTGGCGGGCAACAGCAGCGGGTGGCGCTGGCCCGGGCCTTGGTGAAGGACGCGCCCCTGATCCTGCTGGACGAGCCCCTGGTCAACCTGGACTACAAGCTGCGCGAAGAACTGCGCGACGAGCTTTCGGAATTGTTTGCCGAAGGGCGTTCCACGGTGGTCTACGCCACGACCGAACCGGGCGAAGCCCTGTTGCTGGGAGGCCACACCGCCGTGCTGGATGCGGGCGAGCTGCTGCAATACGGCCCCACGGCCCAGGTCTTTCACCGCCCCAATTCCATACGCGTGGCGCGCGCATTCAGCGATCCGCCCATGAACCTGTTCGCGGCCCGGCGCACGGACACGGGTTTCGTCCTGCAAGGCCAGGTGGCGGTTGACCGTAGCCTGCCTGCGCAGGCGGGCGCCGACATCACCGCGGGCCTGCGCGCGGGCGCGCTGGACGTGGAACCGCGCCCCGGTCATGTGGGCCTGGCCGGCGTGGTGAAGCTGGCTGAAATTTCGGGCTCGGATACCTTCGTGCATGCGGAGACGGCCGCGGGCGACGTGGTGGCGCAACTGCCGGGCGTGCATCGCTATACCTTGGACGAGCGCGTGCAACTGTATTTCGACCCGGCCAACACCTATGCTTTCGACACCGGCGGCGCGCTGTTGGCCGCCCCTCTGGCCGCACCGCGCCATCCGGGCATGAACGGGGAGGCGGCCTGATGGCGCAGATCGAGCTGGACCTTTCCCATTCCTACGTGGCCGACCCCAAGACCGACGACGACTACGCGCTGCTACCGCTGCAATTCACCTTTCGCGACGGCGGCGCCTATGCCTTGCTGGGCCCGTCGGGCTGCGGCAAGACCACCTTGCTCAACTGCGTATCGGGTTTGTTGCGCCCCTCGCACGGGCGCATTTTGTTTGACGGCCAGGACGTCACGGCCAAATCCCCGCAGGCGCGCAACATCGCGCAGGTGTTCCAGTTTCCCGTGGTCTACGACACGATGACGGTGGCCGACAACCTGGCCTTTCCGCTGCGCAACCGGGGCGTTGCGCCCGAACACATCCGCGAACGGGTGGGCCGCATTGCCGAAATGCTGGAGATGTCGCATGTGCTGGACCGCCGCGCCAGCGGCCTGACGGCCGACGCCAAACAAAAAATATCGCTGGGCCGTGGCCTGGTGCGCAATGACGTGTCGGCCATTCTGTTCGACGAACCCTTGACCGTGATCGACCCGCAACTGAAGTGGGAGCTACGGCGCAAGCTCAAGGAAATCCATCACGAATTCAAGCTGACGCTGATCTACGTGACGCACGACCAGACCGAAGCGCTGACGTTTGCCGACCAGGTCATGGTGATGGCGCGCGGACGCGCCGTGCAGGTGGGCAGCGCGGACGATCTTTTCGAACGGCCGGCGCACACCTTCGTGGGCCATTTCATCGGGTCGCCCGGCATGAACTTCCTGCCGGCGCAATGGCGCGACGATGCGCTGTGGGTGGGGCAGACGCGCGTGCAAGGCGCCACGCCCGAAGTGGCTGCAAAGCTGGCTAACGCCGGCCCCATCAAGCTGGGCGTGCGCCCCGAATACCTGCGCCTGACAGACGCGAACACGGCGGGCGCCGTGCCCATGCGGGTAGAGCGCATTCAGGACGTGGGCACCTACACCTTGCTGGTGGCCGACTTCGAAGGCACGCCCGTGCGCGCCCGCCTGGGCAGCAACATCGTGCCCGCAGCCGTCGGCGGCACCGTCTGGTTGTCGGTGCTGAATCCGCACACCTGCTTTTACCGCGACGAGGTGCTGATCCCATGAAACCCATTGATCACCGGGCCTGGTTCCTGGTTTTACCCGTGGTGTTGTGCGTGGCGTTCTCGGCCATCTTGCCGCTGATGACCATCGTCAACTATTCCGTGCAAGACATCATTGCCCCGGACCGCCGCGTCTTCGTGGGCACGGAGTGGTTTGCCGCCGTGCTGCAAGACGAAGAGCTGCATGGCGCCTTGTTCCGCCAGATCGGGTTTTCGCTGGCGGTGCTGGCCATAGAGATTCCGCTGGGCATCTTGCTTGCCTTGTCCATGCCCGCCAGCGGTTGGCGCGCGTCGGCCGTGTTGGTGATCATTGCGCTGTCCTTGCTGATTCCCTGGAACGTGGTGGGCACCATCTGGCAGGTGTTCGGCCGCACCGACATCGGCCTGCTGGGCGCGACCTTGTCGTGGCTGGGGGTGGACTACAACTACACCGGCAACGACGTGGACGCCTGGGTGACCGTGCTGGTCATGGACGTGTGGCACTGGACGCCGCTGGTCGCGCTGCTGTGCTATGCGGGCCTGCGCGCCATTCCCGACGCCTACTACCAGGCGGCGCGCATCGACGGTGCGTCGCGGCTGGCGGTGTTCCGCTACATCCAACTGCCCAAGATGCGCGGCGTGTTGATGATTGCCGTGCTGCTGCGCTTCATGGACAGCTTCATGATCTACACCGAGCCCTTCGTGCTGACGGGCGGCGGGCCGGGCAACGCCACGACGTTCCTGTCGCAGTACCTGACGCAAAAGGCCGTGGGCCAGTTTGACCTGGGGCCCGCCGCGGCGTTCTCCATCATTTACTTCCTGATCATCCTGCTGCTGTGCTTCATCCTCTACAACTGGATGCAGCGCGCGGGCACGACCGGCGGCGTCGACGAGGAGCATCCCCATGCGTGACCAATCCACCTGGTGGCGTTCCGCCTTCCTGATCCTGTACCTGGTGTTCGCGATGCTGCCGCTGTACTGGATGCTGAACATGTCGTTCAAGACCAATACCGAAATCGTCAGCACGCTGACGCTGTGGCCGCGCGACTTCACCTTCGAGCATTACCGCACCATCTTCACCGACCCCGCTTGGTATTCGGGCTACATCAATTCGCTGATCTACGTCGTCATCAACACCGTCATCTCGCTGGCGGTGGCGCTGCCCGCCGCCTATGCGTTTTCGCGCTACCGCTTCATCGGCGACAAGCACGTGTTCTTCTGGCTGCTGACCAACCGCATGACGCCGCCCGCCGTGTTCCTGTTGCCGTTCTTCCAGCTCTACAGTTCGTTCGGGCTGATGGATACGCATCTGGCCGTGGCGTTGGCGCATCTGGTGTTCAACGTGCCACTGGCCGTGTGGATTCTGGAAGGCTTCATGTCCGGCGTGCCGCGCGAAATCGACGAAACCGCTTATGTGGACGGCTATTCCTTTCCCCGGTTTTTCCTCACGATCTTCCTGCCGCTGATCAAGTCGGGCGTGGGCGTGGCGGCGTTTTTCTGCTTCATGTTCAGTTGGGTGGAACTGCTGCTGGCGCGCACGCTGACGTCCGTCAACGCCAAACCTATCGTGGCCACCATGACCCGAACCGTGTCGGCGTCCGGCATGGATTGGGGCGTGCTGGCGGCGGCCGGCGTGTTGACCATCGTGCCGGGCGGCATCGTCATCTGGTTCGTGCGCCACTACATCGCGAAGGGCTTCGCGATGGGCCGCGTGTAGAAGGGGGCCGACATGTTCAGCTGGATGGTATGGACCACGCCGGTCGCGGTTTTTTTCACCTGCATCGTGCTGATGCTGATCGGCATGACCGTGTGGGAATTGAAATCGCCCACGGTCGAACGCAAGGGCTTTCTGCCGCTGCGCACCACGCGCGGCGACAGGCTGTTTATTGGATTGATGGCCGCGGCCTGGGTCAACCTGGCGTTTCTGGGGTTTGGCGAAAAGGTGATGGAGTGGCTGTCACTGGACGAGCCGCCGTCGGTGTGGATCAGCTTCGTGGTGTCCATGCTGTTGCTGGCTTTCATCATGAAAAAAGGCTGAAGAAAGGGCTGAAGGGGCGCGTCGACCCCTGGCAGGTTGGGATGGATGGTTTTGAAGGACTGCGGCCCGCATCTTCCCCGGCCAGAGGTCCGCAGCAGAACAGAAGGGGAAGGGTATTCGAGGAGACAGGTCATGAAATTGCGCATGCACGCCATGGCGGCCGCTATCGCCCTGATCGGCACATCAGGGGCTTGGGCCGGCGAGCCGGAGGCGAAGAAGTGGGTGGATTCCGAGTTCCAGCCTTCCACGCTGTCCAAGGACCAGCAGATGGCCGAGATGAAGTGGTTCATGGATGCCGCGGCCAAGCTGAAGGCCAAGGGCGTTAACGAAATCAACGTCGTGTCGGAAACCATCACCACGCACGAGTACGAATCCAAGACACTGGCCAAGGCGTTCAGTGAAATCACCGGCATCAAGGTCAACCACGACCTGATTCAGGAAGGCGACGTGGTCGAGAAACTGCAGACGTCCATGCAGTCGGGCAAGTCGATCTACGACGGCTGGATTTCAGATTCCGATCTGATCGGCACCCACTACCGTTACGGCGCCATTCTGCCGCTGTCGGACTACATGGCCGGCGCGGGCAAGGAATGGACCAACCCCGACCTGGACATCAAGGACTTTATCGGCACCAAATTCACCACCGCGCCCGACGGCAAGCTGTATCAACTGCCCGACCAGCAGTTTGCCAACGTGTATTGGTTTCGCGCGGATTGGTTTGCCCGGCAAGATCTGAAGGACAAGTTCAAGGCCAAGTACGGCTACGACCTGGGCGTGCCCACCAATTGGTCCGCCTACGAAGACATTGCCGACTTCTTCTCGAACGACGTCAAGGAAATCGACGGCAAGAAGGTCTATGGCCACATGGACTACGGCAAGAAAGACCCGTCGCTGGGCTGGCGCTTTACCGATGCGTGGCTGTCCATGGCCGGCGCGGCCGACAAGGGCTTGCCCAACGGCATGCCGGTGGATGAATGGGGCATTCGCGTGGCGGATGACAAGTGCACGCCGGTCGGTGCGTCGGTGTCTCGCGGCGGGGCCACCAACAGCCCGGCCGCCGTCTATGCGCTGACGAAGTACATCGACTGGATGAAGAAGTACGCGCCGCAGCAGGCCATGGGCATGACGTTTTCGGAATCGGGCCCGGTGCCCGCCCAAGGCCAGATCGCCCAGCAGATCTTCTGGTACACGGCCTTTACCGCCGACATGACCAAGAAGGGCCTGCCGGTGGTGAACGACGACGGCACGCCGAAATGGCGCATGGCGCCGTCGCCCTATGGCCCGTACTGGAAGGACGGCATGCAGAACGGCTATCAGGACGTGGGTTCATGGACGTTCTTCAAATCCACCAACCCCGACAAGATGGCCGCGGCCTGGCTGTATGCGCAGTTCGTCACGTCGAAGTCGGTATCGCTGAAAAAATCCATCACCGGCCTGACCTTCATCCGCGACAGCGACATCAACAGCGAGTTCTTCACCAAGAACGCCGCCAACTACGGCGGGCTGATCGAGTTCTACCGCAGCCCGGCCCGCGTGGCATGGACGCCCACCGGCAACAACGTGCCGGATTACCCGAAGCTGGCGCAGTTGTGGTGGAAGAACGTGGCCACGGCGGTTACCGGTGAAAAGACCCCGCAGGCCGCCATGGACAGCCTGGCCAATGAAATGGATCAGGTGATGGCGCGGCTGGAGCGGGCAGGCATGGCGCAATGCGCGCCCAAGCTGAACCCGAAGAGCAACCCCAGCAAGTGGCTGTCGGACCAGCACGCGCCGTGGAAGAAGCTGGCCAACGAGAAGCCCAAGGGCGAGACCATTCCGTATGAGCAACTGCTGGCGGCTTGGAAGGAGGGCAAGGTTCGTTAAGGGGGCAATGCCATGGATAGCCGTAGCGCCGCCGCGCGGGCCGTGGCGCTACGGCATTCGCATCCATCCCGTTGTTTGAAGCACGAGCGCATGGTTGCGTCGCGCCGTAGCCACTACAAGACATGTTCGAATCCGGTATTGTCGATACCCCGCTGCACCGGTATGGGTGCGTGACCGGTATTGTCGATACCGTGCTGCGCTGGTATGGGTGTGCGGCTTGCCCCGTCGTCCTTTTCCTTGTTCCGTTCGACCATGACTTTTCTTTCCCTCTTGCGCGCGCGCTGCACGACCGCGTCCACCACTGCCGCCGCTGTTGTTTCCGTCCTTGCCCTAGGTCTTGCCGGCGCCCTGACGCCGAGCGCTGCCCAGGCTGCCGGCTTTCAGCGTCTGACGATACCCATGGACATGAACGGGCCTGCGCTCACGGGTGGCGTCTGGACGCCATGCAACGCCCCCGCCACGGAGATCAAACTGGGTCGCGCCACTATCCCTGGCGTCTTGAACTGCGCCGTGCCCGACGGTCGGCATCCCTTGATCGTGATGTCGCATGGGTCGGCCGGTTCATTCTTGAGCCATCACGACACCGCCGCGGCGCTGGCGGATGCGGGCTTCGTGGTGGTCGCCATCAACCACGTGGGCGACAACGCGCAGGACCGCTCGCGGCAGGGATACCTGTCAATCTTCTCGACGCGCCCGCGTGAGATACGGCGCGTAATCGACTACATGACGACCGCCTGGCCACAGCAAGCGCGCGTGGACGCCACCAAGATCGGCGCCTTCGGTTTTTCGCGCGGCGCGTATACCGCCTTGGTGTTGGCCGGCGCCAAGCCAGATTTTCAGGCGGGCTTGGCGGTTTGTCAGGAAGCGCCGCCGCTTCCCATGTGCCGAGATATCGCATCCGGGAAAATTCCTCAGCAGCCCTATGTGCAGGATGCGCGCATCAAGGCGGTGGTCATTGCAGATCCGCTGAATGTTTTTCCAGGCAATGCGTTGCAAGCGGTGAAGATCCCCGTGCAGCTTTGGGCGTCGGCGCTGGGCGGAGACGGTGTAAGCCTGGCCGATGTGGAAGCGGTGGGGCTGGCGCTGGGTCGAAGGCAGGGTGAGGGCCAGGATCAGAGCAGGGAGCAGAGCCGGGAGCAGAGCCGGGAGCAAAGCCGGGAGCAGACCCACGATCAGACCCAGGAGCAAAGCCAGGATAAGGATCAGGGCCAGGGCCACGCTCCGGATTATCAGGTGGTGGCAGGCGCGGGCCACTTCGCGTTCCTGGCACCTTGCCCGCCCGACCAGGCACAAGCCGACATCTGCCAGGACGCGCCCGGCTTCGACCGCCGCCAATTCCATCAAGCCTGGAACGCCCGCATGGCGGCGTTCTTCAAGGCGCGCATCAGCGATACCGTGATCCCGCCGACACCGACGCCCGCCAACCGGTGACCCGGCCTCCTATCCAAGATGCGTAGGATGGGTGTAGCGCGGCAATGCCTGCCCGCGAAAACTGGCGCCCGCCGCGCGCAACCCATCGGCAACGTCCGCGCGATGGGTTGCGCGCGATTGTATGGACCGGGGACATGGGTGACACATGTTCGGGGACATGGGTAACACATAGGTTTTTATCCTATTGGCGTGCTC
>NZ_JBCGCS010000026.1:0-88147 GCF_038594925.1 Achromobacter sp. JD-1 | reverse complement strand
GCCTGCGCGGCTACCGCCACGCTGGCCAGATCGGCCACGGTCTGCCGTTCGAACACCTGGCGCGGCGTGATCTGCCAGCCCGCCTGGCGCAAGCGCGCCACAATTTGCAGACTAAGAATCGAGTCGCCACCCAGTTCAAAGAAGTTGTCGTGACGGCCCACCCGCGCCGCGCCCAAGACTTGCGACCAGATGGCGGCAAGGGCAGATTCGACCGCGCCTTCGGGCGACGCGTAGCCTTGGCTGGCGGCGAACTCTGCCTTGGGCAAGGCCTTGCGATCCAGCTTGCCGTTGGCGTTGACCGGCAAAGCATCCAATGCGACGAAGGCGGCGGGCACCATGTAGTCGGGCAACGCTGCCGACAATGCGCTTCGCAGTGCCGTGGTATCCACGGTGGCGGGTGCGACATACGCCACCAGCCTTGCGCCCGATGGACCGTCCTGCGCCAATACCGCCGCTTGTTCCACATCCGGCTGTGACAAGAGAGCGGCTTCGATTTCACCCAATTCAATCCGCAAGCCACGGATCTTCACCTGATGATCCAGGCGGCCCAGATACTCCAGGTGCCCCTCCCCCATCCAGCGCACCAGATCACCCGTGCGATACAGCCTGCCGCCCTGCCCGTCCGGGTCGGCGATAAAGCGGTCGGCGGTCAGGCCCGGGCGGTTCAGATACCCGCGCGCCAAACCCACCCCGCCCAGATACAGCTCACCCGGTACGCCGATGGGCACAGGGTTCAACTGCGCGTCCAGTACCCGTGCATGAATGCCCGCTATCGGATAGCCGATGGGCACCACACCGCTGCCATCATCGACGCAGGTCCAGTGCGTCACGTCGATTGCAGCTTCCGTCGGGCCGTACAGGTTGTACATCCCAGCCTGCGGCAACAACGCCAGGCAACGCGCCTGCAAGTCCGCGCCCAGCGCTTCGCCGCTGCACACGATGCGGCGCAGCGTTGCGCACCCATCCGCGCCCACCTGTTCGGCATGGCTGATGAAGGCGTGCAACATCGAGGGCACAAAATGCAGCGTAGTGACGCCTTGTTCGCGTATCAGCGCGGAAAGGCGCGCCGGATCGCGATGATCACCCGGGCCTGCCAACGCCAGCCGCGCGCCGGTCATCAAGGGCCAGAAGAATTCCCACACCGATACATCAAAGCTGAACGGGGTCTTTTGCAGCACCACATCGTCTGCCGTCAAACCATAGGCCTGCTGCATCCACGCCAAGCGGTTGATCAGGGCGATATGCCGGTTAGCCGCGCCCTTGGGCTTGCCCGTGGAGCCCGACGTGTAGATGACGTAGGCAAGGTTCTCGGGGTGATGGGGAACGTTGGGCGGCGTGACCGGTTCGGACGAAACGTCCATCTGGTCCAAAGCCAACAAGGTTGTCGATGACGACAACCCGCCCATCCGTGCCGCCAAACCGGACTGCGTCAGCAGCAGCGACACGTCGCTGTCTTGCAGCATGTACGCCAGCCGATCATCCGGATAGTCCGGGTCCAGCGGCACGTAGGCCGCACCCGCCTTCAACACCGCCAGCAAACCTACAACGAGTTCCAGCGATCGTTCGGCAGCAATCCCCACGCACTGCTCGGCACGTACCCCCATGCGCTGCAAGCGATGCGCCAATTGATTCGCGCGGCGGTTCAGTTCGCCATACGTCAGCGACGCATCAAGGCACGTCACCGCCACACGGTCCGGCCAAAGGCCCGCCTGTCGTTCAAACTGGCGATGCACCGGTAGCGCGCCGAACGACGACGCTACCTCATCTGCCAATGGCGCGCCCGTCTCCCATTCGCTCAAGGTCTTGCATTCCGCCTGCGACAACAGCTCGGCCTCCCACACGCGCGCGGCATCATCGCGCACCATCGCGCGCAGCAGCGCTTGATAGTGACCGGCCATGCGCGTCAGCGTGCCGGGCATAAACGCGTCGCGCGGATATCGCCACGCCACGCGCAAGCGGCCGTCATCGTACTCAGCGGTGTCGCATTGCAACGCAAAGGGCAAGGTCGGCGGCGCAAACGATTCCGGCGTGGCACGCAGTCCGGCCAATTGCCAGCCGTCTACGCCCGGCAACTGTTGATGGTTGAACAGCACCTGGAACAGCGGGGTATGGTCCAGGCTGCGCTCGGGTTGCAGGGCGTCAACCAGTTTCTCGAACGGCAGGTCTTGATGGGCATGCGCCTGCGCCACCGCTACGCGCGTTTGGGCAAGCAGCGCCGACCAGCTCAAGTCCGGGGCGAGCCTGGCGCGCAGCACCTGCGTATTGACGAACAGTCCCACCACGTCTTGCACCTCGGGGCGCGTGCGCCCCGCCACCGGCACGCCGACGCGGATGTCGGACTGGCCGGTATGGCGCGCCAGCAAGGCCTGGAATGCGGCCAGCAAGACGACGAACAAGGTGCAACCCCGGGCGTGCGCATAGCGCCGCAGTTCGTCCGCAAGGGACTGCGGCAGGTTGCTGATGCAGGCATCAGCAACCTGCCCGCTTGCGCCACGCTTCGGAAAATCGGCGTTCAGCTGCAAAACGGGGTGATCCCCGGCCAAGGCCTGACGCCAATACGCCAGTTGCCGATCTTCCTCGCCGGCCGCCAACAGGTTTCGCTGCCAGGCCGCGTAATCGGTATAGGCGATGGCGGGCGGCGGCGATGCGAGTTCCGTGCCCGTCCGCAACGCCGCATAGTGCTTGCAGAACGCGTCGGTCAGCAACCCGATGGACCATCCGTCCGACACGATATGGTGCATGACGGTGACCAGCAGGTGTTCTTCGTCACCGAGCCGCACCAGCCCCACCCGCAGCAAAGGGCCGGTCAGCAGGTTGAACGGTTCGGCGATCCATGCACGCGCAATCTCTCGCGCCCGTTCCTCTTGATCCGTGTTTGGTGCGGCGCGCAAGTCTGCCTGAGCAAGCTCCATGCGCCACGGCGCCTGCGCCACCGGATGCGCCATGCCGTCGGCGTCCATGTCGAATCGCGTGCGCAGCGCCGCATGCTGGACCAGCACGCGCTCAAAGGCCACGCGCACGCTTTCGGCGTCCAGCGCGCCCGTCAGGCGCAACACGCCCGGCAGGTGGTAGGCGGCATCGCCGGGATCCAGGCGCCACAGGAACCACAGCCGCTCCTGCGCGTGCGACAGCATCGGCGGCCCCTCGCGCGAAAGAATGGGCAGGTGCGATGGGTCCATGCCTTGTTCGCGCATCTTGTCGTACACGGCGCGACGCTGCGCAGGTGCAAGCGATGCGAATTTTCGGGCAATTTGCCGGGCCAGGGTATCGTCCATCACAGCATCTCCAGGGTATCGATGAACGCGTCGATGCCGCGCATTGCGTCGGCCTGCCCAATGCCCGCCTGCGCCGCCTCGGCCACGCGCTCGGCAAAGCGCGCCAGCGTCTGCGCTTCGAACAGCGCGGCCAGCGGCGTCTCGATGTCCAGATCGGTCCGGATACGTGCAACCACGCGCATCACCAGCAAGGAATGGCCGCCCAGCTCAAAGAAGCTGTCGTCGCGGCCCACGCGCGGCACGCCCAGCACCGCGGCCCAGATATCGGCCAGTTGCAGTTCCAGGTCACCCTCAGGCGCGGTGTAGTGACGTAGCGCGGCCTGAGTGTCGGGCGCCGGCAGCGCGCGGCGGTCCACCTTGCCGTTGGGCGTCAGCGGAATCGACGGCAGCACCACCCACACGGCCGGAACCATATAGGCCGGCAAGGCGGATGCCAGCTCGGCCTGCACGGATTCCAACCAGGCGCGCTGCGCGTCGTCGCGCGGCCCGGCCAGCGCCAGGTTGCGCGGCGTCACATAGCCGACCAGGCGATGGCCCTGCCCGTCATCGCGCGCCACCGTAACCGCCTGGCGCACGCTGGACAAGCGCGCCAGGAAGGCGTCGATCTCACCCAGTTCAATGCGAAAGCCATGCACCTTGACCTGATGGTCGCTGCGCCCCACATACTCCAGCACGCCATCGGCCCGGTAGCGCGCCAGATCGCCCGTGCGGTAGAGCCGCGCGCCGGGCCGTGCCGCATACGGATCGGCAATGTAGCGTTCGGCGGCCAGACCCGGCTGATGCAGATACCCGCGCCCGACGCCCACGCCCGCCACGCAGAGTTCACCGATGGCGCCAGCGGGAAGCAGGTCCAGGTTCGCGTCCAGCACGTACAGTTGCGTGTGGTCGGCCGCCGTGCCGATCGCCAGTACCGGGCCCGACTCGTTCTTGGCGTCGTCCACGCGATACAGCGCCACGTCGTCCGCGCATTCGGCGGGGCCATAGGCATTGACCAGCGGCACGCCCGGATAGCGATCCAGCCACGCACGCGCCAGCGCCACCGAACTGGCTTCGCCCGTGGGCAGCATCCAGCGCAGGCCGGGCATCGACACCGCGTCGGCCATCAACATGCCCTGGATCAGGGTCGGCACGCATTCCAGCACGGTGATGCCGCTATCGTTCACGCGGCGGATCAGGGCTTGCGGGTCGCGCGCCACGCTATCCGCCACGATCTCGACGCACGCGCCGCACAACAACCCTGCCAGCAGCTGCCACACCGAAATGTCGAAGCTCTGCGCGGCCGTCTGGCCGATAACGTCATGCTCGGTAAGGCCCAGCGCGGGAATCTTGCTGAGCTGGTTGTTCAACATGCCCTGGCTGGTGACGACCACGCCCTTGGGCGTGCCCGTGGAACCGGACGTGAAGATCACGTAGGCCGCCTGGTCGCGATGCGCGGGTTCGCGGAGATCGGCGTCGTGGCTCGATGCCGGGCTGTCGATGTCGTGCCGGGCCACCGCGGCGGGCAGCGCTGCGATCACGTCGGCGTGCGCCGCCGCCGCGCCGCGATCCGTAACGACCGCGCGCGCGCGGCACAGGTCCAGGATCTGCGCCAGGCGTTGCGAGGGCAAGGCGGGGTCCAGCGCCAGGTAGGCCGCGTTCGCCTTGAATGCACCCAGCACGGCCGCCAGCATGCCGATGCCACGCTCGGCCAGCACCACCACGACGTCGTCGCGGCCCACCCCGCCCGCTCGGAACGCGTGCGCGTGGCGGTTGGCCAGCCGATTCAGTGCGTCGTAGCGGATGTCTCCGTTCGCGTCGCGCGCCGCGAGGCGTTGGGCGTGCTGGCGCGCCTGCGCCTCGAACAGCCTGGCGTACCCGGCGTCCAGCGGATAGCCGGGCGTTGCGCCCCGACCCAGCCCCAGCACGCGTGCATGCTCGTCGTCGGGCAGCAGGCCGATTTGCGCCAACGGCGCGGCCGGTCGGCCGGCAAATTGCCCCAGCACGTGGCGCAAGCCGTCCAGCACTCGCAGGATAGACGCCTCGTCGAACAGGTCGGCGTCATACGTCAGTTGCAGCACCAGCTGTTCGCCCGGTTTGACCACGACCGTAAGCGGATAGTTGGTATGCGTGCGGGCGCCGTCGGCATGCGCGCCGATCGCTTGCGCACGCGCCAGCAATGCGCCGTCAACCGGCGCGTTTTCAAAGACGAACAAGGTGTCGAACAGCGTGGTGCCACGCGGCACGTCAGCCAGCGCCTGGATCTCAGCCAAGGACAGGTGTTCGTGTTCGCGCAGCGCGGCATTGCCGGCCTGCACCGTGCGCAGCCACTGCGCCACGCTGATCGGGCTGTCCGTCCCCGGCACGTCGACGCGTAACGGCAAGGTATTGATGAACAGGCCGATGGTGTCCTGTACGCCATTCAGGTCAGTGGGCCGGCCGGCGACCGTCACGCCGTAGAGCACATCGTGCAGTCCGGCTACGCGGGCGAGCCACAACGCCCACGCGCCCTGCGCATAGGTGTTCACCGTCAACTGCTGCTGCTGCGCCGCGCGCTGAAGCGCCGTGGTCTCGGCCGGGGTCAGTGACACGACGGCGTCGACGGTCCGTGACTGGCCCGGCGTGGGCGCGCCACGGCCAGCCAGCGGCATGGGCGTGACCGTGCCGAAACCACGCAGCGTGTCGCGCCAGTACGCCTGCGCGGCCGCCATGTCTTGCCGCCCCAGCCACGCGATGAAGTCGCGGTACGGCACCGGTTGCGCCAACTGCGGCGCCTGCCCCTGTGCATAGGCGTCGTACGCGGCAAAGAAATCCGCCAGCAACAAGGACCGGCACCAGGCATCCATCAGGATGTGGTGATAGCTCAGCACCATCCGGTCGCCGTCGGCCAGTCGCGCCAGCCGGACGCGCCACAGGGGCGCGGCGCCCATATCAAAGCCCGCGACCAGCTCGTCTTGCAACAGGCGGTCCAGCTGGGCCAGCGCCGCCTCCACGGGCAGCTCGCGCCAGTCAAACACCTGGACGGGAGTCTCGACCTCGCGGCGGATGACTTGCAAGGGGGTCTCGCCCGCCTGCCAGGCGAAGCCCGCGCGCAGCGCTTCATGCCGTTGCGCCATCAGGCCCCACGCACGGTGCGCCGCGTCCAGATCCAGGTGCCGGTCAAAGCGGTAGCGGTCCTGCATCAAGTACATGCCGGAGCCGGGGTTCATCAGCGTGTGCAGCAACAGCCCCTGTTGCATGGGCGTTGGGGGATAGATGTCAGCCACATCGCGCGGGTTCGGCGCCAGGCGGTTCAACTGCGTCTGGGACAAGGCCGCCAGCGGAAAATCGGATGGCGTCACGCCGCCGGCTCCCGGTGCGTCGACCACGTCCGCCAGGCGGGCAAGCTCGGCCACGCAAGCGTCGGCCAACGCGCGGACCTCGCTTTCGTCCTGCATGGCGGCGCTGTACGACCACGTAAAACGCAAGGCGCCATCGCGTAAAGCAACGCCGATGTCCAGCACGCTGCGGCGCTCGCTATCAGGATCGCGTTCAATGCCAGCGGGCTCGTTGTCCCAATTCCAGGTACGCGCGGCGGCGTCGGTCCGGCCCAGGTAATTGAAGGTGATGCGGGGATACGGATGGTTGGCCAGCACGCGGCCGGAATCCGTCATGGTGCGCAGCACGCCATAGCCCAAGCCCTTGTCGGGCACCGCCCGCAACTGCTCTTTGACCGCCGCCAAGGCGCTGCCAAGATCTGCCGCGCCCGGGCGCAGCCGCAACGGGAACAGGGATGTAAACCAGCCGACGACCCGGCTTGCATCAACGCCCGTAGTGTCCTCTTCGCGGCCGTGGCCTTCAAGCTCCAGCAGCACGCTTTCCTGGCCTGTCCAGGCGCACAGGACGCGCGCCACGGCCGTCAGCAACAGCTCGGAGGCCTGTGCCCGATATGCCCGCGCTCCGCCGGACAACAAGCGCGCGGATGCCGCCGGGTCCAACTGCGCCGACACGCTGCGCTGGTCCGACACGCGGTTGGCGCCATGGGGTCGCGCCACGGGCAGCGGCGTGTCCTGCTCGCCGCAGATAGCCAGCCATTCGGGTAATTGCGCCTGCGTGGCGGGCAAGGCGCCATAGCGGGCAAGCGCCTGCGTCCAATCGCCAAACGACATCGTGGCCGATGGCAAGGTCAGCGTCGCACCACGGCGCGCCTGGTCATAAGCGACTTCCAGATCTTCGAGCAGGACGCGCCAAGAAACCGCGTCCACGACCAGATGGTGCGCCACCCACAACAGCCGTCCTGGGCGGCCCGCGTCAGGGCGGCCCACGTCTGGGCGGCACGCGTCAGGGCTGCCCACGTCCGGCTCGATCCAGGCCGCGGCAGTCACGGGGCCCGATTCCACGTCCAGGCTGCGTTGCAAGGCGTCCGCCACGTCCGCGAATGGGGCGGCGGCGTCATCCCCGGATGGCGCCAAGGCCAAGCGCGGCGCCACGGCGTCTTTGTCGTACTCCTGTGCCCACCCTGCCTGCCTATTCTGCCGATAGCGCAGCCGGAACGCATCGTGGTGCGCCAATACCGCGTCCATGGCGCGTTGCAGCGCGGCCACGTCGACCTCTCCATGGGGACGCAGCACCACCGACTGGTTCCAATGGCTGCGATGGGGCACGGACAGATCGAAGAACGTCTGTTGCACCGGCGCCAACAAGGCCGGACCACGGGCCGGGCCCGTTGCCGTCTCGGGACGTATCGCCGACGCCGACAAGGCCAGCGCGGCGATCGTCTGGCGCTCCATGACGTCGCGCGGCGCGATCTTCACGCCCTGCTTGCGCGCGGCCGCCACAATCTTCAGCGTCAGGATCGAGTCCCCGCCCAGTTCGAAAAAGTTGTCATGCCGGCCGATGCGCGGCACGGCCAGCACGTCGCGCCAGATGCCGGCCAGCAAGTGCTCGGTGTCGCCGACCGGTGTCTGGAACTCGCTATCGCGCTGGAAATCCGGCGCGGGCAAGGCCTTGCGATCGATCTTGCCGTTGGCGCTAAGCGGCAACGCCGCCAACACCATGATGACGGCGGGCACCATGTAGTCAGGCAGTTCGGCGGCCAGGGCCGCGCGCAACATGACCGGGTCGGGTTGCCGCGCGGCGTCCCGTGGCGACACATACGCCACAAGCTTCGTGCCGCTGGCGGCCTTGTGGGCCACCGCGACCGCAGCCGCCACACCGGGCTGCGCGCCCAGCCGCGTCTGCACTTCGCCCAGCTCGACTCGAAAGCCGCGGATCTTGACCTGGTGGTCCGCGCGCCCCTGATACAGCAACTGCCCATCGGCGCGCCATGAGGCCAGATCGCCGGTGCGATACAGCCGGGCGCCCGCCTCTGACGCATAGGGGTCCGCCACGAATCGGTCTGCCGTCATGCCCGGGCGGCGCACATAACCACGCGCAAGGCCCATGCCCCCCAAATACAGTTCACCGACAACGCCGGGCGGGCTCAAGTTCAGGTCGGCGTCCAGCACCCATGCCTGGGTGGCCGAGATGGGCGCGCCAATGGGCACGCGCGCGCCATCCTCCGCCGCGCAGCGCGACGCCGTCACGTCGATCGCGGCCTCGGTCGGGCCGTACAGATTGTGCAGTTCGGCCCACGGCATGCGTTGCAGCACGTCGTCGCGGACGTCGGCGGGCAAGGCTTCGCCGCTACACAGAATACGGCGCAGCGATGCGCAGCGCGCGGCCGCTTCGTACGCCATGAAGGCGGCAAGCATCGACGGCACGAAGTGCACGGTCGTAACAGCATGGCGGTGAATCAGCGCCGCCAGGCGCTCGGGGTCGCGGTGATCGCCGGGTTGCGCCATGACCAGCCTCGCGCCGGTCATCAGGGGCCAGAAAAATTCCCAAACCGACACATCAAAGCCGAACGGCGTCTTCTGCAACACGACGTCGTCGGCCGCCAGCCCGTACGCCTGCTGCATCCATGCCACGCGGTTCGTCAAGGCGGCATGCCGATTGGCGGCGCCCTTGGGACGGCCGGTGGAGCCAGAGGTATAGATGACGTAAGCCAGGTTTTCGCCATGCAGCGCCACGTCCGGGTTGTGCACGGCGTCTGTGGTCGGGGCATCACGCAGATCGACAACGGCGGGCCCATCGGACGACACCAGGCCATCGGGCACATCTTGCGCGCAAAGCAGCAGCATCGCGCCGCTGTCCCGCAACATGTAGGCCAGCCGTTCGACCGGGTAGTCCAGATCCAGAGGCACATAGGCCGCGCCGGCCTTCTGGATGGCCAGCAGCCCAACCACCATGTCGATCGAACGCTGCATAGCGATGGCGACCAGCGCGTCAGGGCCCGCGCCCCGCACGATCAAGTCATGCGCGCGGCGATTCGCGCGCGCGTTCAAGTCGGCATAGCAGAGCGCGGCGTCGCCGCACACCAGCGCAATGGCGTCGGGCGTGGCGCGGGCCTGCTGTTCAAACAAGCGATGCACTGGCGCGCGCTCATCGTGTTGCGCGGCGTTGCGGCTCCAGGCCTGCGCTTGCACGCGCTCCTCAGGCAAGATCACATCCAGAGCCGCCACGCGGCTGTCCGGCTGCGTCACCAGCGCCTCCAACACCCGCAGATAGCGCCGCCACATCCGCGCCGCCGTGTCCTCGGCAACCAGCGCCGTGTTGAACTCCAGCCTGCCATGCAATGCGGGGACCGGCCCCGCAGCGTCATCCCACAGCAGGTCCAGCGACCACTCGAACTTGGCGCTGCGCTCGGGCACGGGCAAGCGCTCTACCTGAACGCCCGGCAAGGACAGCCCTGGGCCGGCGCTGCCCACCTGAAGGCCGAACAGCACCTGGAACAACGGGCTGCGCGCCGGGTCACGCACGACGTCCCGGCTTTCCAGCAACAGTTCCAATGGCAGGTCGGCATAGTTCATGGCGGCACGCGCGTCGGCGCGCACGGCCTGGCAGACCTCGCGCAGGCTGGCCGATGCCGGCGCATTCACGCGGAATACCTGCGTCGTGACGAAGAAACCCAGCAGCTCTTGAAGCTCCGGCCGATTGCGATTGGCGCTGGGCACGCCCACGGCAAAGCCGGTCTGCCCGCTGAGCCGCGCCAGCAACAGTTGCCACGCCGTGAACAGCGCGACGAACGGCGTGCATTGCGACGCGCGGCAAAATGCGCGCAGCCTTTCGACCAGCGCCGCAGGGACTTCGACATACAGCGAAGCGCCCTCGGCGCCCAGTACGGCGGGACGCGGATGGTCCGTGGGTAAGGCCAGATCTTGCAAGTCGTCACGCAGATGCGCATTCCAGTGCGCAACGTGCGCCGCATACCCCCCGGCCTGCGCGTGCCCGCGCTGCCAGGCGGCAAAGTCGCTGTAACGTCGCGGCGGTTCGTTGGCGACCGCGGCGCCGGACGTGGTGATGTCTTCATAGGCTTGCGCCAGATCCCGCATGAAGATGGGGTTGGACCACGCATCCGAAACGATGTGATGCAGGCACCACGCCAACACATGATCGTCGCGTTCCAACTTGAGCACGCACGCGATCAGCGCTGGCTCTCGGGTTAAGTCGAAGACATGGGTTGCGATGCGCGCGCAGTGGGTTTGCAGCGCGGCTTCGCGCGCGTCAGGCGGCAGCGCGCTCAGGTCCACTTCGTCCAGCGTGAACGCATGCGCGGCGTTCACGCGCTGGCGCGGTTCGCCATCCTGTTCATGAAAGGTGCTGCGCAAGACCGCATGGCGACGAGCCAGCGCGGCGAAGGCTGCTCGCAATGCAGAAACGTCCAGCTTGCCCCGGATGCGCAAGGCGCGCGGAAGGTTGTACGCGGTAGAGGCGGGATCCAGCTTTTGCAAAAACCACAGCTGCTGCTGCGAATACGACAGGGGCGCATCGTCCCGCGCGTCGCTCAGCGGTATCGCCGATGCGTCCAGCGTGGCGTCATCGTCGTTGTCGTCTTCGGCGAGCAAGGCTCGCAACAGGGCTTGCTGGGTATCGCTCATGCGGGCTCCGTCACTTGGGCGGCCAGGGCGGCGCGCTCTTCGGGCGACAAGTTGTTCACCTGGACGCGCAGTTGCGCGATCCGGTCCAGTTGCGCGGGGTCCTCGGCTTGCTGGCGCAGTGCAGCGGCCAGGCGCGCCACGGTGGGATGGTCGAACACCAGGCCCGGCACTGCCTCGACGCGCAATTGTTTGCGCAAGCGCGTGACCAGCTTGATGACCAGCAACGAATGGCCACCGAGCGAAAAGAAGTCGTCATGCACGCCCACGCGGTCGCGCTCCAGCAAGATGGCGACGCACCCTGCCACCACGGTCTCCAACGCATCGCGAGGCGCCACCGGCTCGGCGGAGTCCGCATCAAGCGCCGTGACGACCCGCGCTTGCAGCGCGTGCCGGTCTACCTTGCCGTTGGGCAGCCGTGGCAGATCGGGCAGACACTGGATGCGCGCGGGCAGCATCGGTGCGGGCAGAAGCTGCGCCAGCGCCGCGCCCAGCTCGGCGTCGGTCTGGGACTGATGCGCATCGTCCATGGTCACGCACGCCGTCAGTTCCACGCCTGCCGCGCCGGCAATGGCCAGCACGGCGGCCTGTTGCACGCCAGGCAGGCTCAGCAGCGCCGCTTCGATCTCGGCCGGTTCGATCCGAAAGCCCCGGATCTTCACCTGATGATCGGCGCGCCCGGCCAAACGGATACCGCCGTCCGGCAGCGCGTACGCCAGGTCTCCACTGCGATACAGACGTTGCCCCGGCAGGTAGGGATCGTCGATGAATGCGTCGTCGCCGGACGCACGCAGGTAACCGTTGGCCAGCTGCGGGCCGCCGATGTACAACTGGCCCAGCGCGCCTAGCGCCGTGGCCGTCAGGTCCGCGTCCAGCAAGCGGATGCGGCAGTTGGGCAGCACGCACGTCAGCGGCAGTACACCGCCCACGTCGCCATCCGCGGCATCCTTGACCGCATGAACCATGACGCCGACCGTGCTTTCCGTGGGGCCGTAGTGGTTGAACAGGCGGCAGCCGGGCGTCAGCTTGAATAGGCGTTGCACCAGCGCGGCGGCGGTCGCCTCGCCACCCAACACCACCGTACGCGGCGCGATGGCGGTATCGCAATCGAGCAGTGCGGCCAGATGCGACGGCACCATCTTGATGGCGTCAATACGTTGTTCGCGAAGGAATCGCGCGAAGGACTGCGCGTCTTGCATCGCCGTGTCACTGGCGATCACCAGCGCGGCGCCGTTGTACAGCGCGCCAAACAGCGCCGTGTTGCCCAGATCGGCCGCCACGGTGGCCGTCAGCGCCCAACGACGCGCCTGGGCCAGCCCCATGGCATGCGTAGCCCCCGCGACATAGTTCAGCAAGGCGCGCTGCCCCACCGCCACGCCCTTGGGCGCGCCCGTGGAGCCCGACGTATACAGCACATAGGCGGGTTGGCGCAGCAGCGCGGCGTCGTTCAGCGCGGGTAGCGTGGCGTCTGACATGCCGGCGCCCAGCGTCACTTGCGCCACGCCGTCAAACAGCGCCGCGTCCTGCGCGCGCTGCACCACGCACGCGGCCGCCGCATCCTGCATCAGCGCCGCGCACCGCGCAACGGGCCACTGCGGGTCCAGCGGCAGATACGCCGCGCCGCAACGCCATGCCGCCAGCAGCGCAATGATCAGGTCAGCGCCGCGCGGCAGGCGCAACGCGACGACGGCGCCTGCCGCCACGCCCTGCCCTGCCAGGACGCGCGCCGCCTGATCCACCCGAACCGCCAGCGCCGCGTAGTCCAGCGTCTCGCCGTCGTCCACGATGGCCGGCGCTGAAGGCGTGCGCGCGGCCCACCCCAGCACGTGCGCCAGTAGCGATTGCGCGCCGGGATCCCAGTTTTCTCCTGCATATAACGCGGTATCCGGCGCGGCGGGCGGCAAGAGCTTGGACAAGGGCGTTTCCGGCGCGCTTGCCGCCTGCGTCAGCACATCCTGGTACTGCGCCAGCAAGCCCTGCACGGCCGCCGCGCCATAGCGGTGCGGCGCGTAGACACACTGCACATGCGCAACCTGGTCGGCTGCCGGCGTCAGCACAACGTGCAGCGCCAGCTCGAAATCCGCCATCCTGGTGCTGGTTTCCCAACGCACGGCCGCCACGTGAACGCCAGGCAGGCCCTGCGGCATTGCGACGAATCCGACCTCGTGATGCCCGGCGCCGCCATCGGCGGCAAGGGCGTAGTGTTCCTGCGCGCCGATATGGGCTTGGCGGCGCAGGGCAAGCCGCCGCGCGCAGTGCTCAAACGTGTCGTCCGGCTGCCAGTCGATCTCCAACGGCAGCACTTTTTCGTAGGCCCCGACCGCGCCGGCCAGCATGTCGTAATCGGTGCGGCAGTCGTGCCGCCAACCGGTTACGTGACAATAGCTGCCCGTCAAACGCCCCAGCAACGCCAGCCACGCGGCGTGCAACAAGGTTTCGACAGGCAAGTCCAGGCGCTGCGCCAGTTCCGTCACGCCATGCGCGGTCGCGGCGGTCGCGGCACACACGGCACACACGGCGATGGCGGCGTTATCCTGCGCCGCGCCCGCCGCACGATAGGACAGCCGAGGCGCCTGCAAGCCGGACGCCTCGCCATGGTCGCGCCAATACGCGCGCCCGGCCTCGGCATCCGGATCGGCAGCCAGCTCCTGGCGCCACAGCACATAGTGGGTGTAATCAAACGCGGCGACCTCGCCGGTCTCGCAATCGGGGGGTGAGCTTGGGCTTGGCTTCGAGCCGCTATCCATCGTCCGCGCCACGTCGTTCAGCAGTTGCAGCATCGACCCCTCATCCGCGATGAGCGGCGTGGCGGCCAAGGCCAGCCAGCCCCCCTGCCCGACGCCCGTGAACCAGGCGGTGTGCAGCCCCTCGTGTCGGACGGCAATGCGGTCATACCAGGCCCGCGCGGCCTGAGTCGGGTCCTCGCCCACGCCCGCCACGACCTCCCACGTCCAGACGGCGTCCTCGCCCGCTTGCTGGCGCAGGCCCCGATATCCCGGCACCTCGGCAAATCGCAGGCGAAGCGCCGGATGCGCGGCAACCACGCGGCGTAACGCCGCCTGCAACGCTACGCCGTCGTGTTCGGATTCCATGCGGGCCAGCATCCAGCGAGGCGCCGGGGCTTGCCCGGACCGGGCCATGCATGCCCGCTGCTCGGGGCTCAGCGGCAGGAAATCCCCCGCCACGATATCGGTGATGTTGCTCATCGGCTGACTCCTGTACCCACTTGGGCGTCCAGCGCCGCACGGTCGAACATCGACCCCATCGCCACCACGACCTTGCGCGGTTCCTCATAGGGGTCGCGAGCGTGCGCCGCCAGCATGTTGTCCAGCATCACGACATCACCCCGCCGCCAGTCGAAGCGCACCGCGCATTCCTCATAGGTCTTGCCGATCAGGTCCATCACCGCGTCCGGAATGGGGCTGCCGTCACCAAAGCACACGTGACGCGGCACCCACTCCAGGCCGGCCGTGCTCAACAGGTGTTCGCGGACTTCGGGCTCCAGGCAATGCAGGTGATGCAACTGCACCTGATTGAAAAAGACGCGCTCGCCCGTGACGGGATGCGTGATGACCGCCGGGCAACGCGTGCGCGTTTGCAAGGCGTCGTCGCCCCGCCAGGCGAAATCGATCCCGGCCTGACGCAGCGTGGCCTCTACCTGCCGGCGATCATCCGTCTTGAAAAACGACTGCCAGCTGACGTCCAGGCGATCCGTGAAAGTTCGGATGTAGAGCAACTGCTTGCGTTCAAACTCTTGCACCAATTCGGCGGGCAGGCGGCGCAGCATCTCGCGGCAATCCACGATGGGCGTCGCGCCGCCGACCCTTGACGGCAGCTCGCAGAAGAACAGTTGTTTGCGTGGCCAGCGATCCAGGTGCGCGCTTTCGTTGTGATACAGGATCATTTGCTTTTCGGGGTACGGGGTCGAGCGGTAGGTGTTGCGTCCTCCCTCTTTCTTCGGCAGGTCGCCGTAGTCGCCGTACAGCACCGGTTCGACGGACTCGGCAAAGGACTCGAACTGCTGCGCCGTGCTGATCGCGAAGTTGCGGAACAGGATGCCGCCATGCGTTTTCAGCCAGTTCTCGATGCGCTCGCGCTCGGCCGCTGCCCACGCCACGGGGTCCAGGTCCGGGTCCAGCGCCTCGACCACAATGGGAAATTGCCGGTCAGGCGACAGGAACGAGGTGCGTATTGCAGCGTGTGCAACGGCGTGCGCAGCGGCGCGTGCAACGGCGTGTGTAGCGGCGGGCGCTAGCGGCCCCCGTGCCGACAAACTTCGCAGACGGTCCAGCTTGGCGGCAGGTGACGGATTGGCGACAGACATGCGAGGCTCCTTGAATGAGGGCAAGGCGTAGCCGCTCAGTGGCAAGCCGGGGTCAGCGGCCACTTGGCGCAGCAGATCCGCCCATCCCTGGGCGACGCGTTCAATCGTGGGCAGGTCGTACAACGCCGTGGCGTAGTTCCACTCCACGTCCAGGCCTTGTTCGCGCTCGTGCACGAAAACGCCCAGGTCGAATTTCGAATCCGTGGCGGGGGCATGGCGGGGTTCGATCGCCAGGCCCGACAGCGTGAATGCGTGATGCGGCGTGTTTTGCATCACGAACAACACCTGCAACAAGGGGTTGCGGCTGCGATCCCGCGTGGCGCCGGTGGCATCGACAATGCGGTCAAACGGCACGTGCCGCTGTTCAAATGCGGTCAACACGCCCTCGCGCACCTGCGCCAGCCAGTCGCCAAATTCCTGATCCCGCCGCACGCGTGTGCGCAATGGCACGACATTGACGAAAAAGCCGATCAAAGGCGCAAGTTCGACGTGGTCGCGGCCGGCTACGTCCGTGCCGATCACGAGTTCTTCCTGGCCCGAGCGGCTGTGCAAGACCCACAGGAAAGACGCAAGCAGCAGCTGGAACAGCGTGGCGTCATGGCGGCGAGCCAGGTCGGCCAACTGGCGGGTCAGTGTTGCGGGAATGGGCAGGCGCAGCGTCGCGCCGCGCAGGTCAGCCACGGCGTCGCGTTCGCGGTCGCCGGGCAAGGTACTAAGCGCCGGGGCGCCGGCCAACGCACGCCGCCAATAGTCCAATCCCGCCTGCATGGCGGGCGACTGCGCGTGGGCCCGGCTCCATGCCGCGTAATCGCCATACTGCAGCGCCAAGGGAGGCAGTTCATGGCCCTCGTAACCCGCACACAACTCGCGCAGGAACACGCCGGCGGACCAGCCATCAAACACGATGTGATGCGCCACCAGGACGAGCAAGTGCCGATCGGCCGCCAGACGCAGGACGGCGGCGCGCAACAGGGGCCCGGTAGCCAGGTCAAAGGGCTGCGCGGCGCAGGCGGCAATGTGCGCCGCCGCATCCGGCTGCGCGCAGAGGTCGGTGACGGGCAGCGGCAGCGGCACGGACGGCAGCACACGCGCCACCGGATCGCCGTGCTCGTCTTCCGGGTAGATGCTGCGCAGAATTTCATGGCGCTGAACCGTGCCATTCAGGGCGCGGGCCATCCGGTCCAGGTCCAGCTCACCGTGCAGTTCGTAGACCGCGCTAAGGTTGTAGGCGGCGCGCTGCGCCGGCGTGGCGGCCAGCCGGTCCACCAGCCACAAGCGCTGCTGCGCAGGCGACAAGGGCGTATCGGCCAGCCGCCGCGCGGGCGGCAATGGCACGGGCGCGGCCTCATGCTCCGGGCTCAACCTGGGCAACCTGTCGATCAACGCGGCAGCCTGCGCCAGTTGCGGGTGTTCAAACACGGCGCGCAGCGGCATGTCCACCGACCAGCGCGCGCGAATCCGGGCGGCGACTTGCGCCGCACTGAGGGAATTGCCCCCCAGATCGAAGAAGTGCGCGTCACGGCCTGGCGCCTCGCGCGCCAGCACCTCGGCCCAGATCGCGGCCAGCGCCTGTTCGGTGTCTCCCCTGGCCGGCTGCGGCGCGGGTTTGTCAACCGGCCCGCCGTGCAAGAAGACCCCGTCTTGATGAATGGCGTAGGCGTCCAGCGTTTTTTCCAACCAACCCAGCCGGGTGGCGGCGCGTTGCAGCTTGCCGCTGGACGTCTTGGGCAAGGCGCCCGGTTCCAGCAGCAGCGTCACGGAGGCAGGCTCGCCGCAAGCGATGCCGACGGCGTGGTTCAGCGCCGAGACCGTGGCGGCGGCCGTCGCCTTCTTGCGATGCGTGCGCGAAATCTCGACCGCCACACCGATGCCCTCGCCTTGCGGGCCGTCCACGCGAAACACCGCCGCGCGCCCTTTCCTGGCGCCATCGACTCGCGCCTCGATCACGCGCTCGATGTCTTGCGGGTACACGTTGTGCCCACGCACGATGATCAGGTCCTTGAGGCGGCCGTTCACGTACAACTGACCACCGTGAAAGCAGCCCAGGTCGCCGGAACGCAACCAGCGCACGCCGTCACGCTCCACAAAAGTCTGTTGCGTGGCTTGCGGATTTCCCCAGTAGCCCGCCGCGATGCTGGGACCCGCCGTCCAGATCTCGCCCAGCATGCCCGGCGCGGCCGGCTCTGCCGTCGCCGGGTCGGCGATCAGCACGCGGTGATCCTCGGCGGGAACGCCGCAAGCGACCAGTGGCGTGCCCAGGGGCGCCGGCCGCAATTGGCCGCTCGCCAAGCCGGCTTCGTCAAAGCGGGTGATCAAGGGCCCGTCGCCCCGCTGGTTGCCGGTCACGAACAAGGTGGCTTCGGCCAGCCCATAGCACGGGTAGATGGTCTGACGCGGCATGCCGGCCGGCGCGCACAACACCGCGAACGCGTCGACGGTGTCATTGCGCACCGGCTCGGCGCCCGAAAATGCGATGCGCCAATGCGACAGGTCCAACATGCGGATTTGCTCAGATGTCACGCGCTCCACGCACAGGCGGTAGGCAAAGTCGGGCCCGCCGCTGACCGTGGCGCGATAGGCGGAAATGGCTTGAAGCCAACGCAACGGCCGCTCAAGAAAATACTTGGGCGTCATCAGCACCACGCGGCAGCCCACGTAGACGGGCTGCAACAGCGCGCCGATGAGCCCCATGTCGTGATACAGCGGCAACCACGACACGAAGGTGTCGTCGCGCCGCGTCAGCATGCCGGCCTGGATGGACCGTTCGTTCGCCATCAAGTTGGCGTGCGTCACCATCACGCCCTTGGGCGCGGCGGTCGATCCCGAGGTGTATTGCAGGAAGGCGACGTCTTCGCCCGCCGGTTCGAAGGGCTGCCACCGTTGCGCGTGCGCCGTGTCGATGTCGTCCACCGCCATGACGTCCAGGCCCGCGAATACCGCGTCACTGTCTTGCAGCCAGCTCGCAACGTTTGCGGTGGCCAGCACACCGGCGGCCTGGCAGTCCTTGGCCATCAGGCGCAACCGTTCCAGTTGCTGATCGCGCGCGGACTGCGGCGGAAACGCGGGCACCGAGGTCATACCCGCCGCCATGCACGCAAAGAATGCAATGACGTAGTGCTCGTCGTTGTCCAGCAGCAAAAGCAAGCGCGCGCCGATGTCATAGCGCGCTTGCAGTGCGGCGGCCAACGCGCGCACACGCAGGTCCAGCGCCCCATAGCTATAAGACGTGTCGCCCTGGGCGTTCAGCACGATCAACGCGGTGTCGTCGGCGCGGGTGTGCGCCAATTCGCGCAGGCGCGCCGCGATGCTGACGGTGGTTTCGGATACGGAAGCTGGATGATTCATCAACGTCTACGCCAGGCAGTCCAGGGGCTGGGAGCTTGCGCCGGACCCGGATTCAGACCCGAATGCGGACCCGAATGCGGACCCGGATTTGGATCGGTTGCCGTGGGGCTCGGCCATCGCGACCACCACCTTGCGCGGGCCGGAAAACGGGGTGCGGGCATGCGCGACCAGCATGTTGTCCAGCATCATGACGTCGCCATCCTGCCAACCGAACGTGACGGTCTCGTCGGCCAGCACAGCGCGCACCTCGTCAAAGACCTCGTCGGGGATGGGCCGGCCATCGGCGTAGTAGACGTTGCGCGGCAGGTTCTCCACGCCCAGGATGTCTTCGAGCGACTCGCGCACCTCGGGCTGCAAACCCGATGCATGAAAGAGATGCGCCTGGTTGAACCACACGGCTTCGCCCGTCAGCGGATGATGTTCCACGCCCTGGCACAGTTGGCGCGTGCGCAAGGCGCCGTCGTCCAGCCATTCCCATTCGATGCCGCTTTGGCGGCAGAACGCCTCTACCCGCGACGGCTCGTTGGTGTTGAACACGTCTTGCCAGGGCAAATCAAAATCGCCGTAGTTGCGCACGTACAGCAAGCCTGCCGCGAAGCGCTCGCGGATGGCGGCGGGCATGCGGCGATAGATGTTGCGGCTGTCGGCGATCGGGGTCTCGCCGCCCTGTGGCGCGGCCTTGACGCAATGGAACCAGATCTTCATCGGCCAGTCGCGTGTGTAGGCCTGTTCGTTATGCAGGGGGATGTGCTGATGCGCCGGATACTCGGTGCTGGTGTATATGCCCGAGGACACGGCGCTACGCGGCGTCGACGCAAATTCATAGCTCAGCAGGTCGTGTCCGAACGCCGCGGCGAAGCTTTTGAACGCATCCACCGACGGCACGTCGAAGCCGCGCAGCAAGACCCCCCCCACCGTGATCAATGCCGTGTCGATCTGGGCACGCAGGCGCGCCAACGCCATCATGACGGGTTCGCCGGCGCTGGCCGGCGTCAGCAGCAGGGGCAATTCGCTGCCTGCCGGTGCTATACGCTCGAATCGTTCCATTGCTCTTTTCCCACAGTAATTGGGCGCCCATGGCGCCCGACGGCCCTGGTGCGAAAGGCGGCGTCAGAAAGGCTGGCCAACTCCACGCCCGCTGGCCGCCGGCCTGCCGCCCTGATCGTCCAGCCAGGCCAGCGCCGCCAGGTAGCCGGCGGGCGCCGGCAACGCACAGGCCAAGATGGCGCCATCGCCGTCGGCAACGGGCAGGCAGTGCCGCAAGCCGTAATCGCCGTTGGCGGCGGGCGTCACGGTCAGTTGCTGCATGTGCAGGCCGATGCCCAGCCCCAGCGCCTTGAGTACGGCTTCCTTGCCCACCCAGTGGCGATAGAAGCTGGCGGCATCCACGACGCGTTCGCGTTCAGCCGCTGTCAGGCAGACCGGCGCAATGGCCTGCACGTCCAGGCACGGCCGCGACCATTCAATGTCCACGCCCACGGCGCGCTGATTCGACAGCGCCACCATGGCCGCCTGCCCAGAATGCGACACGCTGAATTCCCAGGCGCCGCGCTGCGCGGCACCCAGCGTTGGCTTGCCATGCAGGCCGCGCGCGAAGACCAGCGCCTGCGCGTCCACGTCCAGCCGCCGCGCCAGCAGTTCGCGCAGCGTTCGACGCGTGGTGG
The DNA here is from genome assembly GCF_038594925.1 of Achromobacter sp. JD-1. NCBI lineage: Bacteria > Pseudomonadati > Pseudomonadota > Betaproteobacteria > Burkholderiales > Alcaligenaceae > Achromobacter > Achromobacter sp. JD-1. Next base: position 67,608 of record NZ_JBCGCS010000026.1, on the reverse strand, counting down.
CAAAGCGCCGGGCGTCGTCGGCCTGGCGAAAACGCCGCATGCGCAGGACCTCATCAGCCGATAGCCCATGCGTGGAGACGGGCTCGTCGCCGTCCGCCAGCGCAATGCGCCAGACCTCGACGTCGGCGGGTACGCGTTCAGGCAGGTAGAGCGCTTGCATGTTGGCTTGCATTGCAGTCCAGGCCCGCCAGTACGTCCCGTAGGGCCGCCAGCACGGCGGGCTCTTGATGCCGGATAAAGAAGTGACCACCGTCGAACCACGTTTCGGTGCAATCGCGCGACGTCTCGGCACGCCAGCCCGTCACCTGCGCGGGCGTGATGTCGTCTTCGCGCCCGGCGAACACCGCGATGGGAAACGGCAAAGGGGGCTGCGGCGCGTAGCAATGAAATTTGCACAGGCGGTAGTCGGCCGCCAGCGTGTCCAGCGCCAGGCGCAGCAGTTCGGTATCGGCGTACACCGCTTCGGGCGTGCCGCCCTGCTTGCGCATGTCGGCGATCAGCGCACCGTCGTGATCCAGGCCATCGAAGCGCGCCGGATCGCGCAGCGCGGGGGCCGGGCTGGCCGACGCGATCAACAGAGCCGGTAAGTGGCGACCCTGCCGACGCAGCCACGACGCCATGCGGTAAGCCAGCAGCGCGCCCATGCTGTGACCGAACAGCACAAAGTGCCCTTGCAGGTCGGCGTCATGCCGATCGCACAGCTGCGCGGCCAACGTATCCAGGTCCGTGGCATGGGCGTGTGCGTACCGTTCGCCCCGCCCGGGAAGCTCCACGGGAACCACGCGCAGCCAGGCGGGCAACGCCCGCCGCCAGCGCAGATACATCGTGGCGCTGGCGCCTGCGCACGGCAGACACAGCAGGGTGACGGTGGGCGTGGTCATTGCGGAGTCGTCGGCGCCTGTTCATCCATGAAGCGGCGCAACGATGCGGGCCGCATATCGGTCCACACGCGTTCAACGAACGCCAGGCAGGTTTGCTTGTCGCCCTTGGTGCCCGTGTCGCGCCAGCCCGGCGGCGTTGCCTTGAAATCCGGCCACAACGAGTACTGATCTTCGTCATTCACCAACACGCGCAGCACGGCGTCATCACGATCAAAACAACTCATAGCGGTCCATCTCCAGACGAGACTAGGTGCATCAATGCCGCCTTGAAGACGGAATTGACTCTTATTTACATTGACGAATAGGAAGGCCCGGAATTTAAGCGTTTCACGATGTCCGGGCGATGCCGGCCCGGCAAACAGCAACCAGCAACGCGATGCGCCTCAACCGGGCAGCAGATACTCGCGGCAGGAATTAAGCGCCACGTCCGCATCGCGGATCATGAAGTTCACCAGCGTGGTCGACACGCCCAGTTCGCGCGCCACGTCGCGCTGGGTGCAGCCTTCAAAGCGATGCAGCTCGAACGCGCGGCGGGTGCGCGCCGACATCGTGGCCAGGGCCTGCGCGGCCAGCGCCAACGCCTGATGGCTGACCGCCGCATCTTCGGCCACCGATTCCGACACGGCGTACTGCCCGTCTTCCTGGCCCGCGAACAGGCGCGATTCCAGCGCGCGCCGCCGGTGATAGTCGATCGACAGATGGCGGACGGTCTGGAACAGATAGGCCACCGGCTCGCGCACGTCTTTGGGCGACGGGCCTTCGAGCAGCTTCAGATAGGTGTCTTGGACCACGTCGTCGGCCAGGTCCCGCGAGCCAAGAATGCGCGTGGCGGTGTGCAGCAATTTACGCCGATGAACCTGATACAGGGCAGCCAGCTCGTCCCTGATGGATGCTGTGTTGGACATGATGTCTCTCCTGATTCAATAGCGGTACGCGACGGCCGCGAGCACCGTGCGCTCGACGCCATAACGGCAATTGACGCGGTCGTTGCGACAGACCACGGTTTCTTTATTCAGCAGGTTCATGGCGTCGACCGAGAAGCGCCAGGCGCCGGTGTCGTAGGCCAGCGATGCGTCGAACACGGCGGCGCCGCTGTTCTTCATCGTGTTGGCCACGTCCACATAGGTCGGGCCGATATAGCGCACGCCCAAGCCGGCATTCCAGCCGGACAAGGCGCCTTCGGAGAAACGATGCCCCAGCCACAACGCGGCCATGTGGCGCGGCGTGACGATGGGCGTCTTGCCGGCCGCCCCGCCGTCATTGCTGGAGACGTTGGTTACGACGTTGTAGGTGTAGGCGGCGACCAGATCCCAGCCGTTGCCCTGGCTGAGCTTGGCCTCCAGCTCCACCCCGCGCGACCGCAGACGGCCCGACTGCACGCTGAAACCCGCGTGGTCCGGGTCGGGGTCCGCGGTCAGCCCGTTGCGCTGGTTCAGGTTGAACAGGGCGACGGTGTAAAGGTTTTGCGAATTCGCAGGCTGGAACTTGACGCCTAGTTCGACCTGATCCGATCTGGCCGGCGTGAAGGACGAGCCATCGAAGGCTGCGCCCGCCTGCGGCACGAAGCCCGTCGCGTAGCTGACGTAGGGCGCCACGCCCGATGCGAAGGCGTAGGACAGGCCGCTGCGCCACGTAAGCGCCTGATCGCTGGTACGTTGGCTGCCGCCAGCCAGCCGGTCGTCGGTATCGTCAACGTAGCGGTCGTGCCGAGCCCCCAGGGTCAGTGTCCAGGCCCCGGCCTGAATCTGGTCCTGCGCGTACAGCCCCCATTGCGTGCTGACCTGCCGCACATCCAGCACCGTATGGCTGGCGTCCAGCGCGTTGATCGGCTGGTTGTAGACGGGGTCATCAATGTCCAGCGTCGGCGCCAGCGCCTGCCGGTAATTCTGTGAGCCCGCCAGCCTGCGATAGTCCACGCCTGCCAGCAAGGTGTGCGTCAGCCCTGCCCCTTCGAGCCGGCCTTCGAGCTGCGTATCCACCGCCACGCCATCGGCGCGCTCGCGCGCTTGCAGCTGCATGCGGGAAAGCGTGCGCCCGTCAGCGGCCAGCGCCAGCGGATACAGGTTGCGCAAGTTCATGTCGCCGCGCTGATAACGCGCGTTCTGCCGCAACGACCACGTATTGTTCAGCCGATGCTCGAACAGGTAGCCCACGCTGGCGAAGTCGCGTTCGTTGCGGTCATAGGCGTAATCGCCGACCAGCGTGTGCGTGGGGTAGTAGGTGCGCGATTCGCCGTCGTTGCGGTCGCGCTGGAAATGCGTGAGCAACGTCACTGACGTGTCCGCATCGCGCCAGCGCCACGCCGGCGCCACGTAGGCAAGGTCGTCGCGGTAGCGGTGGTCGTCGTCGTACTTGTCTTGCGTGCCGGCCTTACGAGCCGTCGCGGTCAAGCGATAGGCGGCGTTGCCGGCCTCGTTGACCGGGCCGCCCAGATCCAGGAACGCCTGCTTGTTGTCGAACGACCCGGCCTGGACCGCCACTTCGTGCAGGACGGTGGCGGTCGGACGCTTGGTTACGCGGTTCACGATGCCGCCCGGCGCTACCTGCCCGTACAGGGCCGAGGACGGCCCCCGCAGCACCTCGATGCTTTCCAGCGCGTACGCGGGCATGCGCGCACGAATCTGGTCGTAGGGCATCTGGCTCAGACCGTCGCGGTAATCGCCCGTCAGCTTGGCGTCGAATCCCCGCAGCACCAGCCAGTCATTGCGAACCTCGTTGCTCCCGAAGTTGTTGACCTGCACGCCGGGGGTGTATTGCAAGGCCTGCGTGACCGTGCGCGCGTAGCGGGCCTGCATCTCTTGTCCGGTCACCACCGACACGGATTGCGGCACACGGATGATGGGCGTCGCGGTCTTGGTGCCCACGTCCGCCACCCGCGCCACAAAACCGCCAACACCAACGGTCGCGCCTTCAACCAAGGTCGGCGGCATCCAGGTGACCGACGGCGTCCAGCCCACGCTTCTGACCTGGTAGGCACCCGGCGTGTCCTGGTGCACTTCCAGCCCGTAGCTGGCCAGCACCTGGGAAAATGCTTGTTCGACCGTGTAACGGCCGGTCAGGCCATTGCTATTGAGATCGCGCGTCAGTGACGGATCGAAATACAGCAGCACGCCCGCCTGGCTGGCGATCTGCTGCAACACTGCCACAAGCGGTCCGGCGGGCACGTCGTAGCGCAGGCTGACGTTCGCCCGCGCGGCAGTGCCATCCAGCGCAACGGCTTTCTGCCCCAGCAGCGCGGCCAGCGCCAGCAGCAGCATCGTGACAAGCGCACGCACGCCCCGCCCCCTGGGGGGCCGGGCAATGCGCGTGCCGCTGCCTGTCTGCCTGGCCATGATGTCCGATGTCGATGCGTTGAATGTCGGTCCTGTTCAATAAAGAGGACACGCCAAAAACCAGAACCGGAAAGGTTTTCATGAAATATTTTTTGCGACGGGCGACAGGCAGCCGGCCGGCGCTTACCGGGAGGCCGAGACCCGCACCCAGTAGGACGTGTGCCGGCTGATCCGCACCGGCAACATACGGCCCAACGCCGCCAGTACCCGGTCCGTGTCGGCCAGCGGGAACAGCCCCGAAATGCGAAGCCGGCCCGCGCGCTCGTCACAGGAAATCACGCCGGGCCGGTAACGGCTGAGTTCGGCCAGGAACTGCGACAGCGGCATGTTGTCCGCCGCGATCTCGCCGCGCAGCCAGGCGGTATCGCTGGCGGCCACCGGCCCGGTAGCGGTCACCCGCGCCGCCGTCTGGCGCGCGGTCTGGCCGGCGTCCAGCACCAGGCCGGCGCCAGCGGCCTGATCCGGCATGATGCGCACCGCGCCCTCGAACAAGGCGACGCGCACGGAATCCGCATCCAGGCGCGCCGAAAACCGCGTGCCCAGCGCTTGCACCGATCCCAGCGGCGTCGCCACCCGGAACCGCATGGCGGCGTAAGCGGCGGCATGGCCGGTTTCGACCAGGATTTCACCCCGGCGCAAGCGGACGATCCGCTGGCCGCTTTCAAAGCGCACGTCAATGGCCGTGTCGGTATTCAGTGTGATCTTGCTGCCGTCGGCCAGGGTGACGTCGCGCCGCTCGCCCACGCCGGTCGCGTAATCGGGCGACAGTCGCAGCCAGCGGTTCCGATCGGCGGCCCACAGCGCGGGCCCGATACAGCCGGCCATGAAGGCGGCGGCGATCAGCACGCGGCGCCTTCCCTTCTGGCGGCGATCCATCGACAGGGCTTCATACGCAGGCTTGCCCGCAAGATCCCGCATTCGGGCATCAGCGCGCGCCAGGTGGGCCCACGCCCGTTCATGGTCGGGATCCGCCTGACACCAGTCGCGCCAGGCGCGCTTGTCCTCGTCGGTCGCCATCCCGGACATGAACAGCACGTACCAGCGCGACGCCTCTTCCGCCACGCGGGGCGCCAGCGGCATGCCGCCCGCATACATGGCCATGGCCGCCGCCTGCCGGCTCACGTCGGCTGCTCCTGGGCAAAAAAGCACACCTGCACCGCGCGCACCATATAGTTACCCACGGTCCGCGTCGTGACGCCCAGGCGCGCGGCGATGTCGTCATATTTCAGGCCTTCCAGTTGTGACAGCAGGAAGGCTTCCCGCGCCTTGGCCGGCAGGGTCTCAAGCGCCCGGTCAATGGCGCACAGCGTTTCCAGCACCAGCTTGCGGTCTTCGGGGCTGGGGCATTGCGCCTCGGGCAGGGTCGCCAGCGTCTCCAGGTAGGCCCTTTCGATGCTCTCGCGCCGATAGTGGTTGGCCAGCAGACGGCGCGCGATGGTGGCCAGAAAGGCGCGGGGTTCCAGCAGCGTGGGCGCTTCCCTGGCCGTCAGTACGCGCAGGAAGGTGTCGTGCGCCAGGTCGGCGGCCACGTCCTCGCCTCCCATCCGGTGGCGCAGCCATCCCGCCAGCCACGTATGGTGTTCGGCGTATAGCGTCTCCGTTCGACGGTGCACGGTCGCGTCGGTGCTGGACATGGGTGGATCTCCAAAGTTTCAACCCGACTTGGCCGCCAGGGAACGGCAATGATAACCATTATCTATTGAGTCTAGTAACGGTTTTCGTTCACTTTGATGACATCCGCCTTGCGGCGCTGGCGCCTCAGCCCAACCCAATCCGCCCAGCCGCGACCCTGAACAAGCCCTCCGCATCCACCGTCAGCCGGAACGCATTCAGAAGATCCGCCACCCGGTACGCCGGATTTGCCTGATGAATCAAGGCCACAAACCCCAGCGCCTCGTCCAACCTGTCAGCCAGCGCCAGACAATGCGCGGCAATCGCCAGAATGTGCAGGTGGGCGTTGGGCCGCATGGCTGCCTTCACAGCCCAGTCAGCGGCTTCCTCAACGCGCCCCAAGCGCACCAGCGCCAGCGCGCGCACGGCCAGCATGCCGAACAGCAAGGGGTCGAAGGGGCTCAGATGGCGTGAATGATCGGACGACCCGATCGCCGCCTGCGCGTCGCCCGACTGGCAATGCACGAAGCCCAGGGTGTAGTGCCCCAGCGCAAAATTCGGGCTCAGGTCCACCGCGCGCTGCAATTCCGCCAGCGATGGCTCCTGGCTGCCGCGCAGCCACAAGGCCCGCCCCATGGCCCAATGCGCGGCGGGGTCGCGGTCGTCGGCGGTCAAGCTCTGGCTTGCGGCTTGGTACGCCAGCTCCATAGCCGGGTTCTGCTCGCCCCAGCGTTGAAAAGCGTCCTGCCAATGCGTGAACGACAGCCCGGCGTACGCGCGGGAATACGTCGGGTCCAGCCGCACCGCCATCTGAAAGAAACGTCTTGCCTGGGCGTTGTCCGCTTGGTTGAAGCGGTACATGTGCCACAGGCCGCGATGATGCGCCGACCAGGCGTCCAGCGAATTGGGTGGCGTGAGGATGGCGCGCTCGCGCTCGGCGGATTCCACTTCGATTTCCACCGAGGCAACGATCCGGTTGCCTATGTCGTCCAGCGCCACGAAGGCGTCGTCCAGCGCATGGTCGAAGGTTTCCGCCCACACGATGCGGGCGGTCCGGGCTTGGACAAGCGCCACGTCAACGATGATCCGCCTGGCGTGCCGGCGCAACAAGCCACTGACCACGAAGTCCACGTTCAACGTCCGACCGGCCTCTTCCGGCCCCACGCTGCGTTGGTCCAGGGCGAACACCGTGCCCTGCGCAATGACGAACAGGCTGCGCAGCTTGGCCAGGCGGGTGATGATGTCGTAGGCCAAGCCATCGCCCAGCCCTCCCCGCACCCCGTTGCGCGCCGATGCATCCGCGAAAGGCATGACCGCGATCGACGCGCGCCGGGTTTGGCCTTGGCCGGCTTCTGGCGCCGCCGCGAGCGTTGTGATGTGGGGCGCTGCTGCCGGGTCAGGGGCCTCGGGCGGCGCGGGTGAATTGGGCGACTGAGGAAAATCGGCCGGCGTTAGCCGTAACTGCCGCCATGCATCCCGCAACGGTCGCCAATCCAGCCCTTCGTCTTCAAACGCACGAATTGCGGCGGCCAGGTGTTCTTCGCCTTCGCGTAGCTGCTGACGCGCGTGCAGCGATTGCAGCATCCGCACGTGCGCGTGGCGGTCGAACGGCGCAAGCCGCAGCCACTTGTCCAGGCTGTCGTAACGCTCTTCGGATCCGTCGGGCAGCGTCGCGGCCAGGTGTTCCAGCACCGCCGCCTGGCAGGCTCTGAACCGCCGCCGTTGCGCCACCAGCCAGCTATCGAACATCGGGCAGGATCGGATCTGCAACCCATCCAGGAAATCTCCGACAAACAGCGCCGCCAGCGTGCGCAGCCGTTCCGTACCGACGTGGTTGATGCCCTGTCGCATCGCCTGTTCGATGTCGACGACATCCACACGGCAATCGTGCAGGTCCAGCGTGACGCTGTCTTGCGCCGCCTGAACGCGGGGGTGGCCGGGATCGTCCAGCAAGGTTCTTGCCTTGCTGAGGCACCAGCGCAGCTCGCCACGCGGATCGTTCGGAATGTCCCAGAGCAGTTCACACAAATGCGCGCGGGAAACCGGGTGCGAGGCCAGCGCCAGGTAGGCCACCAGCGCACGCAGCTTGCGGGAGGGCGGCAACGGCAACACCGCACCCGCCCGGCGGATCGTTGTCGGCCCCAGCAGTTGAATACGAATGGCGCCACCATCCTCGGGAAACCCCTCCCCGCCCGCGGCCTCGGATTCCACGCCCGCTACCACGCTTGCCTCCACGTGCCCGCTCTACGGTTGAGTGCCGATCGCACCGTACACGCAAGCCCTTGTTGGGCCCCTGCCCGCGCATCGGCGCCGTGCCGGCGATGTTCGCCGACGCTTTTTCCCAACCTTGATGGAGACAGACCATGTCCGCATCCGATATTGCCGCCGTTGCCGACGCGCCAACTTCCGCCCCGCCCAGCCTTGCCGCCGTGAAGACCCGCCAGCAAGCCACCTGGTCTTCCGGTGACTATGCCGTTGTCGGCACCACGCTTCAGATCGTGGGCGAGCAACTGTGCGAATCCCTTGATGTGCGCGCCGGGCAGAAAGTGCTTGATGTGGCGGCCGGTAACGGCAACGCGTCGCTGGCCGCCGCACGGCGTTGGTGCGAGGTGGTGTCGACCGACTATGTGCCGACGCTGCTGAGCCGCGCGCGCGAACGCGCCGCCGCTGAACGGCTGAAGATCGAATTCCAGGAGGCCGATGCCGAAGCCCTGCCTTTCCCGACCGGCAGCTTTGACGCCGTGCTGTCCACCTTCGGCGTGATGTTCACGGCCGACCAGGACAAGGCGGCCGCTGAACTGGTGCGGGTGTGCCGGCCGGGCGGCAAGATCGGCTTGGCCAACTGGACGCCGGAGAGCTTCGTGGGACAGCTTTTCAAGACCATCGGCAAGCATGTGCCGCCACCGGCCGGCGTGAAATCGCCCGCGCTGTGGGGCGCCCGCGCACGCATCGACGAGATGTTTGGCACGCATGCCTCGGCGATCCAGGTGGAAGCGCGGCACTTCGTGTTCCGCTATCTTTCGCCGGCGCATTTCGTGCAGGTCTTCAGAAACTATTACGGCCCGGTCCTCAAGGCATTTTCCATGCAGGAACCGGCCGCGCAGGCCGCTCTGGAAAGCGATCTGCTGGCACAAATAGACCGGTTCAATCGCTCTGGCGACTCGACGGTGGTGGTGCCCAGCGAATACCTGGAAATCGTGATCACCCGTCGGTGACCGAAAGCAGGCAGCAAGCAGCAGATGGTGCATGGCGCGACGCCTTTTCGCTCCGGCGCATGGAAAGCGGATGGAACGATGCGAAGCCGTGATAGGCAAAGCTGGCGCGCGGGCTGGCTGCCCGCCGTCAGGCCGGTGCGGATCCTCTGGCTGAAATCATACGCCTGGCGCTGCTTGTTCCTATAGGGTCATTCCGCATCCAACTGCGTGCGCAAGCTGGCGATAAACGCCTTGACCGCTTCTGGCAGCACGCGCCCGGCCAGCGTCTGCACCTCAAAATGGCGTTCGTTCATTTCGCGGTCGCGCAGCGGCACCGCCACCACCAGCTTGCCGCGTAGCCGATAGCGGATGGCCAGTTCGCCACAGAACGCCACGCCGCCACCTGCCCCGGCAAAGGCCACCAGCGCGTCAACGCTGCGGCTGGAGAACACCGGTTCGCACTGCAATTGCTGGCGGCTGCAACTGATGTCGATCAATTGCCGCAAGGTGGAATCGGCGTCGGGCAGCGCCAGCGGATAGGCCATCAATTGCGCCAGCGATACGTCGGCGCGGCACGCCAGCGGATGGTCGGCGGCCACTACCGCGCGCACGGGCGCGGGCATGCGCAGCTCCACTTGCATGTCGCGGTGCGAGGTCAGGCCCAGGGTGATGCCGATGTCGGCCGCGCCATCGCGCACCCGCGCCGGCACTTCGCGCTGCGAACAGACCTCCAGCGTGAAGCGGATACCCGCGTATTGCTTGCGGAATTCCGCGATGGCGGCCGGCACCACGTCATGCACGAAGCCTTCGGTACAGACGACGCGCACCAGGCCCTGGCGCAGGCCGCGCAGGCCCATGATTTCACCGGAGACGCGCTCCACGTCCTGCTGCGCGCGCTTGGCATGGGCGGCCAGCAATTCGCCGGCGGCGTTCAGGGTCATGCCGCGCGATCGGCGCTCGAACAGCAAGGTGCCCAGCTCGCGTTCCAGCCTTGCAATCTGGCGGCTGACCGCCGATGGCGCCACGTCCAGCTTTTCGGCCGCCACACTGACAGAGCCGCAGCGCGCCACTTCCAGGAAGTAGCGAACGGCCATTTCTTGCAGGACTTGCACGTTCATCGGGTTTCCCCTTGGTTTGCGTTAAGCGCAACGAACAATTCTAACAACGCATATTGCCGCAACGCTAAGGCCCCGCCTAGGATGTGACCGTTCGATGACGTTTTTCATTTTGCAACCGTATTCATGCCCCCGTCCCACGCTGCTGTTTCCTCTTTGTCCTTGCAAGCCCTGCGCGCCGCGCGGCCCACGCTGTGGACCCGTTCCGGCAAGGCCGCGGCGGGCGCCCGCGCTCTGGCCGCCGCGCCGTTCAGCCTGGCCGACGTGCAAGCCGCGCACGACCGCTTTGCGCGGTTTGCTCCGTTGCTGGCGCAGTTGTTCCCGGAACTGGAAGCGTCGGCCGGTGTGATTGAATCGCCGCTGCTGGAAGCCGCCGCGATGCAACAGGCGCTGGGCTTGCCGGCGACATCGGGGCGCTTGTGGTTAAAGGCCGATCACGCGCTGCCCGTGGCCGGTTCGATCAAGGCGCGTGGCGGCATTCATGAAGTGTTGGAGTTCACCGAGAAACTCGCGCTGGAACGCGGCTTGATCGCGCCCGGCGACGACTACAGCAAGCTAGGCACGCCAGAGACGCGCGCTTGCTTTGCGCAATACCAGGTGGCCGTGGGCTCGACCGGCAACCTGGGCCTGTCCATCGGCGTGATCGCCTCGGCATTGGGATTTCGTGCCGCCGTGCACATGTCCTCGGACGCCAAGGAATGGAAGAAGGCGCGCCTGCGTGCCCGGGGTGTCGAAGTGGTCGAACATCAGGGCGATTACGAAAAAGCCGTGGCGGCCGGCCGCCGCCAGGTCGAGGCCGATCCGCACGGTTACTTTGTTGACGACGAACGCTCGGCCTCGCTCTTTCTGGGCTATGCGGCCGCCGCCCTGGCGCTGCGTGACCAGCTTGCGCAGGCCGGCATCGTGGTGGACGCCGAGCATCCGCTGTTTGTGTACCTGCCGTGCGGCGTAGGCGGCGCGCCGGGCGGCATTGCCTTCGGGCTGTCGCTGCTTTTCGGCGCGCATGTGCACTGCTTCTTTGCCGAGCCGGTGCAGTCGCCCTGCTTTCTGCTGCGCATGATGGCCGGCAATGGGGAATTGCCCGGCGTGCCGGTGCCGCCGTCCGTCTACGACATCGGCCTGACCAACCAGACCGAGGCTGATGGCCTGGCCGTGCCGCGCGCCTCTGAACTGGCATACGAGGCCGTCGGCCGGTTGCTGGCAGGCGTCTACACGGTGGCTGACGACACGCTTCATGCCGACCTGGCGCGCTTGCATGACAGCGAAGGCTTGCGCATTGAGCCGTCGGCCGCCGCGGGCTTTTCCGGGCCACGCCTGTTGCTGGGCAGCATCGCGGGCCAGCAATGGCTGCGCCAACGCAAGCTGCTGGCGCACATGCCGCACGCCACGCATCTGGCCTGGACCACCGGCGGGCTGTTCGTGCCGGCCGAAGAGTACGACCGATTTCTGAACCGCGGGCATGGACTCGCGGCAACCCCCCAGGCGCCGACCGACGCGCCCTCCCTCCACCACTCTTGTCGAGCATGATCATGAAGACTTCCTTGATTGCCCTTTCCGTCGCCTTGGCCGGCGCTTTCGCCGTGCCCGCCGTGGCCAGCGCGCAGAACGCCTACCCGACGCGCCCCGTCACCCTGGTGGTGCCCTTCCCGCCCGGAGGCGCCACCGACGTGCTGGGTCGCGTCATCGCACAAAAGCTGGGCCAGGAACTGGGCCAGACCGTCGTGGTGGAAAACCGCGCGGGCGCTGGCACGGCAATTGGCGCCGGCTTCGTGGCCAAGGCCGCACCGGATGGCTACACCCTGCTGGTCAGCTCTGGCACCACCTTCACGGTCAACCCCGCCATTCAGAAAAAGCTGCCCTACGATCCGGTCAAGAGCTTCGAGCCGATCGGTATCGTGGGCCGTACCGGACTGGCGCTGTTGGCCAACCCCGAAGTACCGGTCAAGAACCTGAAGGAACTGGTGGCCTACACCAAGGAACGCAGCAACGAACCGCCCGCCTATGGTTCGTTTGGCGCCGGCACCACCGCGCACTTCGTGGGCGAGGCCTTCCTGTCGGCCGCCAACATCAAAATGATCCACGTGCCTTACAAGGGCAGTGCTCCGGCCATGACCGACCTGATCGGCGGCCAGATTCCGTTCTCGGTCGACACCGTGGCGGCCGCGCTGCCGCAAAGCAAACAAGGCAAGGTGCGCGTGCTGGCCGTGTCGGCCCCCGCCCGGTCCAGCTTCCTGCCCGACGTGCCGACCTTTGCCGAACAGGGCTACCCGTCGGTGGCCATGGACACCTGGCTGATGATCGCCGCCCCGCGCGGTTTGCCTGCTGACGTGAAGACTAAACTTGAAACCGCCTTGCGCACCACGGTGGGTTCGGCGGACGTGCGCAAGAGCCTGGAAGCGCAGGGCTTTGAAGCGGCCTTCTCCAGCGCCGCCGACGGCGAAGCGCTGATCCAGAAGGAACTGCCGCAGATGCGCGACGTTGCGCAGCGCGCCAACATCAAGATCGATTAAAGGAAGCTTTCATGGCACTGGACGATACGCTCGTCACCTTGTCCGCGGTGGAGTTGCGGCGCCTGATCGGGGCGCGCCAACTCTCGCCCGTGGAACTGCTGGAGGCCTGCATTGCGCGCGTCGAGGCAGTCAACCCATTCATCAACGCCGTGACCGCCACCGCGTTCGAGCGGGCGCGCGCCGAAGCGCGCGCCGCCGAACAGGCGGTGATGGCGGGCGACACGCTGGGCCTTTTGCACGGCCTGCCGCTGGGCGTGAAAGACCTGGAACCCACCGCTGGCTTGCTCACGACCTTTGGTTCGCAGATCTACCGTGACCACATGCCGACCGAAGACGTGACGCTGGTGGCGCGCCTGCGCCAAGCCGGCGCCATCGTGGCCGCCAAGACCAACGTGCCCGAAATGGGCGCGGGCGCCAACTCGCGCAACACCGTGTGGGGCGCCACCGGCAACCCGTTCAACCCCAACCTGAATGCGGGCGGTTCCTCGGGCGGCTCGGCTGCGGCCCTGGCCACCGACATGTTCCCGCTGTGTACGGGGTCGGACACCGGCGGCTCGTTACGCATTCCGGCGTCCAAGTGTGGTGTGGTGGGCTTTCGGCCATCGCCGGGTGTGGTGCCCAGCGTGCGCAAGCTGCTGGGCTGGACGCCGATTTCCGTCGTCGGCCCGATGGGCCGCACGGTGGCCGACGCCTGCCTGCAAATGGCGGCCAGCGCCGGCCCCGACGCCGGCGACCCGCTCAGCTATCCGCTGGACCCGCTGCAATTCCTGACCCCGGGCACCGCCGACCTGGGCCGCCTGCGCGTGGCCTATACCGAAGACTTTGGCGTGTGCGATGTGGACGACGGCATCCGCGCCACCTTCCGCGCCAAGATCGCGGCCATGCGCCACCTGTTCGCCGCCTGCGATCCCATCGAGCTGGACTTCGGCGACGCCCACCGCTGCTTTGACGTGCTGCGCGCCGAAGCCTTCGTGGCCGGCATGCGCGACGCCTACGAGAAAGACCCCAACAGCCTCGGCCCCAACAGCCGCGCCAACTTCGAGATGGGCGCGGCCATGAGCCTGAAGGATTGCGCCTGGGCGCAGGCCGAACAGACGCGGTTGATCAAGCGTTTCCAGCGCGCCTTCGATGACTACGACCTGATCCTGTCGCCCACCACGCCGGTGTCGCCGTTCCCGTGGACGCAGCTGTATGCCGAGTCCATCAACGGCCTTCGTCAGGAAAACTACTACCGTTGGCTGGCGCTGACGTATGTGATCACGCTGACCACCCACCCCGCCCTGACCCTGCCTTGCGGCAGCGACCATCTGGGCATGCCGTTCGGCATGCAGATCGTGGGGCGCTTCCGAGGCGACCGCGAAGTGCTGCAGGCGGCGCAAGGCATGGAACAGGCGTTTGCCGGCAATGCCGAACTGCAACGCCCCCGCCCGAACCTGGCGGCGCTGAAGCCGGCTGACCCGTCGTTGACATCCATCGTGACGGTACCGCCGGACGCCGCCAAGGGCGGGTCGGCCGGGAACGTGTCAGCGGTGTAGGCGATGCAAGGCGCCGGCCGCCTGGGATTCTTCCACGGCCGGCGTTTGGCGCGGATTGATGCGAAACCAGATGGCGTACAAGGCCGGCAGGAATACCAGCGTCAAGATCGTGCCACCAATGGTGCCGCCGATCAGGGTGTAAGCCAGCGACCCCCAGAACACCGAGAAAGTCAGGGGAATGAACGCCAGCACGGCTGCCAGCGATGTCAGGATCACCGGACGGGCACGCTGCACCGTGGCTTCCACCACCGCGTGGAAAGGCGTCAGGCCTTCCTCTTCGTTGGTATGGATCTGGCCCATCAGGATCAGGGTGTTGCGCATGATGATGCCGGCCAGCCCAATCATGCCCAGGATGGCGTTGAACCCGAATGGCTGGTTGAACAGCAGCAGCGTCGGCACCACCCCCACCAGCGCCAACGGCGCGGTCAGCACGACCATGATCATCGCTGACATCGACCGCACCTGGAAGATGATCACCACCAGCATCAGGATGAACATCAGCGGAAACACCGCTGCCAGCGCCGCGTTGGCCTTGCCCGCTTCTTCCAGGTCGGCGGCCGCCACGATGCGGTAGCCGGCCGGCAGCGCGGCGATGATGGGTTGCAGCTTGGGCAGGATCTGCTTGGAGACGTCCGGCGGCTGCACGCCTTCGGCGACGTCGCCGCGCACGGTGATCGTGACCTCGCGGTCGCGGCGGCGCTGGATGGGGTTTTCCATCCGCACCTCGGTATGACCGATCTGATCCAGCGGCACTCGTTGGCCCGACGATCCCACCAGCGTGAACGCGCCGATCTCGGCCGGATCCAGGCGTTGCTCCCCGGCGCTGCGCGCCACCACTTCCACCGAGCGGATGTCTTCACGCACCTGCGTCACGGTGATGCCAGTCAGCAGAAATTGCAACTGCTGCGCTGCGTCGGCGGAGCTCAGGCCGATGGCGCGCAGCCGGTCCTGTTCAAGCACGAAATGCAGCGTGGGCGCGCGTTCGCCCCAATCGGTGTTCACCTGCCGCATCGACGGGTTTTCCTGCATCACCTGACGTACCTGTTGCGCGATCTGGCGCACGGTTTCTTCCTGCGGCCCCGCGACGCGAAACGCCACCGGGAACGGGGAATATGGTCCAAACACCAGTTGCGACACCCGCACGCGCGCCTGCGGCGCAAGCTGATCGGCCACCGCCTGGCGCGCGCGCAGCTTGAGCGCGTCGCGATCTTTCTCGCTGCTCGTCAACACCACGATCTTGGCGAACGAGGGGTCCGGCAACTCCGGCGACATCGCCAGATAGAAGCGGGGCGCACCCTGCCCGATATAGCTGGTGACGAGCTTCGCTTCGGGTTGCCGAGCCAGCCATTTTTCTACCGACGTGACCGCCGCGGTGGTGCTTTCGATACTGGAACCCTCTGGCATCTGCACTTCCAGCAGCACCTCGGGCCGATCGGATATCGGAAAGAACTGCTGCTTGACCTGGCCCAGTCCCACAAAGGACAGGATGAACAAGCCGACCACGCTGAGCGCGACCTTCTTCTTGTGCGCCACCGCCCACACCACGCCCCGACGCAGGCGTTGATAAGCGGGGGTGCCGTAGATGGCTTCATGACCGCCCTGCACCGGTTTGATCGTGGGCAAGAGCTTCACGCCGATGTAAGGCGTGAACACCACGGCCACCACCCAGGACGTCAGCAGGGCAAACGCCACGACCCAGAAGATGTTGCCGGCATATTCCCCGGCGGTGGACTTGGCGAAACCCACCGGCATCAGGCCGATGGCGGTGACCAACGTGCCGGCCAGCATGGGAGCCGCCGTGTGGCCCCAGGCATAGGTTGCCGCCGCAATGCGATCCATGCCCTCTTCCATCTTCACCACCATGGTTTCGATCACGATGATGGCGTCGTCCACCAACAGCCCCAGCGCCAGGATCAGCGCGCCTAGCGTGATGCGATCGAAGTCGCGGCCCGTGGCAAGCATGATGACAAAGACCCCCGCAAGCGTCAGCGGCACGGCGGCCGCTACCACCACGCCCACGCGCCAGCCCAGGCTGACCAGGCTCACCACGATCACCACCACCAGCGCCACGAAGAACTTCAGCATGAACTCGTCGTAGGCCTCCTCGATGTTGACGGCCTGATCCGTGACCTTGGTGAAAGTCATGCCCAGCGGCAGATCCTTCGCGATCTCGTCGGCCTCGGCGGCAAGCGACCCACCCAGTTCCAGGCCGTTGTGGCCTTCGCGCATGACCACACCCAGCATCAAGGCGGGCTCACCCTGGCTGCGGATCAGAAACGTGGCGGGGTCTTCATAGCCGCGTTTCACGTCGGCCACATCGCCCACGCGCAAGGTACGGCCGTCGACCACGATGGGCGTTGCGCGAATTTGCTCCAGATCGTCAATGGCGCCATCCAGGCGGATCTGCACCTGTTGGCCCTGTGTCTGCACCGAGCCCGCTGGCGTCACCTGATTGCGGGCGTTGAGGGCGGCGAACAGTTCGCCCGGCGACACGCCCAGCGTGGCCAGCCGCGCGTAGGAGAATTCCACAAAGATGCGCTCGGGGCGCTCACCCAGGATATTGACCTTCTTCACCCCTTGCACCTTGAGCAGGCGCTGGCGCAGTGCTTCGGCTTCGCGCACCAGCTTGCGCTGCGGTTCGCCGTGCGCCTTCAAGGCATAGAGCGCGAAGGTCACATCGCCATACTCATCGTTCACGATCGGGGGCAGCACGCCAGGGGGCAGCTTGGCGGCTTCGTCGCCCAGCTTCTTGCGCGCCTGGTAGAACTCTTCAGGCACCTGCGACGGCGGCGTGCTGTCTTGCAAGGCGACCGTCATGAAGGCAAGACCGGGCCGCGTGAACGTTTCGGTGCGGTCGTACCACTTCAGTTCCTGCATCCGCTTTTCCAGCGGTTCGGACACCAGGTCCTGCATCTCCTGCGCCGTGGCGCCGGGCCAGGCGGTGACCACCGTCAATGTCTTGACCGTGAAACTCGGGTCTTCCGCCCGCCCCAGTTGCAGGAATGCAAAGATGCCGGCCGCCGACATCGCGATGATGAGAAACAGCGTGACGGCGCGCTCGCGCACCGCGATCGCCGAGATATTGAACCCGCTCATTGCGCCGCCCCCGCCTTGGCGGCCAGCGCGCGCTGACCTTGAGGCGCGGCCACGCGCACCGTCTCGCCCTCATGCAACAGGTGCGCGCCCAGGGCCACGAAGCGCTCGCCCGGGGCCAGGCCCGCGCTGACGGCGGCGGTCTCTTCCCCCAGGCCCGCCAGCGTGACGGCACGCCACCGCACTAGCGAGGGGTCGCCCGACAAGACCCAGACACCCGGCCCCCGGCCGTCATCGTGTAGCGCCGCCAAGGGCACCTGGAACACCGGCTTGGCCTGCGCGCCCGCAATCGACACCGAGATGGTCGCGCCCAGCGGGGCTTGGGCAGCCTTGGGGTCAAGCACGTAGCGCGCGGCAAACGTGCGCGTGCGGGGGTCGGCGTAGTCGGACAGTTCTCGCAATTGCGCCGGAATAGGCTGGCTTGTATCGCCATACAGCGTGGCTACGCCGGTGGAACCCAAGGCCGGCCGAACGGTTTCGGGTAGATCAATCAAGGCCTCGCGCTGACCGGACTGCGCCACCCGCACCACCGGCTGCCCCGCCGTCACCACCTGGCCAGGCTCGGCCAGCGTAGCCATGACAACGCCATCGGCATCGGCGTAAAGCGTGGCGTAGTTGGTTTCGTTGCGCGCCACATCGGCCTGCGCCTGCGCCGCGTTGAGATCGGCGCGAGCCGTATCCGCGGCAGCGCGGGCCTGGTCATAGGCTGATGCCGAAACCGCGCCCGCACCCACCAGGACGCGATAGCGCTTTTCGTCGGCCGCCGTTTGCGAGGCACGTGCGCGGGCGGCGTTCACGGCCTGCAAACGCGCCCGCGCCGCCAGCGCCAGGTCGACAGGATCAAGCCGCATCAGCGGCTGGCCGCGTTTGACTTGCTGCCCCGTATCGACCAGGCGTTCGGCCACCTTGCCGTTCACCCGGAAGCCCAGATCGCTCTGCACCCGCGCCACCACCACCCCGGTGTACTCCCGCGTCAAGGGCGCAGGCGCCTGGACCGTGGCCACCCTCACTAGCGGTATGGCGGTACGCGGATCATCGGCCTGGTTTGGGCCACAACCGGACAAGACGCCGGCCAATAAGACGGCCGTGATGGCCGGGATCGCCATGACGGCAGAACGACGGAAAACCATAAGACACCCCTGGGGCAATCGGATTGCCGCGCAGTTTGAGTCTAATGACTAATATTGTCAATAGTCACTAAATGGGGTTTTGCCTTATCCGAATCGAACGGCACTCCTCGCGCTCAGGGCGCCAGGCTGCGCAACACCAGGCTAGCCACTTCACGCGGGGCATCCGGCAAGCGGTCCAGGTTGTACTGAAGCAAAAGCGGGCTGATGAACGGCAGCATCACCAGATGGATCGACCGCGCGGTTTCGTCCAGCGGGGTCTTGCGCTCGAATTCCCCCTGCTCTCTTCCTTCGCGCAGGATGTCGGTCAGGATGGCTCGCATTCGCTGTTCGTAGGCCTGCGCCGATGCCCATTTTTCCAGCGAGGAATGCGCCGCGATTTCATAGAGCTTTCTGTCCTGGAAAAACAACTCCGCCGAAAGCTGAACGGCACTTAGGAAGAAGCGGCGAAAACGGTCGGTGGGCGATTCGGCCTGGGCGATGGCTTGCTCCACGCCAGCCATCAACTGGCCCAGCACGTTGGTGCAGATCGCCTCGCCGATGGCCTGCTTGGAATCGAAGAACTTGTAGATGTAGGCCTTGGAAATACCGATCTCGCGCGCCAGGTCGGACACCGTGGTCTTGTCGTAGCCATAGTGGCTGAAGTGCCCGTTGGCCGCCTGGACGATCTGGTCTCGAACGCTGTGATCGGTCGGTCCGCGATGGCCTTGAGATTGCTGTGACGAGTCGGACATAGGAACGCTACCTTATGGCTATATCGATTGACGACTAATGACCATATCGTACAATAGTCACAATTCGCGATTTAGTCGTGATCTTTTTTCGATGCACGGACGCGTTTCAGCCCTTGGTACGGATGCTAGACGCGCCCACTTTCTCTTTCACCTGTCTTGCAGGACCCCGCCATGCTGCCCCGTAAACATGCTGTGCCGCTGTTTCTTTCAAGCTTGCTTCTGGCTGGTTGCGCTGTCGGCCCCGATTATCAGCAGCCCGACACGGCGTCCGCCCCGCATTTTATGGGAGAGGCCGCGATCCAGGCGCGTCAGGCGCCAGCCGTGGCCGATGCACGGGTCTGGTGGCAAGGGTTTCATGACCCGATACTGACCCAATTGGTGGAGCGCGCACTGGACCAGAACCTGGACATTGCGCAGGCCGTGGCGCGCGTGGCCCAGTCGCGCGCGGGTCTGGGCAATGCCACCGCCGCGTTGTTGCCTTCCGCCATCGTGGCGGGCCAGGCTGCCCGTGCGCGCCAGTCGCTGGAGACGCCGCAAGGCCAGTTGCTGAACGCCACGCCCGACTACAACCGCTACGGCGACTATTACGAATTGGGCTTGAACGCCGGCTGGGAAATCGACCTGTTCGGCGGCCTACGACGCCAACGCGAAGCCGCCGTCGCCAACTACCAGGGCGCCGAGGCCGGCGTTGCCGCGGCTCGGCTGGCCGTGGCGGCCCAGACCGCCGACATCTATGTCTTGATCCGGGGCTTGCAGACCCGCCTGGACATCGCCCGTATACAGGTCAAGACCCGCAGCCAGTTACTTGCCACCGTGCAACTGCAATTCGACAAAGGGCTGGCGGCTGAGCTTCAGGTACATCAATCGAAAGGCGCGCTGGCCGAAGTGCGCGCCACCGTGCCGGTATTGGAAGACGGACTCGCGGCCGCCATGAACGCGCTTGACGTGCTGCTGGGCGAGCCCCCCGGCAGCAATCGCGCCCTGCTGGCCGCCACCGCGCCGATCCCTTTGCCGCCCGCCATCGCCGACACCGGCACCCCCGCCGACCTGCTGCGCCGCCGCCCCGACCTGATCGCGGCCGAACGCCAGCTAGCCGCCACCAACGCCGGTATTGGCGCGGCGATCGCCGAGTACTACCCAACGTTCTCGCTAGGTGCCGTGCTCGGCACCGCCACCACCCTATCCGGCAACCTGTTCAATGACAGCGCCAATCAACGGCAAGGCGTGCTTGGCCTGCGATGGCGCCTGTTCGACTTCGGCCGCATCGAAGCCGATATCGCAAACGCCCGCGGGCGCAACGCCGAAGCGCTGGCGGCCTACCGGCTGGCCGTGCTGCGCGCTTCGGAAGATGTGGAGAACGCCTTCTCGGCCCTGATCAAACGCGAGCAACAATCGCGCTACTTGGCCGAAGGCGTAGAAGCGCTGACACAGGCACGGACAAGTGCTTACCTTGCCTACCAGAACGGCATCGTCAGCCTGATAGAAGTGCTGGACGCGGACAGTGCCGTGCTGCGCACCCGCGACGCCAGCGCGCGCGCCCAAACCGAATCGGCGCGAGCGGCCATTGCGTCTTACCGCGCCTTGGGCGGGGGCTGGGAAGGCCCGCAATAGCGGATGCTTGGGCGTTACAACGCTTGGGTCTTGCCTGGGTCTTGCCTGGGCCTTGTTTTAGTCTCTTGCTTAATCAATCCGCCCGATCGCCGCGCCCGCCGCCACGGCCTGGCCCGGTTGGGCGTCGTGCTTGAGTACACCGCTGCGATGCGCCAGCACCTGCATTTCCATCTTCATGGCTTCCATCGTGGCGATCAGATCACCTTCTTTGACCGTGGCGCCGTCTTCGGCTTTCCAGGCCTGGATGGTGCCGGCGATGGGCGCCGCTACGCTTTGGGCGTTGGCGGCGGCCGCGCTGGCTGGGCCAGCGTCCATCGTGCCCGCCCCGGCTGCATGCAGGCCGCGCAGCAGCTCGGCGGGCAGGCCCAGCAACACGCGGCGGCCGTCGATTTCAACGGCCGTGCGATGCAGCGTCACGGCGCCCAGCGGCTCGGGTCGCACGGCGGCTTCCAGGTCGTTGGCGAAGTCGGTTTCGATCCAGCGCGTGTGCACCTTGAAGCCCGATGCATCGCCCAGGAAGTCGTCGTGCGCCAACACCGCGCGATGAAACGGCAGCACCGACGCCACGCCTTCGATGCGGAACTCGGCCAACGCGCGGCGGGCGCGGGCAATGGCTTGTTCGCGGGTGGCGCCGGTGACGATCAGCTTGGCCATCAGCGAATCGAAGGTGCCCGGAATGGTCGAGCCCGATTCCACGCCGCTGTCCACCCGCACCCCTGGGCCGGACGGCGGGGCAAAGCTGGCGATGCGGCCCGGTGACGGCAGAAAGCCACGGCCCACGTCTTCGGCGTTGATGCGGAATTCAATGGCATGGCAACGCGGCGCGGGCGCCTCATTGAAGCCCAGCGGCAGGCCGTCGGCAATGCGCAATTGCTGCACCACCAGGTCCAGCCCGCAGGTTTCTTCGGTAACGGGGTGCTCGACTTGCAGGCGCGTATTGACCTCCAGGAACGAGATGGCGCCTGACGCGCTCAGCAGGAATTCCACGGTGCCTGCGCCGACATAACCGGCGTGCGCGCAGATGTCGCGCGCGGACGCGTGGATGCGCTGGCGTTGGTCGTCGCTAAGGAACGGCGCGGGCGCTTCTTCCACCAGTTTCTGATTGCGGCGTTGCAACGAGCAATCGCGCGTGCCCAGCACCACCACGTTGCCGTGCTGGTCCGCCAATACCTGCGCTTCGACGTGGCGCGGGCGGTCCAGGAACTGTTCGACATAGCATTCGCCACGGCCGAAGGCGGTGACGGCTTCACGCACGGCCGACTCATAGAGTTCGGCCACGTCTTCCATGCGCCACACCACTTTCAGGCCCCGGCCACCGCCGCCAAACGCCGCCTTGATGGCGATGGGCAAGCCATGTTCGCGCGCGAATTCCAGCACGTCCTCGGCGCCGCTGACGGGGTCGGCCGTGCCGGCCACCAGGGGCGCGCCCACCGCCAGCGCAATCTTGCGCGCCTGGACCTTGTCGCCCAGTTGTTCGATGGTGTCGGGCGAGGGGCCGATCCAGATCAGGCCGGCGTTGATCACGGCGCGCGCGAAGGTGGGGCTTTCCGACAGAAAGCCGTAGCCCGGGTGGACGGCGTCCGCGCCACTGCGGCGCGCCACGTCCAGGAGCTTGTCGATGTTCAGATAGGTATCTGCCGGACGGTCGCCGTCCAGGCCATAGGCTTCGTCGGCCATACGCGCGTGCAGCGCGTCGAAATCGGCGTTGGCGTAGACGGCCACGGATTTGACGCCGTAGTCGGCGCAGGCGCGGATGATGCGGACGGCGATTTCGCCACGGTTGGCAATCAGGACTTTCTTCATGGCAGGCAGGTTCACGTTAGGTCGGGGTGACTTGCACGGCGGGCACGTCAACCGGAACGAAGTCGGAAATGGGGTTCAGGCGCACGCGCGCGCCGATGGGAATTTGCGCGGCGCGGTCCAGATGCCAGGGTGCGACCGAGCCTATGACGGGGTAGCCGCCGGTAAGCGGATGGTCGGCCAGGAACAGCACGGGCTGGCCACTGGCGGGCACCTGGATGGAGCCTTTGCGGGTGCCTTCGCTGGGCAGCTCGGCATGGTTGGCGCGTTGCAGCGGGGCATCGCCCTGCAGGCGGATGCCGACGCGATTGGATTGCGGCGTCACGGTCCAGGCCTGGCGCGACAGCAGCGCCACCGCGTCGGCGTCGCACCAGTCGGTGCGCGGCCCCAGCACCACGTCCAGCACGACCTCGGCGTCGGTACGCGGCAGATCGGCGGGCGGAGTTTCGGCCGCGCCCACGATGGCGCCCTGCCCGGCTGGCTGGATGCCGATGCGATCACCGGCTGCCAGCGGTTCGGGGCCGACGCGGGCCAGGGTGTCGGTAGAGCAACTGCCCAACACGGGGTCGACCGCGAAACCGCCGCGCGCCGCCAGGTAGTAGCGGATGCCGGCGTCGGGTTGGCCCAGGGTCAGCGTGTCGCCATCATTCATGGCAAAGGCTTGGTAGCCCGGGACCGTCCAGCTTGCGCCGGCGGGGTTGCGCAACGTGATGTCGCCGCGCGCACCGGTCACGGCCAGCACGCAGGGGCCGTGAGCGCGCACCTGGAAACCGCCGTAGACAATTTCAATGCCGGCCTGGCCGGGCGCGTTGCCCACCAGCCGGTTCGCGGCGCGCAGCGCGCCTCGGTCCATGGCGCCGGAGGCGGCCACGCCCTGACGTGCCTGGCCCGGGCGGCCCAGGTCTTCGAACACGGCTTGCAAACCCGGCGATACGACTTCCAGCGCGGGGCTGGCGGATGTGGCGCGGGCGGCGCCGGGCGGCGTGGTGGATGTGGACGATGCGGCGGTCGATGCCGATGCGGCGGAGGTCTCCGATACCAGCGCCACGCCCGCGTCGACAAAGCGCACGCGATAGCCCGGTTGCAGCAGCGCCGGCGTGTCGCGGTTCAGGTCCCACATGGCCAACGGGGTCACGCCCAGGATCTGCCAGCCGCCCGGGCTGGCATGCGGGTACACGCCGCTGAAGGTGCCCGCCAACGCCACGGCGCCTGCCGGGATGCGGGTGCGTGGGGTCTTGCGGCGCGGCACGTCCAGCGTGGGGTCGCCGCCGCTCAGGTAGGCGAAGCCGGGCGCAAAGCCGGTGAACGCAACGCTGTAGGTGCCGCCCGTGTGGCGGCGCACGACTTCTTCGCGCGTGATGCCCAGGTGCTGGGCCACGTCGTCCAGGTCTTCGCCGTTGTAATGGACGGGAATCTCGATCAGCTTGCCGTCGCGCGCCACGCGGCTGGAGGTGTCGCGCGCGCCGATATCGGCGATCAGCGCGTCACGTGACACCCGCTCGGGCTGGAACACCACCAGCACGGTGCGCGCGGCGGGCACAAGTTCGGTCACGCCTTCAATGGGGCGGCTTTGCAAGGCGGCGAACAACGCCAGGGTCTGTTCCAGGTCGTCAAGCTCGACGAGCAGCGCGTCGGTATTTACGGGCAGAAAGCGCACGCCGGCTCCTAGGCGGTTTGGCCGGCGGCCGTCGCGGCGAACGAGCGGATGCGAACGCCCGCCTGTTCCAGCTGGCTGCGCAGCGCGCGTGCCATGTCCACCGCGCCGGGGCTATCGCCATGCACGCAGATGGAGTCCGCTTGCACGCGGGTCAGGCTGCCGTCGATGGCTTCCACGACGCCCTCTTGCACCAGACGCAGCATGCGTTGCGCCACGGCCTGCGGGTCATGCAGCACGGCGCCTTTTTCGCGGCGCGACACCAGCGCGCCTTGCGGGGTGTAAGCGCGGTCGGCGAAGGCTTCGGCCACCACACGCAGGCCGCGCTCTTGCGCCAGCGTCAACAGCGGCGCGCCGGCCAGGCCCACCAGGATCAAGCTGGGGTCTATCTCCAGAATGGCCGTGATCACGTCGTTGCCCTGGCGGGCGTCGTGGGCGATGGTGTTGTACAGCGCGCCATGCGGCTTGACGTAGCGCACGTCGGTGCCGGCGGCGGCGGCCAAGCCCTTCAACGCGCCAATCTGGTAGATGACGTCGGCCACCAGGTCGGCGCTGGCCACGTCCATGTTGCGGCGGCCGAAACCGGTCAGGTCGGGGTAGGACACATGCGCGCCCACCGTCACGCCATTGGCGGCGGCGGCCTTCAGGGTGGTCAGGATGCCGGCCGGGTCGCCCGCATGGAAACCGCAGGCCACGTTGGCGCTGGACACCACCGCCAGCATGGCCGCGTCGTCGCCCATGCGCCAGGCGCCAAGGCTTTCACCCAAGTCACTGTTTAAATCGATCTCAGCCATGTCTGATCCTTAGTCCGCCTGCGGCAGCGATGCGGTTGCCGCCGATCGTGGAACGATAGTTACACAATTGTTCTACAAATTGGTTAGTATGGTAGATCAAAGCTAAGCTTTCGCCTATCGGTAATTTCACTACCGGACCACCGCCTTCCCTGCCTATGACAACGCCCGCCGCGCACCAGACCCTGACCGACAAGGTCACCGAGCAGATCCGCCGCCGCCTGATCAACGGGGAATTCATGCCCGGCCAGCGGCTATCGGAAGCCACCCTGACGCAATCGCTGGACGTCTCGCGCAACACACTGCGCGAGGCGTTTCGCAACCTGACCAAGGAAGGCCTGCTGACGCACTCGCCCAACCGCGGGGTGGCCGTGGCCGTGCCCAGCATGGCTTCCATTATTGATATTTATCGGGTGCGGCGCATGATTGAATGCCAGGCGCTGGCGCAGGCGTATCCGCACCATCCGGCGCGCCAGCGCATGCGCCAGGCGGTCGAAGACGCCATGGCCTGCCGCGAACGCCAGGACTGGCCCGGCGTGGGCACGGCCAACATGGCGTTTCACATGGCCATTGTGGAATTGGCCGACAGTGAACGGCTGAACGCCATGTTTTCCTTATTGCTGGCCGAATTGCGGCTGGTCTTCGGGCTGCTGCAAGACCCGGAATTCCTGCATGCGCCCTATGCCGACATGAACCAGCAGATTCTGCAGAATGTCGAAGCCGGCGAATTCGGCAAGGCGGCCGATGCGCTGAAGGACTACCTGGCGCAGTCCGAGCGCATCGTACTGGCCAGTTACGCGCGCCGCGTGGGCAACTGAAGGCGCCACGAACGCAGCACGTCCACCACCAGGAACACCAGCAGGCTCACCCCCATGACCGGCAGGCACCAACCCAGCGCCGCCGCCACGGCCAGGGCCGCGATACGCGCGGGCCAACCCAAGGCGGCCCAGGCTTGGGTCAGGGTTTGGGCGCCCGCTCCCGCTGCCGGACGCCGCAACCACCACATGCGATAACCCAGCACGATCATGGCCGACAGCGCCAAGCCGATCGCGCCCATCAGCAACTGGTTGGGCCAGCCGAACAGGATGCCCATGTGCATGTCCACGCCCCAGCGGATCAGCTTGGCAATCAGCGGGAAGGTATCGAAGTCGGCGCGGCTGGTAATGGCGTAGGTGGCCGGGTCGATGGCGATGGTGTCGACCTGGGTGGGCCAGGAACGATCTACCTCGCGCACCATCCAGGCTTGGTCGGCGCTACGCGGCGGACGGATCTCCAACTGCTTGCTGTCGATGCCGCCCTGGCGCGCGGTTTGCAGAATGCGGTCGAAATCGCGGGCAGGGTCTTGCGAGCTTGCCATGAGGCTTGCCATCCCGCCCCCCATCTGCATGCCGCCGTGATGGTGCGCGTGTTCACCACCGGCCGCCGCGGCACCGGCCGCCGCGGCACCGGCCGCCGCGGCATCGACCGCCGCGGCATCGGCCGCCGCGGCATCGGCCGCCGCGGCATCGGCCGCCGCGCCAGGCAGCTTCAGCGTAATCGCCGGGGTGATCCAGCCCAGTTGCGCGCGCAGTTGGTCCACGCGGCCGCCCGCCCAATTCGACCACGTCAAACCCGTGGCGGACAGGAACAACAACCCCAGCGCCAGCCACAGACCCAACACGGTGTGCCAGCGGCGCGCCCGCAACCGGGGGCTGCGGGCTTGGGCCGCGGCTTGCGCCATTGCCTGATTTGCGTTTGCCTGGCGGCGTCGCCCGGCCCACCACAGCACCAGCCCGCCCAGCGTGGCCAGCCACATCCAGGACGCGGCCAGTTCGCTGTAGTTGCGGCCCAGCGCGCCCAGCATCAGGTTGCGGTGCAGATAGTCCAGCGTAGTGCGAAACGGCAGCGTGCCGCTGGTGCCGTAGACCATCATGTCGCCCTTGATGTCCAGCGTGACGGGGTCAACGAACAGCGCGCGGCTTTCCGAATCGCCCATGCCGGGCTGCGTGAACATCACGCGGGTGGTGTCGCCCGGCGCGGGCGCGGGCCGCACGGCAAACAGGCGCGGGCCTACGCCGATGCGCTCCTGTGCCGCCCGGACCTGGCTGGCCAGGGGCTGCGCCGGCCCGGTGGACGAGGTGTGCAATTGGTCGGCATAGAGCAGGTTTTCGATCTGCGGGGTCAGCACGAACAGGGTGCCGGTGACCGCAGCCACCAGGATGAAGGGGCCGACGAACAGCCCGATGTAGAAATGCAGGCGCGTGATCAGCGCCAGCAAGGCGCTGTGGCCCACGCTTCGCGCGCGTGCGGGCGCGGCGGGGGTATCCAGGGTTTGTGTGGACATGGAAATCTCGAATACGAACAACGCCGCCTCAGCCGGGCGGCAATCATGCGCGCGGGGCGCATGGCGGAAACAGTTATCCGCGTATCGAGGGTGGCGCCCGTTGCCCCAGCGGCGGGCCAGCGGCCGGCATGGGTGGGCGCGCGCCGTCCCGCTTCAGCGGGCGCTGCGCCAACCAGCGCAACAGCACCGGCGCCACGGTCGCCAAGGGGGGCAGGTTCAGGATTTGATGGGCGCTCAGGCCAAACGGGCATTCCTGCCCCGCGCCGCGTTCGTCATCATGCCCGGCGCCGTGATGGCCGTGATGGCTCTTGTTGCCGGAGTAGCCCTCACCGCCGTGCAGCCCGTGATCGCCGTGCATCGTTGGATGATCATCAGCGGGCGCGTGCAGCGCGGGCAGCGATTGCAGCGCCGCCATGACGTTGCCGCCCGCCGTACAAAAGCCCAGCGCCAGCCGGCCTTGCCGCAGCGCGTCGGCATCGGGCATGTAGCCGGTCGGCACCCAGGCCCGCGCCACCAGCAACAGCAGCAGCAACAGCCGCCCGAAATCGGCGGCCGAGGCAAAGCGAGGAAGGCGACGGAACAGTCCGGTACGCATGCGTGCAATCAATCCACGACGCCGGCAAAGGCCGGCATCAAGCGGCGCATTTTACGCGCCATGGCGGCGGCCCGCGACCATCCGTCTCTTGCCTACCATCAAAAGCCTGCTTGCCGAGGCCCGCGTTCAGGCATAAATTCAGTGATACCGTTTTCCGCGCGGGCCATCCTGGCCCGGTCTACGTGGACGGTGTCTAAAGGTTGTTTTTGATCTTTTAAGCCCGCTAGGAGCGATGCGATGAAAGTGAAACACCTGTTAGGACCGGCAGCCTTGGCGCTGTCGCTGCTGTGCACCGCGCCCAGCGTGGCGCAAATGCCAGACCCCGCCCCCATGGTCACCGGCAAGCAGTGGACCGAGTCCGATGCCAATCTCAAGAAAGCCTATCTATTGGGGATTGCCAACCTGCTTGAAGTCGAACGCGCGTACCAGGCACGCCGCGCGCCGCCCGATACGCAGACCCTGGTGCCCAGGTTCTCCAAGGGCCTGCAAACGCACACCCTGGATACCGTGCGCGACAGCCTGGACGGCTGGTATGCCGCGAACCCCTCGCGGCTGGACCGTCCCGTGATCGAGACCCTGTGGTTCGAGGTCGTCGTTCCTGGCATGCAGCGCAAGCCTTGAAGGAGCCGTCATGAAAATCTTTCGATCGTTGGTCATTGGCGTCGCGATAGGGACGCTTGCGGCGTGCACGAACATGACGCCGCAACAGCAAGGGACCATGTCCGGGGCGGCCATTGGGGCGGCCGCGGGCGCGGGAATTGCCGCCATCGCCGGCGGCAGCGCCTGGACGGGCGCCGCGATTGGCGGCGTGGCGGGCGGAGTCGCGGGGAATATCCGAGGGGGGAATTGAGCCCGGGGGTTACGGTTGCTGGTTTCGCCAGGCCTGGTATTTGGCTTGGGTTTCTTCGTTGGGCGGGTAGAGGCCGGGGAGTTTTTCGCCGGCCTCTACTTGCTGCATGATCCAGCCTTCCAGCCGTTCCTGTTCGATGGCGATGGCGACCACCTCGTCCAGCAGTGCGGCGGGAATGAGGACGGCGCCGTCGCGGTCCAACACCATGACGTCGTTCGGAAATACCGCCACGCCGCCGCAGCCCACGGGTTCTTGCCAACCCACGAAGGTCAGCCCCGCCACCGACGGCGGGGCCGCCGCGCCCGCGCACCACACGGGCAGGCCCGTGCCTTCCACGCCTTCCAGGTCACGCACCACGCCGTCGGTCACCAGCGCGGCCACGCCGCGCTTTTGCATGCGGGCGCAAAGAATGTCGCCGAAGATGCCGGCGTCGGTCACGCCCATGGCGTCCACCACGGCGATGCAGCCTTCTGGCATGGCTTCGATGGCGGCGCGCGTGGAAATCGGCGATGCCCATGACGCGGGCGTGGCCAGGTCTTCGCGGGCAGGCACGAAGCGCAGCGTGAACGCGCGCCCGACAATCCGCTTGGCGCCCGGCGCCAGCGGCCGCGCGCCGCGCACCCAGACGTTGCGCAGCCCTTTCTTCAACAACACGGTCGTCAGCGTGGCCGTGGTGATGCGAGACAGGGCCTGGACCACGCTACTGTCCAATGGCTGAGGGGCAATCGTCATGATGCAAATTCTCCTTGGGGCGGGGGCGGGTTGCCACCCGATGGGGACTCCGATTGTGGCCCCGCGCAAAACCCGGCACAACCTTGATTTTGCAGATTCAGAATCTGCTTTTTATGCCTGAAAGGAGGGCTTGCGCCGGGAGCGCCCCGAGTCCGAGGCGGCATGGAGCGCTGTGTCGGCTTGTTCAGGGACTCCACCCTGGGGAAATTTGACCAGTACGGGCAATTCCCACCCTTACCCGGACGCGGATGGCGGCAATTCCGCCCGTCTGCGCCGGCTCAGGCACGAAACTTGCGCAGGGGTGCGGACCCATTTCCCCCGGAGAGTCCATGCCCGTCCCGACCGACGAATCCCACCGGCGCTTGACGGTATTGACCGTCAATACCCACAAGGGATTCACCAGCTTCAATCGGCGCTTCATGCTGCACGACCTGCGCGAGGCGCTGCGCACGGCGGCGCCCGACGTGGTGTTCCTGCAAGAGGTGCTGGGCGAGCACCAGGCCCATGCCGAACGTCACGAGGCCTGGCCGGCGCTGTCGCAATACGAGTTCCTGGCCGACACGCTATGGACGGACTACGCCTACGGGCGCAACGCGGTCTACCCGGCGGGGCACCATGGCAACGCCATCCTGTCGCGCTACCCCATCGAACGCTACGAAAACCACGACGTCAGCGTGGACGGGCACGAAGGCCGTGGCTTGCTGCATTGCGTGCTGCGCGTGCCGGGCGACGCCCCCGTGCATGCCATCTGCGTGCATCTGGGCTTGCTGGAACGCCATCGCGGCGAGCAGCTTGGCCGCCTGTGCGAATTGGTCGCCCGCGAGGTGCCCGACGATGAACCCCTGTTGATTGCGGGCGACTTCAACGACTGGCGCCTGAACGCCAACCGCCTGATGGCCGGCTGCGGCGCGCAGGAGGTATTCACGACGCGCCTGGGCCGCCCTGCCCGCACCTTTCCGGCGCGCTGGCCGCTGCTGCGGCTGGATCGCATCTATGTGCGCAACGTGCGTGACTGGCGCCCCATGCCGCAGGCCTCGCGCGTGTGGTCGCGCCTGTCGGACCACGTACCCCTTGCCGCGGAGATTGCGCTATGACGCCGGTTGACTTGGGATGGCGGACGGGCAACCGCTACACGCTGCTGGAAAACGGCGAAGCCTATTTCCCCGCCGTGAACGAAGCCATTGATTCGGCCAAGCACGAAGTGCTGCTTGAAACCTTCATCCTGTTCGACGACAAGGTCGGGCAGGCCTTGCAGAAAACCCTGATTGCCGCCGCCCGGCGCGGCGTCAGCGTGGACGTGCTGGTGGACGGCTACGGTTCGGACCAGCTCAGCCAGGAATTCATTGGCGCCCTGACCGAAAGCGGCGTGCGCTTTCATATCTTCGACCCCCGCCCGCGCCTGCTGGGCGTGCGCACCAATGTGTTCCGCCGCATGCACCGCAAGATCGTGGCGGTGGACGGTGTGTGCGCGCTGATCGGCGGCATCAATTTTTCGGCGGATCATCTGGCCGACTTCGGCCCCGAGGCCAAGCAGGACTATGCGGTGCGGGTGGACGGCCCCTTGGCGGCCGACCTGGCCGACTATGCCCGGTCTGCCCTGGGCGTTGCGAAGCCCCGACGCCGATGGCGGCGCCCCGCCGCCGCTTCCGTGCCCGAGGGCGATGGCGGCGGGCGCCTGGTGGTGCGCGACAACGATGGCAACACCACCGACATCGAACGCTACTACCGCGCCGGCCTGCGCGCCGCGCGCCACGACGTGCTGATTGCCAATGCCTATTTCTTCCCTGGCTATCACCTGCTGCGCGACCTGACCAAGGCCGCGCGCCGGGGCGTGCGCGTGCGCCTGCTGCTGCAAGGCGAACCCGACATGCTGGTGGCGCGCCTGGCCGCCACCATGCTGTATGACTATCTGAAGAATGCGGGCGTCGAAATCTACGAATACTGCAAGCGGCCGCTGCACGGCAAGGTGGCTTGCGTGGATGACGACTGGTGCACCGTGGGGTCCAGCAACCTGGACCCCTTGAGCCTGGCCCTGAACCTGGAAGCCAACGTGGTGGTGCGCGACCGTTCGCTGAATCAGGCCTTGCGACAAAGCCTGGACCGCCTGATCGAGCAAGACTGCAAGACCGTGCCGTTCAGCCCCAAGTCCACGCGCGCGCTGCGGCGCTTCTGGGTGGGCGTGGTGGTGTTTCACTTTCTGCGGCGCTTTCCGGCCTGGGCAGGCGCCCTGCCGGCGCACAAGCCGCGTCTGCAAACCATCAAGCCGCCTGAACCCGGCGAAAGCGAGGCCGCATGAGGGTTTACCGAACGACGTTCATGCGCTCCTTGCGCCACCGCTGGCCGCGTATCAAGAAGGTGCTGCCCTGGGTGGTGCTGGCGGTCGTGGCCGTGCTGCTGTTCTATTTCGGCCGCTCGGTGGATTGGCCGAAGGTTTGGCAGGCCATGCGCAGCATTCCCGGCGAGTCCATCCTGATGGCGAGCGGCCTGGTGGTGCTGGGCTATCTGAGCTATGGCGCGCTGGACCTGCTGGGCCGCCGCTACACCGGGCACAAGCTGGGCTGGCCCAGTGTGATGGGCATCGCGATGCTGAGCTACGCGCTGAACCTCAGCCTGGGCGTGCTGGTGGGCGGCCTGGGCGCGCGCTTGCGCCTGTACGCCAGGCTGGGCTGCCGTAAATCGGTGGCGACACGCGTGGCCGTCTTTTCGGCCGCGTCGAACTGGATCGGCTATGCCTGGGTGGCGGGCGTGGTGTTCGTCAGTGGCGCGTTGAAGGTGCCGCAAGGCTGGGACGTGGGCAACGGTGTGCTGCGCCTGATTGGCGCCGGTTTGCTGGCGGCGGGCATCGCCTACGTGTGGATGTGCGCCCGCGCGAACCGCCGCTCGGCCACCTTGATGGGCCAGCGCGTCACCTTGCCGCGCGCACGCATGGCGCTGCTGCAAGTTCTGTTCGCCGGACTGTCATGGATGTTCATGGGCGCGGTGGCCTACGTGCTGCTACAGGGCAAGGCGTCGTATCCCCTGGTGATGGGCATTTTGCTGTGCGCGAGTTTCGCGGCCGTGTTGACGCGCGTGCCAGGGGGGCTGGGCACCACCGAGGCCATCTTCGTGGCCGTGCTGGCCCCGCGCATGCCGTATTCCGAAGCGCTGGGCGCCGCCCTGGCCTATCGCGCCTGCTACGCCTTGGCCCCCATGTGCCTGGCCTTGGCCGCCTTTCCGCTGTTCGAAGCCCGCGCCGCGTGGCGCAAGCGTCACGCGCCGGCCCAACAGGAACACAACTTGCTTCACCCGCCCTCATGAAACGCCACCCTGCCCAGCGTGAACCCGATAGCGAATCCGACCTGGTGGTGGCCTACCCCCGGCGCGCCAGTGCCTCTGAACACGAGGTGGCGTCGCAAGAAGCCATGGCGCTGCGCCTGGCGGCCTTGTTGGGGCGCCGCTTTGAACCAGACTTCCGGCCCAGCCGACGGCGCGACGAACCGCCCCCCTACTACGTGCCCGACCGCACCATCATCGGCCCCACTCGCGCGGCCCGCCTGGGCATCACCCGCGCCGCCGACCTGTACGGTGGCGTCGCCCCACATTCCTTCGTGGCCGGCAAGGCCATCACCCATGGGCTCATCGGCCCGCAGGCCAAGGCGCCCAAGGCCTGGGTGGCCGACCTGGCGGACGCGCTGCGCGAGGTGGTGCTGAACGGCTATACCGTCTTCACGCCCGCTGACGCCGAGGCCGCCGGGCTGCAACTGCTGAAAACCGGGCCATTGCGCGTCAAGCCCACCGACGCCACGGCGGGGCGCGGCCAGAAAGTGGCCCGCAATGCCCAGGAACTGCGCGCCGCGCTGCAAGAACAGTCGCCGCTGGCCATGCGCCGGCTGGGGCTGGTGCTGGAAGAGGACCTGGAAGACGTGTCCACCTACAGCGTCGGCTGGGCGCGGGTGGGGAAAATGGAAATCGCGTATGTGGGCACGCAATCGCTCACGCAGGACAACCAGGGCCGATCCGTCTACGGCGGGTCAGAGCTGCGCTTGGCGCGTGGCGGCTTCGATGCCCTGCGCGCGTTGGACCTGACCGACCACGAACGCCAAGCCGTGGCCATGGCCTGCCAATACGACACGGCGGTGTCCACCGCCTACCCGCAGTTGTTCGCCTCGCGCCGCAATTACGACGTGGCGTTTGGCACGAACGGCGCGGGGCAGGCGCGGGCCGGCGTGTTGGAACAGTCCTGGCGGGCGGGCGGCGCCAGTCTGGCGGAGCTGGCCGCCATGCAGGCGTTTGCGCTGTCACCTTCGCTGACCTCGGTGCGCGCCGCCACCCGCGAACGCTACGGGCCGGATCAGGTGCTGCCCATTGCGCAGCATCTGGTCTTTCATGGCGTGGATTCGGCGGTGGGCCACATCAGCAAGTCCGCCGCCGTGCTGGACGGCCCGGAGGGCTGGGAGGAGGTTGGCCATGGCCGCGCACAGTGATCCCATCGCCCTGTCGGTGGACGGCCAGGTGCTGGACGGCACCTTTCTGACACCCGAGAACAAGGTGCCGGGTGTGCTGTTCATCCATGGCTGGGGCGGTAGCCAGGAATTCGACCTGTCGCGCGCCAAGGGCATTGCGGCATTGGGCTGTGTCTGCCTGACTTTCGACCTGCGCGGCCATGCGGCCACGCGCGAGCAGCAATTACAAGTGACGCGCGAAGATAACCTGCGCGACGTCATGGCGGCCTACGACCTGCTGGCCACCCACCCGTCGCTGGATTCCGGATCGGTCGCGGTGGTGGGCAGCAGCTATGGCGGCTACCTGGCCGCCCTGCTTAGCGGGCTGCGCCGCGTGCGCTGGCTGGCGCTGCATGTGCCCGCCCTGTACCGCGACGAAGAATGGCTGCTGCCGAAAAACCAGTTGAACCGGGAAACGCTGCGCGCCTATCGCAACACCTATGTGGCGCCGGAAACCAACCGCGCGCTGAAGGCCTGCGCGGAATTCAGCGGGGATGTGTTGATCGTGGAAGCCGAGCACGACACCTTCATTCCGCATTCCACCATCATGAGCTACCGCTCGGCGTTCCGCCGTTCGCATTCCATGACCCACCGCATCATCGACGGCGCCGACCACGCGCTGACGGAAAAATCCGCGCAGCGTGCCTATACCTCGGTGTTGGTGAATTGGGTGACTGAAATGGTGACCGGCGCGCGGATGGGGGACCCGCGGCCGGTGCCTTGATGCTATTGGCTTACCAATAGATGTCCTGCTTGTAGTACGTGTGCAGGTTACGCGCCCAGGTCTCGTCGGCCATGCTGGGCCAGTTGTCCTTGTCAAAGCCCGGCGCGTTCTTCAGCGTTTCTTCGTCCACGTCCAGCACGAAGCACTTGCGATCAGTGTCCAGCGTGAGCGCCGCCCACGGAATCGCGAAGAGCTTGTCGCCGATGCCCAATACGCCGCCGCGCGACAGCACCGCATAGGCCACGCGGCCCCGGGGCACGTCGATCATGATGTCCTTGATGGACCCCAGCTCTTCGCCCGCCGAGTTGTAGACGTCGTTGCCTTGCAACGTGTCCGCCGCCATGACTTCCGGGCCGGGGCCGCCGGGGCTGCTCTTGGGACCGCCCACGATGTTGGTTTGGGTTTGCATGCTTTATCTCCTTTGCCGAACTTCCGTCCAGCGTGTTGGTGGTAGGACCCACTCTGTCCGCAAACGCCGTGCCCGCCGCGCACCTTGCGTGTTGCACACCAAGCGGACGCCCGAATCAGCTAGCCCACCATTGCTTGATGGTGGCGCGCAACGCCGCCGCCCCGGTGGCCAGGTCTTCCTTGCGCAAGGCCGCCATGTAGGCCGCCACCTGCTTGGCCGGGATGTGCGGCGGCATCGGCGGCACTTCGGGGTCGGTCACCACTTCCAGCACCGTGGGCCGGCCCGCGTTCAGCGCGCGGTCCCAGGCGGGCCCGACCTCGTCGGGTTCGGTCACGCGGATGCCTTCCAGGCCCAGCATGCGCCCGTAGTCCGCGTACGAGAACGGCGGCAACCATTGCGAATCCGCAAAGCGCGGGTCGCCCCCCATCACGCGCTGCTCCCACGTGACCATGTTCAGGTCGCCGTTGTTCAGCACCAGCACCACCAGCGTCGGGTCGGTCCAGTCTTTCCACCGGTGCGCAATGGTGATCAATTCATTGATGCCCAGCATCTGCATCGCGCCGTCGCCCACCAGCGCCACAACCGGTCGCCCGGGGTGGGCCAGCTTGGCCGCCAGGGCATAGGGCACGCCGCAGCCCATGCTGGCCAGGCCGCCCGAGACCGACCCCATCATGCCCTGGCGCAATTGCACGTCGCGCGCGTACCAACTGGCGGCGGACCCGGAATCGCAGGTCACGATGCAGTGTTCCGGCAAGCGGCTGGACAGTTCCAGGAACGGGCGTTGGGGGTTGACGCCCTTGGCCTTGACCATGGCGCGGGCTTCCACGGTTTCGCGCCATCGCGACACCCGCTTTTCAATGCCCTTCAACCAGCGGTCGGACGCTTTGGTTTCCAGTTTGGGCAACAAGGCCTGCAAGGTCAGGCGGGCGTCGCCCACCAGCCCCACTTCCACCGGATAGCGCAGGCTGAGCTTGCGGCCGTCCACATCAATCTGCACCGCGCGCGCCTGCCCTTCCTTGGGCAGGAACTCGGCGTACGGAAACGACGTGCCCACCATCAGCAGCGTGTCGCACTCGTTCATCATTTCCCAACTGGGTTGCGTGCCCAGCAAGCCGATGGCGCCCGTCACGTAGGGCAGCGCGTCGGGCACCACGGCCTTGCCCAGCAAGGCCTTGGCCACGCCCGCGCCCAAGCGCTCGGCCACGGCGCGCACCTCGTCGCCCGCTTCCAGCGCGCCCGCGCCCACCAGCATCGCCACGCGCTCACCCTGGTTCAGGATGGCGGCGGCGTTATCCAGCGCCGCTTCCGGCGGCACCGCGGCGTGGGAGGTCAGGCCGATACCGGTATGCACCGTGCCATGCTCGCGCGGCGGCGCCTCGACGGCTTCCAGGTCTTGCACATCGTTGGGAAAGATCAGGCAGGTGACACCGCGCCGTTCCATGGCGATGCGCATGGCGCGGTCCACCATGTGGCGCGCCTGCAAGGGCGAGGTCACCATGTGCACGAAGTCATGCGCCACGTCCTTGAACAGGCTGACCAGGTCCACCTCCTGCTGGTAATCGCCACCCAGCGCGCTGCGCGCCTGCTGGCCGACGATGGCCACGACCGGCTGGTGGTCCATCTTCGCGTCGTACAGCCCGTTCAACAGATGGATGGCGCCCGGCCCCGACGTGGCCATGCACACGCCGACCTGGCCCGTGAATTTGGCATGGGCGCAGGCCATGAAGGCCGCGCCCTCTTCGTGGCGGGCCTGCACGAATTCCAGTTCCTGGTTTTTGCCAAACGCGCCGATCAGCCCGTTGATGCCGTCGCCGGGATAGCCGAAGACGCGCTGCACGCCCCATTCGCCCAAGCGGGCGAGCACAAAATCGGAAACGGTTTTCAAGTTGGCGCTCCTTGTAAAGGGGTCTGCGAACCGCCTGGCGGTTCTCGGAAATGTTGACAACCGGGGTTGACAACCCCGGTTGACAACCCCGGCGCGCCGCAATCGCCATGCCCGCCCGTAGCTCGCCCTTACCCCGCCTTTTCCCACGCCCTTTCCCAAGCCGCTTCGACGCAATTTGTTGCACTGCTCCCAAATTTACAAACGCCAGCAACAACGACGCGTCACCCCCGCCAAACCCGCGCCCGCCCTCGCTGCATCGGCTTGGGCACGCGACTTGCGCATAAGAAGGCCTTACGGAATCGGGCCCACTTTTTCAGCGGCCCTCCGACCTACTCCGGAGCAACAAGCATGGCGACGACAATACTCATAGTGGCTGCCGAAGCATTCCCCCTGGCCAAGACCGGGGGCTTGGGCGACGCCATCACCGGCATGACGCGGGCGATGGTCCAGCGGGGCGTGCCCGCCACCATCCTGCTGCCCGCCTACCGAGGCGCGGTCAAGCGCCTGGACGGCGTGCACGAAGTGGCGCGGCTGGAAGACCTGCCGGGCGGCGACGCGCGCCTGCTGGCCGGCGTATGCCCTTCGTCTGAACTGTCCTTTCTGCTGCTGGAAAACGATGCGCTCTATGACCGCGCCGGGCTGTATGTGGACGAGGATGGCCAGGAACACCCTGACAATGGCCTGCGCTACGCCGCCCTGTCGCACGCCGCCATGCGGATTGCGCGCGGCGTGCCGGGGCTGCCACGCCCCGATGTGGTGCACGCGCACGACTGGCACGCGGCGCTGACCCCCATGTTGATGCGCCAAGCCGGCATCACCGATGTGAAATCGGTGCTGACCATACACAACATGGCGTTTCAAGGCCAATTCCCGTTAGAGGATGCCGCTGCCTTCGGCATTGCCCCCGCCTTCCGGGGCGAGCACGCCAGCGTGGCCTGGAACAAGCTCAATTTCATGAAGGCCGGCATTGCCCACGCCGACCGCGTCACCACCGTCAGCCACACCTATTCGCGCGAAATCCTGACGCCGGCCTTCGGCTGCGGGCTGGATGGCTTGCTGCGCGAGCGCGCCGCCGATCTCATCGCCATTCCCAACGGCATCGACACGGCGCTGTGGGACCCCGCGCGCGACCCGCACCTGGGGCCCTTGCGCTACACCGCCTCTGATCTGGCCAACAAGCGCCTGTGCAAGACCGTGCTGCAACGTGAATTCGGCCTGGCGGCCGACGCGCAAGCCACGCTGGTGGTGATGGGCAGCCGGCTGACCGACCAGAAGATGGCCGACGTGGCCGCCGAGGCCCTGCCGCGCGCCCTGGACACCTACCCGGAAATGCAGGTGGCTATCCTGGGCCAGGGCGACCGCCGCCTGGAAGCCGCGTTGAAGGCGCTGGCCGACCGCTACCCCCAGCGCTGCGCCACCCGCATTGGCTACAACGAGGCGGGCGCGCATCGCCTGCACGCCGGCGGCGACATCCTGCTGCACGGCAGCCGCTTCGAACCCTTTGGCCTGACGCCGCTGTACGCCATGCGCTACGGCACCCTGCCGATCGGGTCGCGCGTGGGCGGCATGGCCGACACCATCGAAGACCCGGGTACCCACGCGCCCTTGACGGCAATGGCGTTTGCCAACGGCCTGCTGTTTGACGGCGACCACCCCGACGCCATGGCCGATGCGCTGTCGCGCGCCATGCATCTGCGTCGGCATCCGACGCTGTGGCGCGCCATGCAGCGCAACGCCATGAACACCGACTTCAGTTGGCAGCGCGCCGTGGGCGCATACGAAGCACTGCTGCAAGCGCTGACGGGCCGCGCCGACGCCAAGGACAACACGGCGCAACCCGCCCCGGTTCAGGCAGAGGGCGCTCAGGCCGCACAAGCGGGCCAACGGGCCGACGCGCGCCAGCGGCGGTCGCGGCAGGCGCGCGGTTCCCTGCCCATGCCCATCTAAGGCGAACCTATATGGCTGCTGCCCAGACGCCCGTCCCCACCCCGCCCGCCGCGCTGCGCATCTGCCACGCGCCCTTGGGTCTGCCGGACGGCGCGCGGACGGCAGGCGACCCCGCCCTGCAAGCCCGGCTGGCCCGCATCCAACAGGCCGGGTTCAATGCCGTGCTGATACCGCCGCCCTGGCTGCGGCCGGCCGATGCGCGCACGCTAGCCCCCATTGATGCCGACCTGAGTCCGGCGGGTGATGGCACCGAACCCATCACCGAGCGCCTGGCCCGCCTGTCACGCGCCGCCGCGGCGCAAGGCTTGATGCTGATGCTGCGCGTGGTGCTGGACCGCGTATCGGTCGATGCCAGCCCCGCCACGGCGCCTGCCGGCTGGTATCTCCCCCCGCCTGACGATCCGGCCCGCGATCCCCGCCTGCCCCTCAGCACCTGGGGCGTGATGACGCTGCACCGGGCGCCGCCGCCAGCGTTTGCCCAGGCCTGGGCCGAGCGGCTGACGCGCTGGGTCGATGCGGGCGTGGCCGGCTTTGTATTTGAATCCCCCCAGGCGCTGCCCGCCGCCAACTGGCAGGACCTGTTGACGCCACTGCGCCGCCATGCCAGCCCACCGCGCTGTCTGGCCTGGACGCCCGGCCTGACCCAGCCTCAACTGGACGCCCTGCGCGATGCCGGCTTCGACGGGGTGTTTTCGTCCCTGCCGTGGTGGGACTACAAGTCCGCGTGGCTGGCCGACGAGGCCGCGCGCCTGCGGCGGGTGGCGCCCGTGCTGGCCAGCACCCAGCCGCTGGAAGGCCACGCCCCGAATCGGCCCGATGCCGACATGCGCGGCGCCTGGGCCGCCGCCTTCACCGCCAACGGCTGGATGGCGACGGAAAACGAGATCGACGCGCCAGCCGGTATGCAGACGCGCCACGATGACACCCATCACGACACCACCCAGGACATCAATCAGTGGCTCAGCCTGCACGAACCGCCGGCAGACCTGCCCACGGGCTTGCCCCGGGTATTGGGCGGCCGCGATGGCCGCGCCACGCTGATCCTGCGCGACATGGCGGACGGCGCCACGGCCGTGCTGGCCCTGAACCCCGCCAACAACAGCCCCGCGCGCATCGATTGGGACGCGGTGGCCCCCAGCCTGCCGCCCGGCGACATCCTGGCGCAACGCGAGGCAGACGCACCCGTGCTGGCTGGCGACACCCTGGCCCCCGGCGCCTGCGTGCTGATGGCGGTGACGCCGATGCCCCCCGTGCGCGAGGCCTCGCGCCACCCGGGGCCGCGCACCGAAGGCGGAGCCGGCCTGCGCGTGGCCATCGAAAGCGTGGCGCCCGCCGTGGATGATGGCGCGCACCCCGTCAAGTGCACGGTGCACGAACGCGTTACCGTCCAGGCCGACCTGCTGATGGACGGACACGACCGCATCGCGGGCGAGGTGCGATGGCGCGCCGCGGACGAATCCCACTGGAAGCGCACGCCCTTGAAACTGCTGTCCAACGACCGTTGGCAGGCCAGCTTCCGGCCGCGTCGGATCGGGCCGCACGAGTTTCAGGTGGCGGCGTGGTTTGACGTCTGGCAGACCTATCACCATGACCTTGAAGTCAAGCACAACGCGGGTCTGGCGCTATCGCTTGAAGTGGCCGAAGGCATGCAGTTGCTGCGCGAAGCCGAAAAGCGCGCCAGCCAGCACGCCTACCCCGCCGACAGTGTGGCGGTGGTGAAGCAGACGCTGAAAGCCCTGCCCGACCCGAAGTCGGGCACGGAACCCAGCGACGCCCACATCGCGTTGCTGCTCAGCCCCGAACTGGCCCGCGCCATGCGCGAGCTGGACGCCCGCCCCTTTGAAACCGTCACGCCCGCCCCCTACCCGGTCTGGGTCGACCGCCCGCAAGCCTGCCATAGCGCCTGGTATGAACTCTTTCCGCGCTCGCAAGCGCGCGAACCCGGCCGCCACGGCACCTTTGACGACGTCATCGAGCGCCTGCCCGACATCCAGGAAATGGGCTTCGACGTGCTGTACCTGCCCCCCATCCACCCCATCGGCCTGAGCAATCGCAAGGGGCGCAACAACGCGCTGAGCGCCGAGCCGGATGATGTGGGCAGCCCCTACGCCATTGGCTCGCCCGAGGGCGGGCACGACGCCATCGAACCCAAGCTGGGCACCTTGCCCGACTTTCTGCGCCTGGTGCGGGCCGCGCACGACCATGGCATGGAAATGGCGCTGGACTTCGCCATTCAGTGCTCGCCCGACCACCCCTGGCTGAAACAGCATCCCGACTGGTTTTCGTGGCGGCCCGACGGCTCGCTGCGCTATGCCGAGAACCCGCCGAAGAAATACCAGGACATCGTCAACGTGTCGTTCTATGGCAGCCCGCCCCGCCGCGCCCGCAAGCTGGCGCTGTGGCGCGCGCTGCGCGACGTGGTGCTGTTCTGGGTGGAGAACGGGGTGCGCATCTTCCGCGTGGACAACCCCCACACCAAGCCGCTGCCATTCTGGCAATGGCTGATCGCCGAAGTGCATGGGCAGCATCCCGACGTGCTGTTCCTGTCCGAAGCTTTTACCAAGCCCAAGATGATGTACCGGCTGGCCAAGGTGGGCTTCACGCAGTCTTACACGTACTTCACCTGGCGCAACGACCGCGCGGAATTGCAGTCGTACCTGGAAGAAGTCTCGCACCCGCCGCCCGCTGATTTCTTCCGGCCGCACTTCTTCGTGAACACGCCCGACATCAACCCGGTGTTCTTGCAGACTTCGGGCCGCCCCGGTTTCTTGATCCGGGCCGCGCTGGCCGCCATGGGCTCGGGGTTGTGGGGGGTGTATAGCGGCTTTGAACTGTGCGAGGCCGCGCCGGTGCCGGGCAAAGAGGAATACCTGGATTCCGAAAAGTACGAATTGCGCCAGCGCGACTGGCGTGCCCCCGGCAACATCCGCGCCGAGATCGCGCGCCTGAACCAGATCCGCCACGCCAACCCCGCCCTGCAAACGCATCGCGGGCTGACGGCGGTGCCCAGCGGCAATGACCGCGTGCTGGCCTTCGTGAAAGCCACGCCCGGCCTGGGCAACGTGGTGCTCACCGTGGTGAGCCTGGACCCTTTCCACCCACAACCCGCGCACGTGGAGGCGCCCTTCTGGCTCTTCGGCGAGGCCCGGCCCGCGCACCTGGAAGTGGAAGACCTGCTGATGGACAGCCGCGACACCTGGCGCGACGCGACGCGCACCGTGACGCTGTCCCCCGACCAACCCTATCGAATCTGGCGCCTGTCCCTGCATGGTTGACGCGCCCGGAGCCCAATATGATCACTGAAACCCAGCCCCATAAGGATGACGGTCTTTGGTACAAGGACGCCGTCATCTACCAGTTGCATGTGAAGTCGTTCTTCGACTCGAATGACGATGGGGTGGGCGACGTCCCCGGCTTGATCATGAAGCTGGACTACATCGCCAGCCTGGGCGTGAACACCATCTGGCTGCTGCCGTTCTACCCCTCGCCACGGCGCGACGACGGCTACGACATCGCCGACTACCGAGGCGTGCATCCCGACTACGGCACCGTGGCCGACGTACGCAAGCTGATCCGCGAGGCGCATGCGCGCGGCTTGCGCGTCATTACCGAACTGGTGGTCAACCATACGTCGGACCAGCATCGCTGGTTTCAGCGCGCGCGCACCTCGCGCCCCGGTTCGGCGGCGCGCAATTTCTACGTGTGGTCCGACAACGACAAGGCCTATGCCGGCACCCGCATCATTTTTTGCGATACGGAAAAATCCAACTGGACCTGGGACCCCGAAGCCAATGCCTACTTCTGGCACCGCTTCTATTCGCATCAGCCCGATCTGAACTACGACAACCCGCAAGTGCTGAAGGAAGTGCTGTCGGTGATGCGTTACTGGCTGGACATGGGGGTGGACGGGCTGCGCCTGGACGCCGTGCCGTATCTGGTGGAACGCGAAGGCACCAACAACGAGAACCTGCCGGAAACGCACCAGGTGCTAAAGCAGATACGCGCGGTAATCGATCAGGAATATCCGAACCGCCTGCTACTGGCCGAAGCCAACCAATGGCCCGAGGACGCGCAGGAATATTTCGGCACCGGCGACGAATGCCATATGTCGTTCCACTTTCCACTGATGCCGCGCATGTACATGGCGATTGCACAGGAAGACCGCTTTCCCATCACCGACATCATCCGGCAGACGCCCGACATTCCCGAGACCTGCCAATGGGCCATCTTCCTGCGCAACCATGACGAACTGACGCTGGAAATGGTGACCAGCCGCGAACGCGATTATCTGTGGAGCGTGTACGCCGCCGACACGCGCGCGCGCATCAACCTGGGCATCCGCCGCCGCCTGGCCCCCCTGCTGGAACGCGACCGCCGCCGGGTCGAACTGATGAACAGCCTGCTCTTGTCCATGCCCGGCACACCGGTGCTGTACTACGGCGACGAACTGGGCATGGGCGACAACGTGCACCTGGGCGACCGCGACGGCGTGCGCACACCCATGCAATGGTCGCCCGACCGCAATGGCGGCTTCTCGCGCGCCGACCCCGAGCGCCTGCCGCTGCCCGTGTTGATGGGGCCGCTCTACGGTTACGAGGCGGTCAATGTCGAGGCCCAGCAGCGCGACCCGCATTCCCTGCTGAACTGGACACGCCGCATGCTGGCGCAGCGCCGCCAGACCCACGCGTTCGGCCGCGGCACGCTGCGCTTCATCCAGGCCGGCAACCGCAAGATTCTGGCGTACCTGCGGCAATGGAACGACACCATCATCCTGTGCGTGGCCAACCTGTCCAACGCGGCGCAGCCCGTGGAATTGCCGCTGCAGGCGTTCAGCGGCCGCGTGCCGGTGGAAATGCTGGGCGGCACGCCGTTTCCCGCCATTGGCGAACTGCCTTACTTGTTGACGCTGCCGCCCTATGGCTTTTACTGGATGGACCTGAGCGCCGACGCCGCCCCGCCAGGCTGGCACGCCAGCGCGCCCGAGCAGATGCCGGAACTGACCACCCTGGTGTTGAAGTCGCGCGGCGGCGCGGCCTTGACGGATGCCTCCCGCAGCACGCTGGAAACAGAGGTGCTGCCTGAATACCTGGCGCGCCAGCGCTGGTTTCCGGGGTCGAAGGCGCCGTTGCGCGCGCGGCTGGCCTACGCCACGCCCTTCAAGTCCAACGGCGGCGAGTATTACTGGGCCGAAGTCGAACCTGAAGATGGGGATGGCGCCCAAAGTGGGGATGGCGCCCGACGTGATGACCTCAAACCCAAAGCCCACGCCCTGCGCGTCCAGGCTCCCTTCGTGCTGGTATGGG
Organism: Achromobacter sp. JD-1; assembly: GCF_038594925.1. Lineage (NCBI taxonomy): Bacteria > Pseudomonadati > Pseudomonadota > Betaproteobacteria > Burkholderiales > Alcaligenaceae > Achromobacter > Achromobacter sp. JD-1. Next base: position 23,371 of record NZ_JBCGCS010000026.1, on the reverse strand, counting down.
ACGAAACCGCCCAGGTGCAGTACCCCATTGCGCGCGTGCGCCGGGGCGCCGAAGTCGGCACCTTGGCCGACGCCTTTCTGCAACCCGGCTTTGTGCTGGGCGTGGTCGACGCCATGCGCGCTGGCCACGCGGTCGATGGACGCGACGGCGGCAAGCCGGGCGACAAACCCGGCGTGATCCGCTGCGTGCCGGAACCGGGTCTGGCCGAACTGGACTTCGGCGAAGAACCCGCGCTGCAATGGATCAGCGCGGAACAGTCCAACAGTTCGGTCATCGTCGGTGGGCAAGCCATCTTGAAGCTGATCCGCAACGTGCAGCCCGGCATCTCGCCCGAGGTTGAAATATCGCGCCACCTGACGCGCGTGGGCTACGCCAATATTCCCGCCTTGCTGGGTGAAGTGTTGCGCGAGGACGCCGACGGCGTGCCCCATACCCTGGCCGTGCTGCACGCCTTCGTCACCAACGAGGGCGATGCCTGGACCTGGACGCTGGACACCCTGAAACGCACGCTGGGCGCGGCGCTGCTGGGCGGCAACAGCCCCGAGGAATTCGAAGCCAGCCTGGAAGGCTACACGGTCATGGCCAGCACCATCGGCCGCCGCCTGGCCGAGCTGCACAACGCGCTGGCCCAGGAATCGGACGACCCCGCCTTTCCCGTGCACACCGCCACGGCGGAAGATGCGCAGGCACACGCCGCGCGCATCATCGCGCAACTGGGCCGCGCCGAACAGGACCTGCGTGCCGCGCAGGACAAGCTGGAAGCGCCATCACACGCCTGCGCGCAATGGCTGTTTGAACATCACGGCCGCCTGGCCAAGCAGGTGGACCGCATGGCGCAGGCGCTGACGGGCGCGCCGCTGATTCGCGTACACGGTGACTTCCACCTGGGTCAGGTGCTGGTGGCGCAGACGGACGCCTACCTGATCGACTTTGAAGGCGAGCCCATCCAGACGCTGGAGACCCGCCGCACGGTCACGACGCCGTACAAGGACGTGGCGGGCATGCTGCGTTCGTTCGACTATGCCGCCGCATCGGTGGCGCGCAGCGACCCGATGGGTGGCGCGCCCACCGACGCCAACGCGGGCCCCGGTGATTCGGCGGCCGCCCACGGGGTGCCGCAGGACTTGCGCGACACCTTGCTGGCGCGCTTTGGCGCGCGCGCGGTCGAGGCGTTTCTGCAAGGCTACCAAGAGGCCGCCTCAACCAGGATTGCGCTGCCTGCCGCGCAAGAGAGCACGCTGCTGAAGTTGGCGCAACTGGAAAAAGCCGCCTACGAAGTCAGCTACGAAGCGGCCCATCGCCCCGACTGGATCTCCATTCCGCTGTGCGCGCTGACCGAGCTGGCACGCGAACTCTTGCAAGAAGCGGCGATCAGCGCCGAGGAACAATCACGATGAATCGTCATGACAACGGCCCCCCCCAGCCGTCTTCTCCAGCGTCTGCGCCACAAGCAGGCCAGCTTGACGCGGCCAGCCTGCAGGCCTTGGTCACCGGCCAGCACGCGGACCCGTTTGCGGTCCTGGGGCCGCACGATGGCGTGGTGCGCGCGCTGGTGCCCGACGCCCGCGCGGTGTCGGTCGTGACCACCGACGGCAGCCGCCTGCCGCTGCAAGAACAAGCCCAAGGTCTCTATACCGGCGCCGCCCCCGACGCCCGCCCCGGCGACCCGGGCTCATACCAATTGGCCATCCAGTGGCCCGAGACCGAACAACTGACGGCCGACGCCTACGCCTTCGGCCCGGTGCTGTCCGACGCCGATCTGGCCGGGCTGGCCAGCGGTGACTGGCGCGCGGCCCTGTCGGTGCTGGGCGCGCGGCTTGATGAGATGCATGGCGTGCCCGGCCTGCGCTGCGCGGTCTGGGCGCCCAACGCGCGCCGCGTCGCCGTGGTGGGCGACTTCAACAGCTGGGACGCGCGCCGCCATCCCATGCGCCTGCGCCACGCGGCCGGCGTGTGGGAACTGTTCATTCCCGGCGTGACGGCGGGCGATTGCTACAAGTTCGCCATTACCGACAACGCGGGCGCCATTGTTTTCAGGGCGGACCCCATGGCGCGCCGCGCCCAGGCAGCGCCTGCCACCGCTTCGGTCGTTGACGACCCCACCCCCTATTCCTGGACGGACGACGCATGGATGCGTTCCCGCGCAGAGCGCCAAGCGCGCCACGCTCCCATTTCCATCTACGAAGTGCACGCCGGCTCATGGCTCGCGCCCGACGCCGAGCGCTGCGTCTGGGACCAGCTCGCCGACAAGCTGCCCGCCTACGCAGAAGCCATGAGTTTCTCGCATGTGGAGCTGATGCCGATCATGGAATACCCCTTCGGCGGCTCCTGGGGGTACCAACCCCTGGGCATGTTCGCGCCGTCCGCGCGCTTTGGTCCGCCGGCCGCCTTCGCCCGCTTCGTCGACCGCTGTCACGCCGCCGGTATCGGCGTCATCCTGGACTGGGTGCCCGCGCACTTTCCGAACGACGCCCACGGGCTGGCGCGCTTTGATGGCACGCCGCTATACGAATACGCCGACCCGCGCGAAGGCTATCACCCCGACTGGAACACGCTGGTCTACAACCTGGGCCGCACCGAAGTCAAAGCCTTCATGATCGCCAGCGCCGTGCACTGGCTGCGGGAATTCCATATTGATGGCCTGCGCGTGGACGCGGTGGCCTCCATGCTCTACCGCGATTACAGCCGCCAGCCCGGCGAATGGATCCCCAACGTACACGGCGGCCGCGAGAACCTGGAAGCCGTGGCCTTCCTGCGCGAACTGAACACCACCGTGCGCGAACAGGCGCCCGACGCCATCGTGGTGGCCGAAGAGTCCACCGCCTGGCCCGGTGTGACCGCGCCGGTGGCTGACGGCGGCCTGGGCTTTCACTACAAATGGAACATGGGCTGGATGCACGACACGCTGCGCTACATGCACGAAGACCCGGTCCACCGCAAATACCATCATCACGACATCACCTTCGGCATGGCCTACGCCTATTCCGAACGCTTCATCCTGCCGCTATCGCATGACGAGGTGGTGCATGGCAAGGGCTCGCTGCTGAACAAGATGCCCGGCGACCCCGCCACCCAACTGGCCAACCTGCGCGCCTACCTGGGCTTCATGTGGGCGCATCCCGGCAAGAAGCTGCTGTTCATGGGCGGTGAACTGGCCCAGCCCGCCGAATGGAACCACGATGCCTGGTTGAACTGGGGCCTGCTGGACGACGCCGGCCACAAGGGTGTGCAGCGCCTGGTGGCCGACCTGAACCGGCTGTATCGCGAATCGCCCGCGCTGCATGAACGCGACACCGAGCCCGACGGCTTTGACTGGCTGGTCATGGACGATGCCGACAACAGCGTGGCCGCCTTCGTGCGCCGAAGCGCGTCGTCGTTGATGCTGGCCGTCTGCAACTTCACCCCCGTCACGCGGCACGACTACCGCGTCGGCGTGCCCTTGGGCGGCCGCTGGGCCGAATCGCTGAACACCGACGCGGGCTGGTATGGCGGCTCGGGCCAAGGCAACCAGGGCGCGGCGCAGTCGTCAGACCAAGCCGCCCATGGCCACGCGCAATCGCTGTCGCTGACCTTGCCGCCGCTTGCCACTCTGTTCTTCACGCACCAAGGCTGAATCCATGGACCCCACTCAGTTCACCCGCCTTACCACCGGCCGGCCGTATCCGCTTGGCGCCGTCAGCGACGGCCTGGGCGTGAATTTCGCCGTGTTCTCGGCCAACGCCACCCGCATCGAACTGTGCATCTTCGACGCGCGCGGCCGCAAGGAACTGCGGCGCTTCGATCTGCCCGAGTGCACCGACGAGGTCTGGCACGGCTACCTGCCAGATGCGCAACCGGGCTTGGTCTACGGCTATCGCGCGCATGGTCCGTATGACCCGCGCAACGGCCACCGCTTCAATCCGCACAAGCTGCTGCTGGACCCCTACGCGCGCCAGATGACCGGGCCGGTCAGTTGGAGCGATGCGCTCTTTGGCTACCGCATGAACCACGCGCGCGCCGACCTGTCGATGGACCGCCGCGACAGCGCGCCGGCCATGGCCAAGGCCGTGGTGACCGAAGACGTGCCGTTCAACTGGGGCAACAGCAAGGCTCCCGACACCCCGTGGACGGACACCACCCTCTACGAAGTGCATCTGCGCGGCGTGTCGATGCAGCGCGAAGACCTGCGCCCGCCACTACGCGGCACCTGCGCCGCGCTGGCCGACCCGCGCTTCATCGAGCACCTGCACCGGCTGGGCGTCACGGCGGTGGAACTGCTGCCCGTGCATGCCTTCCTGCAAGACCGCTTTCTGCTGGAACGTGGCTTGCGTAACTACTGGGGCTACAACACGCTGTCGTTCTTCTCGCCGGAACCGAGCTATCTGCAAAACGGCCCCAACGACCTGCGCCAAGCGGTGCGGCGCCTGCACGCGGCCGGGCTGGAAGTGATTCTGGACGTGGTCTACAACCACACCTGCGAAGGCAGCGAGCTGGGGCCCACGCTGTCCTGGCGCGGGCTGGACAACGCCAGCTACTACCGGCTGATGCCCGGCGAGGAACGCTACTACATCAACGACACCGGCTGCGGCAACACCGTCAACGTGTCCCACCCCCGCGTGCTGCAGATGGTGATGGATTCCCTGCGGTACTGGACGCAGTCGTATGGGGTGGACGGGTTTCGCTTCGATCTGGGCGTCACCCTCGGCCGCGAAGGCACGGGCTTTGACCCCGGTTCGGGCTTCTTCGACGCCTTGCTGCAAGACCCCGTGCTGGCCGGCGTGAAACTCATTTCCGAACCCTGGGACATCGGCCCCGACGGCTACCAGCTCGGCAACCACCAGCCCGGCCTGGGCGAATGGAACGATCGCTATCGCGACACCGTGCGCCGTTACTGGCGCGGCGACGAAGGCATGCGCGGCGACATGGCGGCGCGCCTGTGCGGGTCGCGCGATATCTTCGACCGCCGCCACCGCCGGCCCTGGGCAAGCATCAACTTCGTGTCGTCCCACGACGGCTTTACCCTCCAGGACGTGGTCAGCTACGACGGCAGCCACAACGAGGCCAATGGCGAAAACGGCAACGACGGCCATTCGGAAAACTACAGCCACAACTGGGGCGAGGAAGGGCCGACGGAAGACGCCGCCATTCTTGAACGGCGCGGCCGGGTGCAGCGCGCCTTGCTGGCCACCTTGTTCCTGTCCGATGGCACGCCGATGATGTTGGCGGGCGACGAATTCGGCAACAGCCAGGACGGCAACAACAACGCCTATTGCCAGGACGGCCCGCTATCGTGGCTGGACTGGGGCCAGGCCCAAAGCGACGCGGGCCGAGCGCTCAGCCATTTCGTGGCGCGGGTGGTGGCGCTGCGGCGCGATCATCCCAGCCTGCGCGCGGCGCGCTTCGGCGATGCGGCCCAGGAGATATGCCCGGGCGTCAGCGCCATCAGTTGGCTGGACACCCACGGTGGCCCCATCGACCAGGCCGCTTGGGACGACCCGCAACTGCGCACCATGGCCTTGCGGCGCGCGGCGCTGCGCGAAGACGGCAGCGCCGATATTTCCTTGCTGCTGATGAACCCCAGCGCCGAACCGGCCACCTTCACCTTGCCCGAACCCGGGCAAGCCTGGCTGCGTGAACTGGATTCCGCCACGCAAGTGCCCGCGGCGCCCGTTTCTGAACCCGAGGTTACGGTCGAGGCGCATAGCCTGGTGCTGCTGACCGCCACCTGCATCCCCGGAAATGCCTCATGACCGTGTTGCCCGAACCCTATACCCATGGCGCGCTGCCGCTGCCTGACGGGCGTACGCGCTTTCGCCTGTGGGCGCCGTCGGCCCCACCCGACCTGGCCTTGGTCATCGATGGGCGCGTACCCATCGCGCTGCGACCCGACGCCGACGGCTACGCCCAGGTGGACGTGAATTGCCCGCCCGGCACGCGCTACCGCTATCGCATCGGCCAGGACCTGCTCGTGCCCGACCCCGCCTCGCGCTTGCAAGATGGCGACGTGCATGGCGCCAGCGTTGTCATGGGGCCGGACACCTACCCCTGGCGGCACGCGTCCTGGATGGGCCGCCCCTGGCGCGAAGCCATCATCTACGAAGCCCATCCCGGCCTGGCAGGCGGCTTTGCCGGCCTGACTGAACGCCTGCCCGAGCTGGCCGGGCTGGGCATCACCGTGCTTGAACTGATGCCCATCGCCGACTTCCCTGGCCCCCGCAACTGGGGCTACGACGGCGTCCTGCCCTACGCGCCCGACACCGCCTATGGCACGCCCGACGAACTCAAGCGCCTGATCGACACCGCGCATGGCCTGGGGCTGTGCGTGATGCTGGACGTGGTCTACAACCACTTCGGCCCGGACGGCAATTACCTGTCCCAATACGCCGCGCCCTTCTTTCGCGATGACGTGTCCACACCCTGGGGCGCCGCGATTGATTTCCGCCAGCCCCCCGTGCGCCGCTACTTTGAAGAAAACGCCCTGTACTGGCTGACGGAATACCGCTTTGACGGCTTGCGGCTGGACGCGGTGCACGCCATCCCCGACCCCGACTGGCTGGTGGAATTGGCGCGCTTTGTGCGAGGCCAGGTGCCGGCGCAGCGCCACCTGCACCTGGTGCTGGAAAACGACGACAACCGCGCCAGCCTGCTGACTGAAGGCTATGACGCGCAGTGGAACGACGACGCGCACCACGTGCTGCACCACCTGCTGACCGGGGAGTCCCGCGGCTACTACGCCGACTACTCGGAACAGCCTGCCCAGGCGCTGGCGCGCTGCCTGGCCGAAGGATGGCTGTATCAAGGCCAGCCCTCGCGTTACCGGCAAGGCGCGGCGCGCGGCGAACCCAGCGGCCACCTGCCGCCCACGGCCTTCGTGCTGTTCCTGCAAAACCATGACCAGACCGGCAACCGCGCCTGGGGCGAACGGCTGACCGAGCTGGCCGAGAACGCCGAACGCTTGCGCGCCGCCGTCACGCTGCAACTGCTGGCGCCGCAGATTCCGCTGGTGTTCATGGGAGAGGAAAGCGGCAGCCGCGCGCCTTTCCTGTACTTCACCAGCCACACGGACCCGGCGTTGGCGCAAGCGGTGCGCGAAGGCCGCCAGCGCGAATTCGCCGCGTTCCCGGAGTTTTCGGGCGCCAACGGCGAACCCGTGCCCGACCCGAACGCCGAATCCACCTGGGACCAAAGCGCGCCCTGGCCCCAGGCCGACAGCGCGGAAGCCCAGTCGTGGCGCAGCCTGTACCGCGCGCTGCTGGACCTGCGCCTGCGCGTTATCGCGCCCAGGTTGGAAGGCGCGCGCACCGTGTACGCGCGCGCCGTGGGCGATCACAGCGTGCATGCCCGGTGGCGTCTGGGCAATGGCGCCTTGCTGACGGCGTACGTCAACCTGGGGCCGATGCACGAGGCCCTGCCGCGCAAACAAGCCACCATACCGCCACTGGCCTCGACACTGCTGTTCGAGTCGCGCGCGGGTGCGTTTGACGCCTTGAGCCAAGGCAGCCTTTGCCCGGAAAGCACCGTCTGGCTGTTGGAGGACGCAAGATGAGCGCCGCCACCCACGCGGGGCTATCCGAACTGGCCGACGAGGCCGGCATTGCCGAGTACTGGACCGACGCCGGCCAGCGCCCCCGCCGCGTGTCGCCCGACACCTTGCGCGCGCTGCTGGCCGCCATGGATCTGCCCGCCGATTCCGAGGCAGACATCCGCGACAGCCGCCAGCGTCTGGCCGCCCTGTCCGCGCAGGCGCACCTGCCCGCGATGCTGGTCGCACTGCCGGGCGAGGCCGTGCCGCTGCCGCCCGACTGCGCGGGCACGTATCGCATCGAACCCTCTTCCGGGCCGGCCCTCTCCGGCCGCACCACGGCGGGACAAGACGCCGCCGCGACCTTGCGCGCGCCAACCACCCCCGGCTACTACACCCTGCACACGCAGGCCGGGGTGATGACTCTTGCCGTGTGCCCGCCGCGCGCGCCGTCGCTGGATGAACTGTTGCAAGCGCAGGACGCCCGCGCCTGGGGCCTGGCCGTACAGGTCTACAGCCTACGGCGCCCGGCCCCCGACCCCACGCAGGCCACGCACGGCTTTGGCGATTTCGGCGCCCTGCGTGAGCTGGCAATCGCCACCGGCGCGGCCGGCGCCGATGCGCTGGCCATCAGCCCCGTGCACGCCATGTTCGCGGCGGACCCGGCGCAGTGCAGCCCGTATTCCCCATCCAGCCGTTTGTTCCTGAACACGCTGTACGCCGACCCCGCCGGCATCCTGGGCGCGGATGCCGTGCGCGACGCGCTGGCGGGCATGACCCCGGCACGCCTGCCTGTGCTGGACGCGCAACCCTTGATCAACTGGCCCGCGGCGGCGGGCTTTCGCCAGCAGTTGCTGCGGCGCCTGCACGACCGCTTCACCACCCACGCCAGCGCCGAGCAGCGCCGCGCTTACGACAGCTACCGCGCCGCCGCCGGGCCAGACCTGTTTGAGCACGCGCTATTCGAAGCCCTGCACGCCGAGCACAGTCTGGCGGCGGGCGCGCCCGTGCCCTGGACGCAGTGGCCCACCGAATTGCAAGATCCGCGCTCAGCGGCCGCGCAACGTTACGCGTCCGATCACGCGCACGATGTCGACGCACACATGTTCAGCCAATGGCTGGCGTCCGAAAGCCTGAGGCGCGTACAGCACGCCAGCCGCGATGCCGGCATGCGGGTGGGCGTGGTGGCCGACCTGGCGGTAGGCGGCAGCCCGCTGGGCAGCCACGCCTGGAGTCGGCGGGCCGACCTGATGACACGCGCCAGCGTGGGCGCGCCGCCCGACCTGTACAACCCGCTGGGCCAAGGCTGGGGCCTGACCGCGCTGTCACCCACCGCCTTGCAGGCCTCCGGCTACGCGGCCTTTCTGGCCATGCTGCGCGCCTGCCTGGCCCATGCCGGCGGATTACGCATCGACCACATCCTGGGCATGGCCCGGATGTGGCTGATACCCGATGGCGCCAGCCCGCAAGACGGCGGCTACCTGCGGTATCCCTTGCAGCAGTTGCTGCGCCTGACCGCGCTGGAAGCCCGGCTGCACCGCGCGCTGATCGTCGGTGAAAACCTGGGCACGGTGCCGGAAGGTTTTGACGCGCAGTTGGAAGCGCACGGGGTCCTGGGCATGGACGTGCTGTGGTTCATGCGCGGCGCCGGTTCCGCGCCGGAAGCCGGCGCCGACAGCGCCACGCCGCCAGCCCCCTCTGCCGAGCCTCCCGAATTCCTGCCGCCCTCGCAGTGGCCCGCCAACGCCGTCGCCATGACCACCACCCACGATCTGCCCACGCTGGAAGGCTGGTGGCACGCGCAAGACATCCTGTGGCGTTCCCGGCTGCGCCTGCTGGCGCCCGGTCAGGATCAGGCCGCGCTGCACGCCGAGCGCCTGGAAGACCGCGCCACCTTGTGGCGGTCGGTGCAGTCCTGCTCGCCGGCCGCATCCACCTTGCCGTTGCCGCGCGAGACGCCCAGCGCCGAACTGCTGGGCTTCGTCGCCGCTACGCCTTGCCCCTTGATGCTGGTTCCGCTGGAAGACCTGACCGGCCAGTTGGACCAGCCCAACCTGCCCGGCACCACCACGGATCATCCCAACTGGCGCCAGCGCGTACCGCTGTCCGTGGCGGACTGTTTGAACGCGCCCAACAGCCAGGCGCGGCTGCGGCCGGTGCGCGCCGTGCGGGGGCGATCATGAACCAGACCCTAGTTCCCCGCGCCACCGCGCGCCTGCAACTGCATGCCGGCTTTACGCTGGACGACGCCCGCGCGCAGCTTCCCTATTACGCCGCGCTGGGCGTCAGCCATCTGTACTTGTCGCCCATTACCCAGGCCCGAGCAGGATCCACCCACGGCTATGACGTGATCGACCATCAGCGGGTCAGCACCGAACTGGGCGGGGAAACCGCCCTGCGCCGGTTGGCGGACGCCGCCCGCGCGCGCGGCCTGGGCCTGATTGCCGACATCGTCCCTAACCACATGGCGGCGCACGCCTCGAACCCCTGGTGGGCCGACGTGCTGCGCCACGGACAGGACAGCGCGCACGCCACCACCTTCGATATCGACTGGGATGCGCCCGACCCTGCGTTGCGCGGCAAGGTGCTGCTGCCCGTGCTGCCCGACCTGTACGGCCAGGCCCTGGCGGCAGGCGACATCCGTCTGGAACACGATGCGAAGGCAGGCGCCTGCCATATCAGCGCGGGTGGCCAGCGGCTGCCGCTTGCGCCGGGTTCGCTGGCTGGCGATTCGGCCGCCGACGCGGGCCAGGCGCGGCTGCATGCGCTGCTGGAACGCCAGCACTACCGACTGGCGTGGTGGCGCACCGCGCCCGACCAGATCAACTGGCGCCGCTTCTTCGAGATCAGTGAACTGGTCGGCGTGCGCGTGGAAGACGGCGCAGTCTTCGACGCCGTGCATGGCCTGGTGCTGCGCCTGTATCGCGAAGGCGTGCTGGACGGCTTGCGCATCGATCACATCGACGGCCTGGCCAGCCCCGGCGCTTATCTGCGCCGCCTGCGCCACGCCTTGCGGCAAGCGGAAGGCGAGCGCAAACAAGCCGGCCTGCCCGGCGGCGCCTACCTGATCATTGAAAAAATCCTGGCCGACGACGAATCGTTGGACGCGCGCTGGCCCACCGAGGGCACCACTGGCTATGACTTCATGGACCAGGTGGGCGCGCTGCTGCACGCGCCCGAAGCGCAGGCCCAGCTTGAGCGCTGCTGGGCCGCGCTTAGCGGCGACCCGCGCGACGCCTCTGCCCAGCTCCGCGATGCGCGCCATCGCATGCTGGCGCGGCATTTCCCCGCCGAGCGGCAAGCGCTGGTGCGCGCGCTGACGCGCATCGCCCACTTCGACCCGCGCACGCGCGACTGGACCGCCCCTGCCATCGACCGCGTGCTGACGGCCTTGCTGGCGGCGTTTCCGGTGTACCGCAGCTATGCGGAGGACGGAGGCCGCAGCGCGGCGGACGCGCATTGGTGCCGCGTGGCGCTGGAGCAGGCGCGCGAAGCGCTGGGCGACGGCAATGCCGACGCCCGATTGCTGGAACAGATTGATGAATGGCTGGGCGGCGCGCCGCAAACCGATAACGACCTGGCGCAAGCCCGCGCCGTGGCCTTGCGCCGCTTCCAGCAACTGACCCCGCCGCTGGCGGCCAAGGCCCTGGAAGACACCTTGTTCTACCGCCGTGGCCCGCTGTTGTCGCGCAACGAAGTGGGTTCCAGCCCCACGCGTTTTGCGCTGCCGCTGCAAGCCTTTCATGCGCTGAGCGCGGCGCGCGCGCGCACGCATCCCCACGCCATGCTGGCCACCGCCACGCATGACCATAAACGCGGTGAGGACACGCGCGCGCGGCTGGCCGTGCTGAGCGAAGCGCCCGACGAATGGCTGCGCATGGTCGGCGCATGGATACCGCGCCTGGCCAAGCCGGGCGCGCCCAGCCCCGCCGACCGCTACCTGCTGCTGCAAAGCCTGGTGGGGGCGTGGCCGCTGTCGCTATCGGTCGAGCGCCTGGATGACGGCGGTGACGAGGTCACCGCGCCCGTCTCTGAATTTCTTCTACGCATCGCGCAGTGGCAAGAAAAAGCCCAGCGCGAAGCCAAGCTGCACACCAGTTGGACCGACCCGGACGCCAGCTACGAAGAGGCCGCCCGAGCCTGCATCACGACCTTGCAAGACCCGGGCGACGGCCGGGCGCTGCTGCGCGACATCGCCACGTGGGCGCTGGGCATCGCCCCCGCCGGGCTGGTGAACAGCCTGACCCAGACCTTGTTGCGCAACACGCTACCCGGCGTGCCCGACCTGTACCAAGGCACCGAACTGTGGGACTTCAGCCTGGTTGACCCCGACAACCGCCGCCCCGTCGACTACGCCGAACGGGCCGAGTTGCTGAAGGCAGAGGATGCTGACCTGCCCATGGCCACCGGCGCGGCAGCGTGGCGCAGCGGCGCCATCAAGCAGCAACTTATCCGCCGCGCCCTGGCGCTGCGTGCCCGCCACCCCGCCCTGTTCAGCCACGGGGATTACACGCCGCTTGCCGTCATCGGCCCACGCGCGGCGCACGTGATTGCGTACGTGCGCCGGCACGAGGGGCGCAGCATGGTGGCGGTGGCGCCCCGGCTATGCGCGCGGGCCTTGGTGGCGTATACGACGGACCAAGCGGCGCAGGCCTGCCGCTACTGGGAAGGCACCCGCGTTGTCCTGCCCCCGGATATTGATGCGGGCGCGCTCCGCAACGTGTTGTCCGAGGCTCAGGTCAGCGCGAACGCGACGGGCGAAGTGCCCTTGACCGCGCTCTTGCGTGACTGCCCGGTGGCGCTCTGCGCAAACGCATGAGCGCCACCCACCTTAGTACTGATAGCGCATCGTCAACATGGCGCTGGTGCCCGCGCCCCAGGCCCCTTGGCTATAGAAGCCGACCTGGCTGTAGTACTTGCGGTCAAACACGTTGTTGACGTTCAACTGCGCCGACAGGTTGCGGTTGAAGCGATATCGCGCCATCAGGTTGGTGATGGCGTAGCTGCCCTGACCGACGCGCTCGTCGCCATTGGGGCCGCTGGCGATGGTGTAGACGCCGCTTTGCCAGTTGACGCCGCCGCCCACTGTCAGCCGGTTCCAATCACCCGGCAACTGGTAGGTGGTGAACAGGCGCACCAGCGAGCGCGGCTGGTTGGTCTGGATGGGGGCGCCGTCACCGTCGCGGGCGGTCCAATGCGACCAACCGGCCGCCACGTTCCAGCCCGGCGTCACCTCGCCCGACATCTCAAGGTCAAAGCCGCGGCTGCGCGTACCTTGTGCGGCCCGGTATGCCTGGTTGATCGAACCCGGCACCAGGTAACCCGGGTCGGTCTGGGCGACGTTGTCCTGCTCGACCTGGAAAATGGCGGCGCTGGCGTTCAGGCGGCCTTCCAGGAATTCGCCCTTGATGCCGGCCTCGTAGGACTTGCCTTCCAGCGGGTCCAGCCAACTGCCGTTGCGGTCCTGGTAGCTTTGCGGGTTGAAGATGCCGGTGTAGCTGACGTAGGCGGTGTAGGTCTCGTTGATGTCGTAGAGCAAGCCGGCATAGGGAATGAAGGCGTCTTTGTCGAACGCCGTGCGGCTGCCGCCGCCAAAGCCCACCGAATCCGTCTTCCAGGTGCTGTAGCGCCCACCCACGATCAGCTTCAAGGGGTCGGCCAGGTTCAGGCGCAGCGCGCCGTACCAGCCGCTTTGCTTGGTGGTGTAGCGGCTGGCGGTGACGGCGGTGTCGCTCCATTGCGGCTCGGGATACGAGCCATCCCAGTCGAAAAAGTTGCCCACCGGCGCGGCGTCCAGCGCCGAGCGATAGTCGAAGTCCGCGTATTGCCGGGTGAAGCTGGCGCCCACCACCGCTTCATGGCGGCGACCAAAGGCCGTGAACGGGCCGGAGGCTTTCAGGTCCAGGCTGTTCTGCTTGCGGTCGCCCAGGTACCACGCGGGCGATCCGTTCACGCCCAAGCCGGTTTCGCGGTCGGGCCAGCCATACAGGTACAGCAGCTTGCCATCCATTTCGTGCTTGGAATGTGACGCCACGGCCTGCACGCGCCAGTCGTTGTCAAAGCGGTGTTCCAGGCTGGCGAAGCCGCCGGACGTGGTGCTGGCCCACGAACTCCAGTCCGCGCCCGTGTTCAACGACCGCTTCCAGTCGGTGCGCCCGCCGTCCGCGTACCACAGCGGAAAGCCGCCCCAGCTGCTGCGCTGCGGGTCGTTGTCCTGGTAGTTGAAGCCCGCGCTGAAGGTGGTGCGCGACGTCAGGTCGGCGTCCACCACGCCGTAGAAGATCTTTTTCTTGTTCTGGTAGCCGTCCAGATACGAATGGTTGTCCTGGTAGGCCGACACGATGCGGCCGCGCACGCTGCCGGATTTGTTCAGCGGCGTGGACAGGTCCAGCGTGCCGCGATAGGTGTCCCAATTGCCGGCGCTGACGCTGACGTCGGCCTTGAACTCACGGCTGGTGGCGTGCTTGCGCACCAGGTTGATGGACGCCGACGGATTGCCCGAGCCGGTCAACAGGCCGGTGGCGCCGCGCACAACTTCCACGCGGTCATAGATGATGGGGTCGATGGACGATTCGCCGCCCGCATAGCCCGTGTTGAAGTCGGTGGGTACGCCGTCGTACAGGTAATTGGTAATGGAGAAACCGCGCGAGCTGAACGAATAACGCTCGCTGTCGTAGTTTTGCACCGAGATACCGGGCGTGCTGGCCATGACGTCGGCCAGCGACAACATGTTTTCATCTTCCATGCGCTGGCGCGTCACCACCGTGACGGATTGCGGCGTTTCGCGCAGCGTCAACGGCAGGCCGGTGCTGGCGGCCGTGGCGCGCGGCGTGTAAGACCCCGTCCCTTCTGTCGTGGTCGGGTCGCCATCGCCCACGACCTGCACGGTGGGCAAGGTTGCCACGGCGCTGTCCTGCGCGGCGGCATTGGCGCAAGCCAGCGCCATCAGCACCAAGGCCGAGGTGCGGCATAGCGGAAAACCGGGCTGATGATGAGAACGAACACGGGGTTTGCGGCGCTGCGGCCTGGCGACATGCATGCTGGCTTCCTCTCCCTGAATGGGCTTTTGATGTGGGGACGAAGTGTAATGCGAATACTTCTCATACCTATATTTTGTTGCGAATTTACGACGTGTATTTGCCACATACATTCGCGACGTTTCATTGACTCGCCCACTTGCCGCTGCGGCTTGCCTGGGCCTAGACGGCCTGTCATCAGCACACGCCTCCGCACCGGCATAATGTCGCTGGCTCCGGCCGGCCCCATTTTTTCCAACGGCATCCCGCCCTCTTCCAGTAGGAATCACCGCGTGTTCCACGTCTTCACGGCACTGATCAGTCTCTACGTCATCTGGCGTTTCGTTCTGCCCCTGTCCTGGTCCAAACCCGCCAAGCTGCTGCTGTCCGCCTTGCTGCTTGGGGTTGCTGAGCACCATCTGGTCACGCGCCACTTTTTCGGCTCGATGGCTTCCCCTGAAATTCCCGCCACGCTGATCATGGTGCTGGGCTGGCTCTTCGGCGGGCTGCTGCTGTTGGCCATGCTGCTGCTGGTGCGCGACGTGGCGGGCGTGGCGGTCTACGCCGTGTCACGCGCGCGCGGCCGGCGCGTGTTGGCGGCACGCCGTTGGGGCGCCAGCGCCGCCGTGCTGGCCATGGCGCTGTCGGCCATCGGCGTGTGGCAGGCCGTGCGCGTGCCCGACGTCAAGACGATCGAAGTCGCCCTGCCCAAGCTGCCGCCCGAGCTGGACGGGTACCGGCTGGTGCAGTTGACCGACCTGCACGCCAGCCGGCTGCTGGAAGCCCCATGGATGCAGGCCGTGGTCAACAAAACCAATGCGCTGAAGCCCGACCTGATCGTCATCACCGGTGACCTGGTCGACGGCACCACCAACGCCCGCGCGGCCGATGTGCTGCCGCTGCAAGCACTGCGTGCCCCCGACGGGGTCTATGCCATCCCCGGCAACCACGAGTACTACGCGGAATACCAACGCTGGCTACCCGCGTTCGACAAGCTGGGCCTGCGCCTGCTGTTGAATGAACACGTCACCTTGACACCCAAGGGGCAGCGTTTGGTGCTGGCCGGCGTCACGGACAAGATGGCCGCCGCCTATGGTCAGGACGTGCCGGACGTGGCGCGCGCCATGGACGGCGTGCGGGCTACCGACCCGGTCATCCTGCTGAGCCATCGCCCAATCGGCGCGGCGCAGAATGCGCGCGCGGGCGCCGGGCTGCAATTGTCCGGCCATACTCATGGCGGGCAGATCCTGGGGCCGCACCTCTTGACCCAACTGGCCAACGAAGGCTTTGTGTCGGGCAAGTACGATGTGGACGGCATGCACCTCTACGTCAGCAACGGCGCGGGGCTGTGGCCAGGCTTTCCGATCCGCCTGGGCCGCCCCTCGGAAATCACGCAGGTCGTGCTGCGCTCACCCGCCAAGGCCGCCGTCCAATAAGCGGCGCCGCTCACCCATGACCTATCTGCTGTGGTCCCTGCCCGCCCTGATCGTGATCGGCGCCATCGCCAGCGGGCGCGTCAACACCACGGTGGCCGCGGTGCTGGGCCTGTGCGCCGCCGTCCCCATTGCACTGTCCGCCGCGCCTGCCCCGTTTGCCGGCGAGCCATTGGCGGTGACGCTTGAGCGTGGCGCATGGATCGGCTGGATCATCACGCCTTATATTCTGGGCGGGCTGCTGTTCTGGCAGATGGCCTCGCAGGGCCAGGCGCCTGGGCAGGCGACCGCCGCACACCCCGAACTGAACGACCCGCTGGCCCGGCGGCGGCGGCTGTTCTTCGCCTGTTTCCTGATCGGCCCTTTCGCGGAATCCGCCACGGGTTTTGGCGTGGGCATGCTGGGCACGGTGCTGCTGATCCGCCCGCTGGGCCTGAAGCCGCGCGACATCATGGTGTTCGCCTTGCTGAGCCAGACCCTGATTCCGTGGGGCGCGATGGGCAGCGGCACCTTGCTGGCCTCCGCCTATGCGCGCGTCCCGGCCCCACAGTTGGCGCTGTACAGCATGGTGGCGGTGGCCTTGCTGATGGCGGTGTGGATGGCGCTGTACTGGCGCACCGCGCGCCGCGCCGGTCTGCGCGCCGATGCCGCCGAACACGGGCGCGAAGCCGCCTGGATCACGGCCAGCCTGGTCCTGCTGAGCGCCGCCACCGCCGTGCTGGGACCAGAAACCGCGCTGCTGGTGTCCTTTGGCCCCTTGATCGTGCTGCGCTTTGTGCTGGACCGCCGCCCCGACCGCGCCCAGGCGCTGGCCGCCGCCCGGCGCGCGCTGCCCTACATGCTGGTGATCGCCTGCCTGGCCGTCACACGGCTCGTGCCCGCGTTCAACCACACGCTGGGCGCCTGGGCCGACATCCAACCCTTTGCCGACCTGCCCGCGTGGAAGCCTTTTTTGCACGCGGGCAGTTGGCTGATCGTGGGCGCGCTGGCGCTGGCCGCCTGGCGCCGCCAGCCGCGCGCGTTGATGACCCAGGCGCGCACGGCGTGGCACACGGGCCGCCACGCCGTCATGTCCGTCTTCCTGTTCGCGATGATGGCCGAGGTGCTGGCCGGCGCGGGCATCTCGCAGGCCTATGCCGATGGGCTGTTTGCCACGCTGCATGACTGGACCATTCTGATGACCCCCTTGCTGGCGGGCGCCTTTGGTATCCTCGCCAACAGTGGCAACGCGCCGAACAGCCTGTTCATGCCATCGCAGCTATCATTGGCGCTTAACGCGGGTTTGAACGTGCCGGCAGCGGCTGCGCTGTTACACGTTTCGGGCACGGCAATGGGCATTTTTTCCCCCGTTCGCATGTCGATTGCGGCCGGTTTGGCCCACGGACAGGGGCAAGAACGCGGCGTGTATGTTCTACTACTGCCGTTTGCCCTGGCCGCGTTCGGCATTCTTTTATTCCTGGCACTGCTTGTCGTGCTGTCGGGATAGCGCGCCCGAGCGCTGATGCTCACGGCCTCAACCTTTTTTTTGTGTAGCACATGGGACTAGAACAGTTAGCCGCGATCCGGGCCTTGATCACCAAACAAGCGCCTGAAGAGCCTACCCCCAAGAAAGATGCGCGTTCGCAAGGCGGCGGCAAAGGACCTCGCCCACCCGGTGGCGGCAAGGGCCCGCGCCCGCAAGGCGGCGACAAGAACGCCCGTTCGCAAGGTGGCGACAAGGCTCAGCGCCCGCAGCGCGAACGCCGCGAATCGCCCGTGGACCCGGTCGTGGTCGC
This sequence comes from Achromobacter sp. JD-1, assembly GCF_038594925.1. Classification (NCBI taxonomy): domain Bacteria; kingdom Pseudomonadati; phylum Pseudomonadota; class Betaproteobacteria; order Burkholderiales; family Alcaligenaceae; genus Achromobacter; species Achromobacter sp. JD-1. The sequence continues at coordinate 5,646 of NZ_JBCGCS010000026.1, read as the reverse complement.
GATCTCGCGCCTGCAACGCCAGTTTCCCAAGGCCTTCCCGAAGAATCCCGCCCCGAAGCTGCCGCTCAAGCTGGGCGTGCTGGCTGACCTGGTGCAGCATGCCCAGGCTTTGCAGTTGGACGAGGCGCAGATCAAGGAAGCGGTCAAGACCTGGTGTGATGGCCGCCGCTACTGGGCCTGCATGGTGGAAGACGCACCGCGCGTGGACCTGAACGGCGAACCCTCGGGCGCCGTCACCGCCAACGAAGCCAAGCATGCCAAGCGCATGGCCTCGCGCAGCGCATCCAAGAACGCCGCTGCCCGCAACAAGGCCAGGAAGGAAGCCGCGGCTGCCGCTGCCTCTGGCGAAGCGCCTGCCGCGGATGCGGCTGCAAGCACCGACACCGCCGCTTCGGCCTCAGCCGCCGTCGCTGCTCCGGTCTCCGTTCCTGTCTCGGCTCCGGTCCAGTCGTCGCCGCAAGCGCCGGCTGAGGCTTGCGCTGCAACGCCGACGGAGATCTCCGCTGACTCGGCATCCGCCGACACGCCGGACTCGTCCAACGATGCATCCACCAAGGATGCCGACGATACGTCTACCGACAAGCCTGCGTAGTCATACCGCCTTCGGGCAAGCTCCGTCTTGCACGACGGCAACAAGCCCGGCTCGCGACATCCACGTTGCGGCCGGGCTTGTGTATTTGTGCGCGCAGCGCGTGTGTACCGGCCTTACGCCGCCAGCGCCTGCTCCAGGTACGCCGTTCCCGCCGCGCTATACGGCAAGGTCAGCGCCCACTTGTGACCCGCTGCGTCCATCTTCTGCAAAGACTTGCGCAAAATTTCCACAATCTTCTCGCCGTGGGCGGGGTGGAAGGCTTCGTACTGATATTGCAGAAACACCAGGCACAAGGCGTTTTCCATGGTCTGCACATCCGCGTCCTGCTTGATGCCCTGCTTCATGACGATGGTCTTGACGCGGTCAATCACGTCGTCCTCGTAGCCCGTTTCACGCAAGATGCCTTCCGCGACAGCGGCATGGTGCCGCGCCAAGGCCTTGCGCCACGTCAGATAACCCACGCGCCCGTCCGGGTAGCTCTTGCGGCTGATTTCCCAGCGCCCGATATGCTGGCAACGCGAGGCCAGCACCAGCGGCAAGGGTGCCTCCGGGGCCAGCTTCAACACCCATTCATGCAGCTTCTGCGCCAGGAACAGTTCTTGCGGACAGGTTTCGCCCTGCCAGGTGAACAGATTCGGGTCGGTGCCGTTGTACTGGTCAAACCGAAGCAGCGTCTGGTGTAGGCGGTCGTTCATGCGTGGCGTTTCCAAGAAGGCGATAAGGGTGACAAGGCAAGCGTGACTACCGCAAGCCCGGCAAAAGCGAGCCGGCAACCGCGCAATGGGCAGGCGCGGCCAAAGACGCAACGATGATAGCGCCAAGCGGCGCCGCGCAAGCGGGTTTCAGCAAGGCCGCGCAATCCGCGTCATACTGGCGCGTTCCCGCATCGGCATCCTACGGACACCCCATGAGCGACGCTTCCCACACCCCTACCCTGGCGCCCGACGTGCTGGCCGCGCAAGCACTGGCTCAGCAGCACGGCGTAGCCACGCCCAACGTGCTGACCACCCCCATCGCTGAATTCCGAGAAAAAAACCGCGCCTACCAACAGTGGTTGAGCCAGCCCGCGCCGCCCGTTGGCCGCGTGGTGGAACATCAGCTGGACCATCTGCCCGTGCCCGCCACCCTGCGCCTGTACTACCCCGAAGGCGCGAACGACACGCCGCTGCCCCTGTACCTGCACCTGCACGGCGGCGGCTTCGCACACGGCGACCTGGATTCGCTGGACCGCTGGAAACGCGAGATCGCGGCCGACGCCGGTATCGTGACGGCGGGCCTGTCCTACGCCTTGGCACCCGAAGCCCGCTACCCCGTCGCGCTGGAACAAGTGTTGGGCGCGCTGCGCTGGCTGCGCGACCAAGCGTCCTCGTTGGGCCTGGATGCGTCGCGCTTGTCGGTGGGCGGCGAATCAGCCGGCGGCAACCTAACGCTGGCCGCGCTGCAACGCCTGCGCGACGAGGGCGACGCCTTCATCAAGACCGGCGTCGTCATCTACGGCATGCTCTCCGCCCGCCGCGACACGGCTTCGCACGACGCCTATGGCGACGGACGCTTTGGCCTGTCCACGGAAAAGCTCGATTGGTACTGGCGGCAGTATGTTGGCGACGCCGCGCAATTGAAGGCCCCCGGCGTCACCCCACTGCACGCCGACATGAACGGCCTGCCGCCGCTGATCCTGCAAGCCGCCGCGCTGGACCCGCTGCTGGACGACACGCTGGACTTGGCCAACCAACTCTTCGCCACCGGCGCCGCGCCCATGCTGGTTGTGTACTCCGGCGTGCCGCACAGCTTCATCGGCATGACTCGCCTGCTGCCCCAAGCGCAAGAGGCACGCGCGGACTTGATCCACGCCTTGAAGCGCAACTTGGCGGCTTAGCTTTGCCGATTCGCTTGGCCGATTAGCTTTGCCGATTCGCTTGGCCGCATAGGAAAGCGGGACGCAGTTTCATAGTCGTCCAATAGACAGCGCCTTTTGCCGCTGTGCAAGATGTTCGGTTCCATCTTGCACACCGCCAAAAGGAGCACCGCCGTGCCTCGGCTGTCCGACTTGCGCTTCACCTTCAACCCCGCCAGTGGCACGGCGTTTGACGTCGTTGAATTCACGCTGGACGAGGCCCTGTCCGAGACCTATCGGCTGTGCATCGAACTGTCCAGCATCGACCCCGCCGTTGATTTCGGTACGCTGCTGGACCAGCCCGCGCTCTTCACCATTTGGCGCGGTGACCTGGCGGTGCGCCATGTACACGGCATCGTCACGGAATTCGTCCAAGCCGACACCGGCTTTCGCCGCACGCGCTATCGGCTGGTCGTGGAACCCTCCCTGGCTCGCGCCGCGCTGTGTTCTGACTGGCGCATCTACCAGCACCTGTCAGTACCCGAGATCCTGGCCGACGTAATCAAGCGCCAAGGCATCACCGACTACGAACAGGTCACCACCTTTGAGCACCTGCCCCGCGAATACTGCGTGCAAGCCGGCGACACCAACTTGGCGTTTCTGGACAGGCTGGCGGCCGAAGAAGGCTATTTCTACCGCTACGCGCATTCGGAATACGGGCATCGCCTGATTCATGGTGACCGCATCTACATCCATGGCGAGATCGCGGGCGGGCCGGTGGTCTACAACCCCATGCCGGGTGGAGATCAAGCCGAACCCGCGCTGCATCGCTTCGCCTACGCCGAGCGCATCCGCACCGCCGTGCAAACCCAGCGCGACTACACCTACACCCATCCGCGCTATAGCCAGGAACATTCCCCCGTCGCCGCCGACCTTGACCACCAGGATCATCGCTACGAACGCTACGACTACCCCGGCCGCTACAAACTCGACGAAGCGGGAAAGCCTTTCACACAAACTCGCCTGCTAGGCCGCCGCCGCGATGCCCGCGTGGCGCTTGTCGAAGGCGATGACGCGCGTTTAATTCCCGGTGTCGCCTTCGACCTGACCGGCCACCCGCGCGAAGACTGGAACCAAGGCTGGCGCCCCGTGCGCATGCGCCACCATGGGGTGCAACACACCAGTCAAGAGGAAGACGCGGCAGGTTCCGAACAAGGCACGCGCTACCACTACACCGCCGAGCTCATACCCGACAAAGTCGACTGGAAGCCCGAGCCTGCCCCTAAACCCCGCCTCGATGGCCCACAGATGGCCACCGTGGTCGGCCCGCCAAATGAAGAAATCTATTGCGACGCCTGGGGCCGCGTCAAAGTGCAATTCCCCTGGGACCGGCTGGGTCGAAACGATGAACACAGTTCCTGCTGGATTCGCGTCTCGCAAAACTGGGCTGGGGCTCTGTGGGGGCACATAGCGATCCCCCGCATTGGACAAGAAGTCATCGTGCAATTCGCAAACGGCGATCCAGACCAACCAATAGTTATCGGGAGAACGTTCCGCGCCACCAACCTGCCGCCATATGAACTGCCGCGCCACAACATCCTGAACACGATCAAAAGCAAGGAGCACAAGGGCAACCGCGCCAATGAACTGCGACTGGACGATACCTCGGCACAGATCAGCGCGGCCTTGATGAGCGAGCACGGGGATACGCAGTTGCATCTGGGCTATCTGACGCATCCGCGTCCAGGTGGTGGGGAGCCTCGTGGTGAGGGGTTCGAACTGCGCACGGATGAACACGGGGCATTGCGAGCCGCCAAGGGGCTGTTGTTAAGCACCGAGGCGCAGTTGCAAGCCAAGGGCGGGCAATTGGACCGATCCGATATCGTTGCCGCCTTGGAATCCGCATTGGAATTGGCTCGTAACCTGGGCGACTACGCCAGCACCCACGACGGCGTACCCCACGACGCCCGGCCCCAGCAATCATTGACCGAAGCCGTGCGCGACCTGGGCCACGGCGCCAACAATCAGCCCGAAGGCACCGGCCAAGGCGATGCCGGCGCGATGGGTCTAAGCGCGCCAGCCGGCATCGCCGCCGCCACCCCCGCCAGCATCGTGATGACGGCAGGCGCCCATATCGACAGCATCGCCCAGCAGCACCAGCAGATCAGCGCCGGTGAAAAGGTAGTCATCAACGCAGGCGGCGACCTGGGCCTGTTCTCGCAAAGCGGCGCCATGCGCCACATCGCCCACCAAGGCGAACTGCTGCTGCAAGCCCAACACAACGCCATCCGCATCCAGGCCGACCAAGGCGCCGAAATCACCTCCAGCAAACAGCATGTGCTGATCGCCGCAGATAAGCACATCACGCTGCTCTGCGGCGGGGCGTACATCAAGATGGCCGACGGGAATATTGAACTGGGCATGCCGGGCAAGCTGACGGTGAAGGCGGCACAACACAACTTTGTGGGGCCAAACAGCGCGTCGATGGAATTCAACACCTGGGAGGCTACGCCGTTTGACGACCGATTCCAGGCCACGCTCGCCGACGGCTCCCTCGCTCGCAATGCCGAGTACACCCTATGGCGCAACGACGGCTCCCAAGTGACCGGCCGTACGGATAGCGAGGGTTTTCTGACCATGCAAAAAGACATGCGCATGGACGGCGTTTATATCGAATGGAAAGGCGATAAGAAATGACTGACATCAAACCTGAGAAAGACCCGCCGACCGAGCGCGTGGCGCCGTTTCACTACGACGCCCGGGGTCAACAGTGCTTCACCTGGACGCTGACGGATTGCAAGATCACCGACCCGGTTCAACTACGTATCGGGCCGGATCTGATCCTGCCGGTGATATTTATTCCAGGGGTGATGGGGAGTAACTTGAGGTCGGCTTCACCGCTCCCCGGGAAAAAAACCAAACCGGTGTGTGGAATGGCCCCCTGAATCACCGGACACCATCACTCACCTAGAATACTGACTAGGCATATGACTGTATTTTTGACTAACACCAAGCAAGCAGTGATGGAAGTGTTAACTGGGCCGGAGAGGCGGCGCCGCTGGTCGGCGGAAGAAAAATTGGCGATGGTGCGCGAGAGTTTCGAGCCGGGTAAGACCGTCTCGACGGTCGCGCGCCAGCACGGAATCAACCCGAATCAGTTGTTTGGCTGGCGCAAGCTGTACCAGAACGGCAGCCTGTCTGCGGTCAGTTCGGGAGAGGA